>NZ_JBWKME010000096.1:0-1466 GCF_056431085.1 Mesorhizobium waitakense | reverse complement strand
GTATCGCCATGCGAGCTGACAAAACCGACCAGAGCTTCGCAGCCTTCATCAATCTTGCTGCTGCCGTCATAAACTCACGATGAATCTCAACAAGCCTTAGTACACGCCGGCGGAAGATTGGACGCATTGGTTAGGCGGTCAAGGGTTTGCCGGCCCAGGTCCATTTGAATGGCTTTGCCATGGTCTTGTTGAAGTAGTCGATGAAGCGCTCGATGCGGTCTTTAAGATCGGCGGTGGAGGTGAAGCTGGCGCGGCGCAGCAGCTTGCGCACCAGGATGGAGAACCAGATTTCGATCTGGTTGAGCCAGGAGGCGTGCCTGGGGGTGAAGTGGAAGGTGATGCGATGGCTCTGATCGCGCAGGAACGCCGCGCGGCTGGCCTTTCTTGCAAGGACGCCGTCGTGCCCTTTGCGGCCGAGCGTTGCTTCATCGATGCCGCACTGGCGCGCCACCAGCCGCACGACGCCCTCCGACCTGTGGGTGTCGAGATTGTCGCACACGATGCGCCAGCGCATGGCCGGGGCTGCCGTGCGCAACAGGCCATCGAGGAAGCTCACGAAGTCGGCTTCGGTGCGCGTGTTTGCGATCGTACCGCCGACCTTGCCGGTGACGACGTCGAAGTGGGCGATCAGCGTTTGCGTGCCGTGGCGGACATATTCGAACTCGCATCGCTCGACCTTGCCCGGCTTGATCGGCAAGGAAGGGGCGATCCGTTCGAGCGCCTGGATGCCGGTCATCTCGTCGATCGACACCGTTTTCGTCGTCTTTTGGGCTGCGATGGCGCTGCGATAGACGCTGCACACATCGATGCATCTGGTTTCAAAGTCCGGATCGGGCTTGGCCGTCAACCAAGGGCGAACCAGATGCGGCTTGAGGTCGGATTCTTTTTAAAAAGCGCCCCACCGACCGAGGCGAGATGGATGTGATGATGCCGCGTCGTACCGCCTCGCGCGCCAGATCGCTCGTGCTCCAGTGGCTGATCGGAACCGCGCCGTCGTCCGGCCGCTCGCACGCCAATGCGACAATGGCGCAGGTCTGCTCCGCCGTAATCGTCGCCGGCGCCCCCGAGCGCGGCGCATCTTGCAGCCGTGCCGCGACCGCCTCGCCCGCGTGGCGCGCCAGCCAACGTGCTCGCCACAAGCTCACCCCTTTGCGCCACACGCCCAGCCGCTGTGCGGTCTCGCCAACGCCGGCGCCATCGGCCGCCAGCACGATCATCCACGCCCGAAGCGCCAGTTGCTGGGGTGTCGAATGGCTGCGGATCAAGCGCTCCAGTTCGCTGCGCGCCTCGGCGCTGAGCGGGAGCGGGGCACAATGCCGCGACATGGAATTCTCCTCAGGTTGCGAATCACCCAAAGTGAATCACCAAATGCGCGCCGCCGGAACCCAACGAGTCGTAACTTCAGCCGAGGTGTACTAGTACCTCTGCACAGAGGTTATGACGGGTTGAACCGGCTGAAGTTTGGG
>NZ_JBWKME010000095.1:458-794 GCF_056431085.1 Mesorhizobium waitakense | reverse complement strand
GCCCGACCCAACTCATCGGCGAGGTGCGACAGCCGATCCCGGCCGAACCGGCCGGCTTGAGCGGTATGACTGCGAGTACAAGCGCAACGGCACCGCCAACCCGTTCGTCTTCCTCGACGCACACCGCTCCTGGCGCAAAGTCAAGGTCACCGAGCGGCGCGCTGCGGAAGACTTTGCCCATTCCATGCGCGACCTCGTCGATATCCATTACCCGCAGGCCGAACGCGTCAGGGTAGTGCTCGACAATCTGTCAACCCACTCGGCCGCCGCGCTCTACCAGGCTCTGCCTGCTTCAGAGGCGCGACGCGTCCTTCGACGGCTGGAATTCCACTACAC
>NZ_JBWKME010000095.1:0-423 GCF_056431085.1 Mesorhizobium waitakense | reverse complement strand
TCAACTGGATGTTCTCTACCGAAAACGCACGCCTTAAGATGGCCAAAGCCTATCCCAAGCCGACTTCCAAAGAGTCATAACCTCTGTGCAGAGGTACTAGTTTGCATTACACAAATCCTTGCACACAACTAAAAAATGCGAAATATCGCTTTGTAAGCAATGGGTTGTGAAAAGGACATTCGGTCTTCTGGACCGAAGCGCACTGCAACGTGCGGCCGCGAGCCGTCTCGGCGACGCTGACTGTCATGTTATGCCTCGGCGTGTGTATCGGCGCGCAAGAGGACATCGTCAAAAATAACGCCGGCCTCATGGCTAATGGCTGACAGGGCGACTTGATAGCGTGCATATTCACCGGGCGCGAATTCCACTCCGAACCGATCGACGACGTCTTTCTGGGAAAGCCTGAAGCCGTAGGTGCGTAGG
>NZ_JBWKME010000094.1:0-132089 GCF_056431085.1 Mesorhizobium waitakense | reverse complement strand
GCGACCAGCGCGAATCCCCCGCATCCGCGACTTTCTGACTCAGTAAGACTAAGAGGCTGTTTGGAAACTCTTTGGTCCGGAACGATCGTGGTCAAAGGGTCAAAAATCAGTCCTTGACCCGCTCACCGGGATAAGCGCCCCAGACAAGCGACTGGGCGAGCCAGCCGGTGTGGCCCTCGAACGTCATTTCGCACCACTGGCCGTCGCAGGACTTGATCGTTCCCATGACGCCAGGCTCGACCATCGCGACCACCCTTGCGTCCTGTTCAGGGCTGTTGAGAAGGTTCACCTGGGCGCCCTTGCCGCGCTGCCAGGGGGCGACGATTGCGGTGCGCCGGCCGGAAAGCAGCGACTGGTTGATCCAGCCCTCCGAACCGTCGGCGTCGCGCACGCGGCGCCATGTATCGAATTCCTGGATGATCTCCATCGGCAGGCCGGCCTTCATATACATCCAGTCGACCGAGTAGTTGGCGCCGGGGCCGACGCGCGAGTTGACGCGGCCGGATTTCAGACTGACGAATCGGGGCAGCGGCAGACCGCTCGGGCCGAGCGTGACGACGCTCTGGGCAGGTGCTGCCGCACTCTGCGCCGCGGCAAGCGGAGAATGAAGCAGAGCGCCGAGAAATGCTGCACTGAGGGTCAGGCGAAGCGACGCGAAACCAGACACTTTCATTCCTTTCGGCGCTTGCCTTGGCGCCCCTTTTTCTTTGTCTTCGGCGGCACCGCTTGTTACATGGGGTAATCGGCACCGCGACCGGCTTTCAGTTTCGCCGGTCTTGGTTAAAGAGGTCTCAACGAGATCGGGGTACGAGGAAACAATGGTAGGCAAAAAGAAGCCTCTCGTGGTCATCACGCGAAAGCTGCCCGATCCGGTCGAGACCCGCATGCGCGAACTGTTCGACGCCCGGCTGAATGTCGAGGACAGGCCGATGACGCAGCCGGAACTGGTCGCGGCGGTCAAGGAAGCCGACGTGCTGGTGCCGACGGTGACCGACCAGATCGACGCGGCGCTGATTGCCCAGGCCGGCGACAATCTCAAGCTGATCGCCAATTTCGGCAATGGCGTCGACAAGATCGATGTCACGGCGGCGGCCAAGAAGGGCATCACCGTCACCAACACGCCCAATGTGCTGACCGAGGACACTGCCGACATGACCCTGGCGCTGATGCTGGCTGTGCCGCGGCGGCTGGCGGAAGGCGCCAACGTGCTCACCGGCGACAAGAAATGGGCCGGCTGGTCGCCGACCTGGATGCTTGGGCGCCGCATCTGGGGCAAACGGCTCGGCATTGTCGGCATGGGGCGCATCGGCACCGCGGTCGCGAGGCGCGCCAAGGCCTTCGGCCTGTCGATCCACTACCACAACCGCCATCGCGTGCTGCCGGCCGTGGAAGATGAGTTGGAGGCGACCTATTGGGAAAGCCTCGACCAGATGCTGGCCCGCATGGACATCATTTCGGTCAATTGCCCGTCGACGCCGGCGACCTTCCATCTGCTTTCGGCGCGGCGGCTGGCGCTGCTGCAGCCTACGGCCTATGTCGTCAACACCGCACGCGGCGACATCATCGACGAAGAGGCGCTGGTGAAGATGATCCAGGACGGCAAGCTCGCTGGAGCCGGCCTCGACGTCTACGAGCACGAGCCGGCACTGAACGGGAAGCTGCTGAAGCTCGCCGCCAAGGGCAAGGTCGTGCTTCTGCCGCATATGGGCTCGGCAACGCTCGAAGGCCGCATCGACATGGGCGAAAGGGTCATCATCAACATCCGCGCGTTCGTCGACGGCCACCGGCCGCCGGATCGCGTGCTGCCGCTCAGAACCTGACGCCGCCTTCGAACGAAAGTCCAGGCTTACGCAAGGACCTTGCGCATGGTGATAGAAGTCGGCCTGATGTAGCCCTCATGCGCCGTCCGTTCGGTCTCGTGAAAGCCGAGGCGGGCAAAGGCAGCATGGTTTCCGGTCAGCTCGATCCGCGTCTGAAGTTCGACCGCAGCCTTGCCGCGGCTGCGGGCAAGATCCTCGACCGCCAGCATCAGCCGCCGGCCAATGCCTTGTCCCTGACAATCCGGCGCGACGGCGAGCTTGCCGACGTAAAATTCGGCCATTCTTTCAAGGGCAAAAACGCAGCCGACGATCCTGTCCCCCTCGAACGCCACGATGCCGACCTCCTGCCGCGCCTTGTCGCGCAAGGTGTCGGCGGTCAGCAGGTGCGCCGAGGAGGGCGGGTCGATGACACCGTCCATGGTGGCGAACGCGTGCATGATCAGTGCGAGCATATCGTCCCAATGGTCGAAATCGGCCTCGATCCTCATGACGGTGACAACTTCGGTCCGATCCACGATGTCAGCTTCTCTTGTAGCGGATCGTATCGAACCGCGCGGCAAGGCCATCATAGAGCAGCAGCCGGCCGACAAGCGGCTCGCCAATGCCGGTGATCAGCTTGATCGCCTCCATCGCCTGTAGCGTGCCGACGACACCAGTCAGCGCACCAAGCACCCCGGCCTCGGCACAGGACGGCACCAGGCCTGGCGGCGGCGCTTCGGGAAACAGATCGCGATAGCCCGGATTTGGCATCCCGTCCTTGCCGTCTTCGAACGGCTTCAGCACGGTCACCGAACCATCGAAGCGTCCGACGGCGGCGTGCACCAGCGGTTTCCTCTCGCTCGCGCAGGCGTCGGCCACCGTATAGCGGGTTTCAAAATTGTCGGAACCGTCAACGACGATGTCATAACGGGCGACGAGGGCAGCGGCGTTGTCCACGGTCAGCCGAAACGCGTGTATCTCGACAGCGGTGTTGGGATTGATGCGCGCGATTGCCGCCTTGGCACTATCGGTTTTCAGCATGCCGATGGTGTCGGTGCCGTGAATGACCTGGCGCTGCAGGTTGGAAAGCGAAACGGTGTCATCGTCGATCACGCCGAGCGTGCCGATGCCGGCGGCGGCAAGATATTCGAGCACCGGCGCACCCAGCCCGCCGGCGCCGATCACCAGCACCCGCGCCTGCTTCAGCCTCTGCTGGCCGGCGCCGCCAACCTCGGGCAGCACGATGTGGCGGGCATAGCGTTCGATCTCTTCGTCGGTCAGGGCGGCAGCGGTCATTGCCGGACCATATAGCGGCTGAAAAACCTTGTCAGGAGCCAATGCATGTCGTCCAGAAGTGTGAAGTGGTTTTGGGACCAACGACATGCACAAACCCGATGCATGTCACCCAAAGTTGTGAAGCGGTTTTGGAACCAACGACATGCACAACCCGATGCATGTCGCCCAAAAGTGTGAGGCGGTTTTGAGGACAACGACATGCGTAGACAAAGATCTAGATCGTTCGCCCGACCGTGCCGTGGTCGACAGTCAGGAATTGCGCACGCCCCTTGAGACTGGAAAACAGCGCCGCGTCGGTTCCGGTCATGAACGCCTGGCAGTTCAGGTCTTCGAGGATGGAAAACAACGCCGCGCGCCGCCCACCATCCAGATGCGCGGCGATTTCGTCGAGCAGCAGGATCGGTGTCATGCCTGACATCTCGCCAGTCAGCCGGGCGTGCGACAGGACGATGCCGACCAGCAGCGCCTTCTGCTCACCCGTCGAGCAGAGTTCGGCCGGCATTGCCTTGGGACGGTGCCGAACCACCAGATCCGAACGGTGCGGTCCCTCGAGCGTGCGCCCGGCGGCACGGTCGCGTTCACGACCCTCGGCAAGCGTCCGGCGGAACCGTTCCTCGACGTCGACCGCCGGCGCGATGGCAATCTCGGCCTCAAGCTCACCCGAAAGGCCGATATCGGCCTGCGGAAACGGTCCGCTGTCGGGCAGCCTGTCGATCATCGCGGCCAGCAGGCGCACCATCTCGGCGCGTGCGGCGGCGATCGCCACACCGGTTTCGGCCATTTGTGTCTCGATCGCGTCGAACCAGCGGTCGTCCCGGGAGCCTTCAGTAAGCAACCGATTGCGGCCGCGCATCGCCTTTTCGTAGTCGATTGCGCGCTGGCCGTGCCCGGGATCGATCGCCAGCACCAGCCGATCGAGAAAGCGCCGGCGATCCGCAGCTGGTCCGGTGAACAAGGCGTCCATCGCCGGCGTCAGCCACACCACGCGCAGCCACTCCAGCATCTCCTCGGCCGATCGCGCCGAAGCGCCGTTGATACGCACCCGCCTGCCGCCTTCGCCGGCACTGTCGCCGCCTGAAATGCCCGTACCGATCTCGACCTGGCCGTCGGGCCCATCGAGCCGGGCGTGCAGGGCAAAGCCGCCGTCGCCGCCTTCGCGCGCGACATCCGCATAAGGCGCGCGGCGCAAGCCGCGTCCCGGCGTCAGCAAGGAGATCGCTTCGAGAAGATTGGTCTTGCCCGCACCGTTATCGCCGGAAAAGACCACGGCACCCGGTGCCAGGTCGATCGCCAATCCCGCATAGTTGCGGAAATTGGTAAGTGTAAGCTTACTTATGTGAGTCTGTGCCGGCAACCGCTATCCGCCTATAGAGCGGTTCGTCGTTTCAAGGAAACGCAGACCTGCTCTAACTCTTTGTTTTGACGCAATTCCGGGCGGAAAACCGTTTCATACCTTTCCTGGAATTGCTCTGGAAGTCGCCGCAACCATAGTTCTCGCTGCCGGTCCAGTCGCGGGCCGGATTGGTGACGCCGCGCCGGCTAAACCCGCATCGGCATCAGCACATAAAGCGCGGTCTCGTCGGCCATGTCGTGGATCAGAGTCGGCGAACCCGCGTCGGCCAGCATGAACTTGGCCTCCGTGCCGGTCAGCTGCGCGGCAACGTCGAGCAGGTACTTGGCGTTGAAGCCGATCTCGATCGGATCGGACGAATAGTCGGCGGCCAGTTCCTCGGTAGCACTACCTGAATCCGGATTATTGACCGCAAGCGTCACCTGACCGTCGCTGATCGAAAGCTTCACCGCGCGGCCGCGTTCGGAGGAGATGGTAGAGACGCGATCGACAGCGGCAGCGAAACTCTGGCGGTCGATGATCAGCCTCTTGTCGTTACCGGTCGGAATGACCCGCTGATAGTCCGGGAAGGTGCCGTCGATCAGCTTCGAGGTCAAAACCACGCTGCCTATGGTGAAGCGGATCTTGGTGTCGGACAGTTCGGTGGTGACCGCGACATCCGGATCGTCGACCAGCTTCTGTAGCTCGCTCACGGTCTTGCGCGGAATGATGATGCCCGGCATGCCCTCGGAACCCGCCGGCGCGTCGATCTCGGCGCGTGCCAGGCGGTGGCCGTCGGTCGCCACCGAGCGCAGCTTCAGCTTGCCGCCGACCTCGTGCGTGTGCAGGTAGATGCCGTTCAGATAATAGCGCGTCTCTTCGGTGGAGATTGCGAACTGGGTCTTCTCGATCAGGCCCTTCAGGGCAACCGAGTCGAGACGGAAGATATGCGAGAAGGATCCGGCCGAAAGCTCCGGGAAGTCGGATTGCGGCAGGCACTGGAGGCGGAAGCTCGAACGGCCGGACGTCACCGTCATGGCGTTGCCGTCCTCGTCCGTCTTCAGCATCACCTCGGCGCCGTCGGCGAGCTTGCGCACGATGTCGTAGAGCAGATGTGCCGGAACCGTCGTCGCCCCGCCGCGCTCCACCTTGGCGGGCGTCGCTTCCGTCACCTCCAGGTCGAGGTCGGTCGCCTTCATTTCGAGGCTGGCGCCCTCGGCGCTGAGCAGCACGTTGGACAGGATCGGTATGGTGTTACGCCGCTCGACGACACGGTGGACGTGGTTGAGCGACTTCAGGAGATTTGACCGTTCCAGGATAACACGCATGACGAAACAGGCTCGCTTGAATGAATGACGGGTCACCAGTGAGCGGCGCCCCGCGAAAGGTCTGAACAGGCTCAGAATCTGCGTAAACTGACAGGAAAAAACCAGCAAACGCAAGCCCGCGACACCGGTTCAGGCCGGCTACGCGGGCTTTCTGGGGATAAAGGCCACGAAGTCCGCGAGCCGGTGTCGCAAAACCAAATTCCGGATCTCCCCCAGGCGACACCACGAACCCATTTCGGATCCAGGACCGCACCGGCAAGTCATTGAATTCCGGTGCTGTTCTGGTTTCGTCTTCGCCAGACCGGTCAGGCCTGGTCGTTGATCAACCGCCTCAGGAGCTCGAGTTCCTGCGCCAGAGTATTGTCGTTGCCCGAAAGGTCCTCGATCTTGCGAACGGCGTGCAGCACCGTGGTGTGATCGCGACCGCCGAAACGCCGTCCGATCTCGGGCAGGGAGCGCGGCGTCATCACCTTCGACAGGTACATGGCCACCTGCCGCGGCTTGACGATGGTGCGCGTGCGCCGGTTGGACAGCAACTCGGTCTTCGACACGTTGTAGTGGCGCGCGACGATGCGCTGGATGTCCTCGATACGGACCCGCTTCGGCTCGCCGGTGCGATAGATGTGGCCGAGGATCTCGTCGATCCGGTCGATGGTGATCTGCGGTTCGAAGGACTGGCGGAACAGCAGCTGATTGAACGCCCCTTCCAGCTCGCGTCCGCTGCCGGTCACGGTGCGGGCGACGTGATTGAGGATCTCCTCCGAAATATTGAGCGATGCGTCATCGACCCTTGCGGTGGCAAGGCGCAAGTTGAGCATGCCAAGGCGCATGGCGAAATCGGGCGCCGACATTTCAAGCGCGACGCCGCCATTGAGGCGCGACCGGACCCGCGGTTCGAGCGACTCCAATTCCGACGGCGGCCGGTCGGCGGCAACGACGACTTGCTTGGCGCTGTCGAGCAACATGTTGATCAGGTGGCAGAATTCATGCTGGATCGACTTGCCCTGCAGGAACTGCATGTCGTCGATGATGAGCAGGTCGATGTCGCGCAGCTGTTCCTTGAGCGTCAGCGCGTTGTTGTCACGGATCGCGGTGGCAAAGCGCCACATGAAATACTCGGCCGTGAGATAGACGACGCGCGACTTGGGGTTCTGCTTCAGCGATTCCGCGGCGATCGCCTGCAACAGGTGTGTCTTGCCGAGCCCGACGGTTGCGTGAAGGAAAAGCGGGTTGAAGCGCACCGCGCTCGATTGCGATTCCGCAACGGCCTTGGCGGCGGCGAAGGCCACCCGGTTCGACGGTCCCTCGATGAAGGAGCCGAATGTGTAGCGCGGATCAAGCGGCGAGCCGAGCACATTGTGCCGGAACTCGCTCTCGACCGGAATGCCCGGACGCGGAGCCGGTGCACGCTCTGCCCGGCCGGGGCTGACAGTGCCGGCGGCGAGCGCCGTCTGCGTCTGCCGCGTCATCTTGGCTCGCGCAGGCGCCACCTCCGGCTCGGCATGGCTGTGCCCCTGGCGGGTCGCAGTCCGCACAACGATCTCGATCTTGAGGAGATCGGGGTCCTCCTGCTTCCACAACTCGGAAATGAGGTCGAGATAGTGACCGTTGATCCATGAGCGCAGGAAAGCGGTGGGCACCGAGATGCGGATGATGCCCTTGGAAGCCTCCGCGACCTTCATGCGGCCGAACCAGCTCGAATAGACTTCAGTTCCCAGGCGCGCCTTCAACTGGGTCTTGACCCGGTCGAACTTCTGTTCCGCGTCGCTGGACACCGCCATGTCGTTTGCTCCGGTCAAAGTTCCAGGAAATGGGAGGTCGCCCGTAAGCTCCCTTTCGATGCCGCTCTGCATGGTCTCTTCCTTGTCCTTCCGTACCTGTTTCCACCGGGGATGCGCCCCTGCACCCGTGTCCCGGCAACTGCGTCTTCGCTACGGTGTCAGCTGCCGCCGCAGGCAGATGACATCGCCAATATTCGGGGGAAACCGGTGCCGGCCCATGGAAGCCAGTCCGCGTTGGGTATGTCTGGGCAATACGACACCATCCGGCGAAAAGTGCGCCGGCGCGCCGTCTACCTGCCATGTCTAGTTACGCCAGTCCCCTACCGTATCGAAAAAGACAAACCAAAGCCGTCCACGGACTTGATCCGCGTTGCAAATGCCGCCAATTTAAGCTGGCCGTTTCAAGCTGGGTTAAGGCCCGGAGCCCGTCCCTTTCGATAGACCGACATTACCGAAATCGCTGTGGATAGGGCAAGGCCGGGACTAACTGATTTTTAAGGAATCTGGTTAGTGGAGGCGGGTTCGAGTGGCGTGCCGCAACGGAACATTTTAACAAAGCCATTGTGATTCAAACTCTTTTCCGGCGAATATGAAAAAGCCGGCGCGGCGCGAAATTTTATGAAATAATTCGCTTGACAGCGACTTGTCCCCCATCGCCCCGGCTCGATGTGAACAAGCTGTGGACGACTGTCCGCAACTATTTGAAAAGTATAGATTATTTCTGAGTGTCGACTTTTTTCGAGTGAACCCTTTTCAGGGATACCGGCGATCAACCTGCATGGCAGTGCCGGCAAAGCATTTCGAGCCGCCAAAGGGCCGTTTCCGGCCATTCTTTTTAAGTGCTTGCCGGCAAACGAAAAAACCCGGCACAATCGGCCGGGTTCTCAGAACGTCAGTCCAGGACGTGATGTCAGGCCGACAAAACCTTGACCCGCTGGGCCAGTCGCGACACCTTCCGGGACGCCGTGTTCTTGTGGATCACGCCCTTGGTTGCGGCGCGCATCAATTCCGGCTCCGCAATCTTGAACGCAGCCTGTGCGGCAGCCTTGTCACCGGAGGCAAGTGCCTCTTCGACCTGGCGGATATAGGTGCGGACGCGCGAGCGACGGTTCTTGTTGACCGCCGCGCGGCGTGCGATCTTGCGCGTTGCCTTTTTGGCCGAGGATGTATTGGCCATGATGCCTCTCTTCTGATCTGGTCGGCGCATGCGGGATGCCGCAGGGCGCAAAAAACAAACGGGCAGCCACGGGGCCGCCTCGGTTGGTGCGGCTTATAGTTCAGCTTTTCCGGCGCGTCAACGCTGCCTGGCCTTCTTTTTGGCGGCTATCAAACTGGCGTCAGCGGTTGCTGAAATTCGGCTTCCGCTTCTCGGTGAAGGCCGCCATGCCTTCCTTCTGGTCCTCGAGCGCGAACAGCGAGTGAAACAGTCGGCGCTCGAACCGCAATCCCTCGGCAAGCGTCGTCTCAAAGGCGCGGTTGACAGCCTCCTTTGCCATCATCACCGACGGCAGCGAGAAGTCGGCGATCCTGGCAGCCGCCTTCAGCGCCTCCTCGACGAGCTCGCCGGCAGGCACGACCCGCGACACCAGGCCCGAACGCTCGGCTTCGGCTGCATCCATCATCCGCCCGGTCAGGCACATGTCCATCGCCTTCGACTTGCCGACGAAGCGGGTCAGCCGTTGCGACCCGCCCATGCCGGGAATGACGCCGAGCGTGATTTCGGGTTGGCCGAACTTGGCCGTGTCGGCGGCAATGATGAAGTCGCACATCATCGCCAGCTCGCAGCCGCCGCCCAGCGCATAGCCGGCCACCGCAGCGATGATCGGCTTCCGCGCCCGCGTAAACTCCTCCCAGCCGACGAAGAAGTCTTGGCAGTACGCATCCACATAGGAGATTGCCTGCATCTCCTTGATATCGGCGCCGGCGGCGAAGGCTTTTTCGGAACCGGTGATGACCATGGCGCCGATGCCGGCATCGGCGCCGAAACCGTTCACGGCTGCCACCAGTTCGGCCAGGATCTGGGAATTCAGCGCGTTGAGCGCCTGCGGCCTGTTCAGCGTGATCAACCCGACCTTGCCGCGCGCTTCGGTGACGATCGTCTCATAGGCCATGACTTGCTTCTCCTCGCTCGCCCATCGTCCAGAGCGGGTCATCGTTTCACGGAAACGCGGAACCGCTCTATCTCCTTGTTTTGATGCAACTCCCTAGGGAAAGCGCTACGCGCTTTTCCCGGGAAAGCCGTCTCACACGATTCCTGGAACTGCTCTAACTCACCGCTGACACGTCCGGCAATAGAAGGTCGATCGGCCGCTCTGCACGATCCGCTCGATGTGGCCGCTACAGCCGGGTTTCGAGCAAGGCTCACCCTCGCGGTCGTAGACGGCGAAGGAATGCTGGAAGTAGCCCAGCGATCCATCAGCCTGCATATAGTCCCTGAGCGAGGATCCGCCGACCGCGATCGCATCTGATATCACTGAGCGAATGGCTTCGGCGAGGCGCTCGCTTTGAGCCTGGGCCTTCTTCCCGGGCTTGGCGATCGTGCCCGCCTCGCGCAGCGGCGACAGGCTGGCGCGCCACAGCGCCTCCGAGACATAGATGTTGCCGAGCCCGGCGATCAGTCTCTGGTCGAGAAGCGCTGCCTTCAGCGGTGATCGCCGCCCTTTCAGCAATGAGGCAAGCAGCGGGCCGTCCAATGTGTTGCCGGTTGGCTCAACGCCGAGCCCTGCCAGCATCGGATGGACATCCGGCGGTCCTTCGGCAAACAACATGAAGCCGAAGCGGCGCGGATCATTGAAGATCACGCGCGAACTGGCGCCGCCCACGGATACGACATGGAAGACGACGTGGTCGTGGTTGGAGCTCTTCGAGCGGTCGTGGTGGAAGATACTAGGCATGTCGCTGCCATCCGCCGTCTCGATGCGGAATGAGCCCGACATGCCGAGATGGCAGATCAGCACCGGACCGCCTTCAACGTCCATCGTCAGATATTTGGCCCTGCGGCCAAGCGCGGTGATCGTCTTGCCGGTCAGCCGCTGCGAGAATCTTTCGGGAAATGGAAAGCGCAGATCCGGTCGGCGCGCCTCGACACGGGTGATGGTGGCACCTTCCAGAACCGGCTGCAGCCCACGCCGGACCGTCTCGACCTCGGGCAATTCAGGCATGGCCGCCAATCGTCGTATAGAAAGACGTGCCGTAACGGCCGCGCGCCAGCCCAAGATGCTCGGCCACGGTTTCCCCGATGTCGGCGAATGTCGTTCTCAGTCCGATGTCACCGCCCTTGAAACCCGGTCCGGTGCCGATCACCGGAATGCGTTCGCGCGTATGGTCGGTACCGCGCCAGGTCGGATCGTTGCCATGGTCGGCCGTCAGGATGAGAAGATCGCCCTGCCGCAGCCTCGCAAATGCCTCCGGCAACCGCCGGTCGAAGGCCTCGAGCGCGGCGGCATAACCCGCAACGTCGCGGCGATGCCCGAATTCGGTGTCGAAGTCGACGAAATTGGCGAAGACGAGGTCGCCATCGCCGGCATCATCCATCGCGCCCAGCGCCTCGTCGAACATGGCCATGTTGCCCGCCGCCTTGCGCACTTGCGAAATTCCGCGATGGGCGAAGATGTCGCCGATCTTGCCGATCGCGATGACGCGGCTGCCACGCGCCGTCAGCCGGTCGAGCAGGGTCGGCTCCGGCGGTGGCACCGCGTAGTCATGGCGGTTGTAGGTTCGCTCGAAGGTCGCGGTGGTTTCGCCGACGAACGGCCGCGCAATTACCCGCCCGATCCTCAGCGGGTCAACCAGCCTGCGCACCACCTTGCAGAATTCATAAAGCCGCTCGAGGCCGAAATGGGTTTCATGCGCGGCAATTTGCAGGACCGAGTCGACCGACGTGTAGCAGATCGGCTTGCCGGTACGGATGTGCTCCTCGCCGAACCGCTCGATGATTTCGGTGCCCGGCGCATGACAGTTGCCGAGAATGCCCGGCACCTTGCCCTCGCGGATGATCGCCTCGGTCAGATCCGCCGGAAAGGCGGGAACCGTATCCGGGAAATAGCCCCAGTCGAATCGCACCGGCAGGCCGGCGATTTCCCAATGGCCCGACGGCGTGTCCTTGCCGCTCGAAACCTCTTGCGCCGCGCCGTGGAAGGCCGTGGTGAGCAGATTCGTGCCGCTGCTGGCGAAGCCCAGTCCCGTGGCGGTTTCGGCAGCCTTGCCAAGCCCGAGCGAGGCCATGTTGGGGACAAACAGCGGTCCGCTGCGCAACCCTTCGCGATCCGCGCGGCCTTCGGCACAGGCTTCCGTGATGTGCGCGAATGTGTTGGCACCTGCGTCGCCATAGCGGTCGGCGTCGGCCGCCCCGCCGATGCCGAAGGAGTCCAGAACGAAGAGGAAAGCGCGCGTCATCGAATTGTTGCCAGTTTGAACGCCCAGACATAGGGTTCCGCGACTTCGTTGGCAATTCGGAAACCAAACGGCAACGACCAGGCGTGATAGTCCGATGCATGTTGCCCAAAAGTGCGAAGCGGTTTTGGGGCAAACGACATGCATAAACTGAGAATGCATGTTGCCCAAAAGTGCGAAGCGGTTTTGGGGCAACGACATGCATAGTGCGTGGCGGTTTTGGCATGTCGCAACGATGCGGCGGGCATAGGTATGGATCGAGGAAAGCAGGCAGCGGTTCTGTCATGAGGGTTGCCCTGAAGGCATACGCCGCTCTCTTGCTGGTGCAGGGTGCGCTCTGGTCCAATCCGGCGCATGCCGACTGGCGCGATGATATCGGTACGTTCCGCATCGGCATTGTTGCCGAGCCAGGCGCCGGCAACACCGTTCCGGGGCTGGCACGGTTGACCGACGCCTATACCAAGGCCTTGGGGATGAAGGTCGAGATTGTCGTTGCCCGCGACTATGCCGCGCTGATCGAGGCGCAGGCCAATGCCCGCATCGAATACGCAATCTATTCCGCGACAGCCTACGCGACGGCGTCGCAACGCTGCGGATGCATCGAGCCGCTTGTGGCTCCGGTCGATTTTGACGGCGCGATCGGCATCCGCTCCGTTCTCTTGACGCGCGACGGCAAGCTGCCTGATCTGGCGGCAATGGAAAGCCATCGCATCGCCATGGCCCCTTCGGACAGCGTCGGCGGTTCTCTGTTGCCATTGGCGGCGTTGACTGCGGAAGGCCGCAAGATTGCGCAAGATGCACCATTTCTGGTCCATGCCGAGTCGGCTGCGGCGGCGGAAACGATGCTGCTCGATGGCAAGGCCGATGGCCTGTTCGGCTGGGTAACGGCCGCTGCCGACGGCCGGCCGGAAGCATCGGGCACTCAAGCCTCAGGCGCGCAGGTATCGGGCACCCAGGCGAGGCTCGAAGCAGCTGGGCTTTCGGCAGCGGCGCTTCAAGTCGTATGGACGTCGGGCCTGCTGAGATATGGTCCCCACGCCGTCCGCAGCGACCTCGATCCGGAAGCCAAGCGCCGGCTCACTGTTTTCCTCACCAACCTCAAGTCGATGACGCCGGACGTCTACGATCTCCTGGAATCAAAGCATTCCGGCGGGTTCGCTATCGTGATGCCAAAGGATTACGAGATGGCCGCCGCTGTCGTGCGCTTCGTCGCGGGCAGTGGTCCGGGGCAGTAACGCGAGGCTTTGGAGCAGTTTTTGCGAACGGCTCAGCGGTCCCGGGTCAGCAGTCGCCACAAGGGATCGTCACGCTTCTACGCGGACGCAGATAGTAGGATTCGCCCATCGTCAGGGCGTTGAAAGCCGAGGTCAATCCAAGCTTCTGTTGGCTGCCCGCCGACCAGGTGATGACCGGCTTGTAGCCAAGAGTGCTGTCGACGCGGATGAGGAAGGTGCCGGCGACCTTGAGTTTTGCTGGAACCGTGGTGATGGTGGGGCCAGTGCTGGCGACGCCATTGACCAGCTTGCGCGACCACACCACCTGCACCAGCGGCGTTGCGTCGGTCGTGACCTGTATGGCCGTGATGGTGATGCTCGGGACCGAGCGGTTGTAGGGCTGAAGGGTGACGGCGCCGATCGCCATGATGGCGTCGATATCCGCCTTGACGACTGTCGTCTGCTGGGTGACGAGATCAGCCACCATGCTGCCGAGACGACTGACCTTCTTGCTGGTCTCGATGGCTTGTGACGCCTCCATGGTGATAAAATACATGGCCAGCAGAAGAGGCATGATCAAGGCGAACTCGACTGCCGCGATACCGCGGCGATCGGACCCGAATCGAATTGCTTTGCGCCAAAATCCTGAAGTCTTGAGATGTGCCCCCGCACGCATCATGCCCATTGCCCTCTTTCTTTTACTGCTCGTGCATCCGCCTCGAACTCAATTGTCGAACGGCTCGTTCTGCCAGGTTACCGACGCGAAATGCAGGGTCTTGTTGCCGCCCATCGACTGGGCCAGTAGATCGGTCATGATCGGCCATTTGTAAAAGACCCGCAGCATGTTCTTCGATTCCGCAGCACCCGCCGTAACGGCAAAGGACTGGTTGGCGCCGCCGTTGGTCAGGACGACTTGGCCAGCCTGAATCTTGAAGCCGGCCGCGGCGGCGGCTGCGAACGTCGTATATTGGCGAAGATCCACGTCCAGTTGATTGGGACAGTCCTGCGAGACGATGACCTCCAGTTTGTCGCAGATCATGTTCTTCAAATTGTCTCCGGCGACGTCGGCCGCCCTCAACTGGCCGGTGCGCAAGCGGCGCGCGACATCGTCGGTGATGTTGGACAACACTTCCTGGCCGGCAAATGCGATGCAGCTTTCCAGAATGGCAAAGACAAGCAGCGCAAACGGGATTGCAAGGATTCCGAATTCAATTGCCGTACTGCCGCGCCGGTCGCGAAGGAAGCGAGCGAAAAACCTTGGGCGTCTCGCTTTGTGCTCGTCTGCGGAGCCGAATTCCTTGCTCATGTCTGATCCTGCCGATCTCTATGCGGTCTCGGAAGGCGTATTAGCGCAAACCAATTGAGGCCCGGTTTGAATGATCGTTAAAGTCGTCGATGGCGACTTAACCAGCCGATAACCTGAACGGCATTCCACTGCGCCATCCTATCGGGTGCCGTTCATCTCAGCCTCGGAGGATTTCTCCGCATCACTCTTATAGGAGCTTTCGCAATAGGGCGTGCAGGACATGGTCTGTATTTCTGCACGGCGATAGATACGCACCGACGAGGCGGCCTGGCGCACGACGGTAACCTGTTCGTCGACGATCGGGCTGCCGTCCGTATCGAGCACGACCAGATTGGTGACGCCGAAACCCTTGCCGGTCAACACGATCGTCGAGGCGTCCTGTACGGAAGCGTCGGCGATTGCCGGATTGCCGACCACGATCGTATCGGCGGGACGCGACAGTTTGACGATCTTGGCCTGGTTCATCGTGACCTCGATGCCGGCCCCGGCCATGGCGGGCGCGACGAAGCTCGCGGCGACAAGAAGCGCAGCAATCACGATTGACGATCTCGGCTGGGCCATTGAGGCGCTCCACGCAAGCAGACTGATCAACGGAACATGAACGAGATTGGTGAACCAACGGTTAAGCGGACACCCTGGTCGAAGGGTGCGGCGTGCCAACTTGATTGCCTGCGGAGCGCGATCTCCCCACCATCGACCCCTGCAAACGGATGGGGCCGGCCGGCATTTAGTGCTGGGTTAACCACGCAATATGTTCGAACCGGGAAAGGAATCGGTAAGGCTGTTTATTAAGCCGATCGAAAGAGCTTCTCCCTAGATTGCCAGTATCCGATCAACCATCACAGAAGTTGACGGAAGTGCTGTAACACGTGGAGTAGGAGCTCTCGAATGTCTAATCTCATCGCACGTTTTGTGAAGGACGAATCCGGCGCGACCGCTATCGAATATGGTCTGATCGCCGCTCTCATCGCGCTCGCCATCATCACTGGCGCTGGCGCGCTCGGCAATGCACTCAACACCAAGTTCCTGGCTATCGGAAACACCTTGAACAGCAGCGGCAGCTAATCTGCCGCATAGCTGAGCGCTGAGCGCTGAGCGCTCGGATCACGTTCTGGAGAAGGGCTGCCGCGTGGCGGCCCTTCTCTATTCCGCTGCCAATACCAGTCGCCTTTTCGTTCCGGGCCTCACCAATCGTTAATCGAACATGGCTAGATTGAGCCCTGTGAAATCGGACAATAGGCATAGCGCCGATGCTTGAAGCCCTGATCTTCGTCGTGTTTCCGTTCTGCATGCTGTTTGCCGCGATCTCCGACATGCTGTCGATGACGATCGCCAATCGCGTGCCGGTGCTGCTTGTTGTTGTTTTCGCGCTGGTTGCGCCGCTGACGGGTATGGAATGGGCAGCCTATGGCGGACATATCGCCACTGGCGCCCTGGTCCTGGCCGTGACGTTCGGCCTGTTTGCAATGGGTGGCATGGGTGGTGGCGACGCCAAGCTGCTGGCCGCCTCCGCGATGTGGATGGGTCTCAATATACATCTCGTCGAGTATCTTGTGGTCTCGACAATCATCGGCGGCCTGCTGACGCTCGCCATCCTCCTCTACCGGAAATCGCTGCTTGCGGCCGTTACCGGCCAAAATCCGTTTCTGCGCCATTTCGCCGAAGAGTCAAATGGGGTTCCCTACGGGATCGCGCTTGGCCTTGGCGGGTTGCTGACCTATCCGGATTCGCCCTTGATGGTCTGGGCGCTGACCAGGCTGGCGACCTGAACACGATCCGATTTCGGTTATCCACCAGCATTGCCGCAGCCGGCTTTCGACAACGCCGGGACGGCCCGTTTTGGCCGGTCAGGCCACATTCCGGCTAATTTATGTAAACGTTAAATTAATCACGATCGTAAGCATTACATTAACCTTGTTTTGACGATTGCCGCTGCAAAGTCCGGCTTGGCTACGTGGTTTGCCAGGGCAAGGGTTCGGACAGATGCCAGCATCGCGATTGATAATTCTGAGCGTGGCGGTGGCCGCGGCGGGTGGTGCCGGTTATGTCGCGAAGAACATGGTGGCACCGCCGCCCCAGATCGTCGTCGATTCCGGGCCCCAGGCGCCGGCGGTGTCGCTGCAGGATGTGCTAGTGCTTTCGGGCGACGTTCCGATGGGCAGTCCGCTCGAGAAAAACATCGCCTGGCAATCCTGGCCCGCCGACGGCATCAACGCGAATTTCATCACCCGCACCGCCGAGCCAGAGGCGCTGGAAAAGCTGAAGGGCTCCGTTGCCCGCGTGGCGATGTACGCTGGAGAGCCTCTGCGGCGTTCCAAGCTGATCGGCGAGGGGCAGAGCTTCATGTCGTCGATCCTGCCTTCCGGCATGCGGGCGGTCGCCACCGCCATCTCGGCCGACACGTCGGCCGGCGGCTTCATTCTTCCCAACGACTTCGTCGATGTCATCATGACCCGCAGGGGCGATGCCAGCGGCGGCGGCGCCACCAGTTTCAACACTGAAACCATCCTCAAGAACATCCGCGTCCTGGCAATCGACCAGACCATTCAGGAGGACGAGGAAGGCAAGAAGACCAGGGTGGGCCAGACAGCCACGCTGGAACTGACACCGCGTCAGGCGGAGATCATCACCGTTGCCCAGCAGATGGCGGATCGCCTGACCCTGGCGCTACGGGCGGTCGCGGACACCCAGGAAAAGAATCTGGGCGAGGCCGACTATCTCGTTTCCGGCAATGGCCGCAGGGGAACGGTGAGGCTGATCAAGTCGGGCGAAGTTTCCGAAGTAGGGGCAAGGAAATGAGGCTAAGTGGTAAACTGCCGGCAATTGTAGCCGCGGCATTCGGCCTGCTGCTCATCGGAACGAACGTGCAAGGCCTCGTCGAGGCAAAGAACGCGCAGGTCACTGCATCGACGGCAACCCAGCGCGTCAAGCTTGGCCTCAACAAGTCGGTGGTCATCGACCTGCCGAGCGATGCCTACGATATTCTCGTCGCCAACCCGGCGGTTGCCGATGCGGTGACCCGCACCGCAAGGCGTATCTATCTGTTCGGCAAGGCGGTCGGCGAGACGAACATCTTTGTCTTCGGTCCGAATGGCGAGCAGATCGTCAGCCTGGATCTGGCTGTCGAACGCGACGTTGCCGGCCTTGAAGACTATATCAAGCGCTTCATTCCAACGTCGGCAATCAAGGTGGAACTGCTGAATGACAACGTCGTCCTGACAGGGACGGTCGACACGCCGCTGGACGCAAAACGCGCCGTCGACCTAGCGACGATCTTCGTGTCGGGCGGTGAAGCGACCACGGGACAATATTCGCAGACCGCGGCCGGCGGTTCGGCCCAGAACGGTGTCCAGATCGACAATCCGGACCAGGAACGCCGCACCAGCAAGATCGTCAACCTGCTTCAGATCATCGGCGACGATCAGGTCACGCTGAAGGTGACGGTCGCCGAAGTCAGCCGCTCGGTGATGAAGCAGCTCGGCGTCAACATGGTCGGCAGTGGCGGCAGCAACGGCATCAGCTACGGCGCGGTCAGCGACAATTTCACCGGCCTCGGCAAGCAGCTGTCGAATTCGGGCTTCAACATCGGCGCCTCGGGGCTGCAGGCCTATATCAACGCCATGGAGCAGTCCGGCGTCATGAAGACACTGGCTGAGCCGACCTTGACCGCCGTGTCCGGCGAGAAGGCGACCTTCAAGGTCGGTGGTGAATACAACATGGTGAGCGGCGTCTCCCAGAATGTATCGACCGACAACCAGACCGGCCTGAAGACCTACAGCGTCGACAAGATCGAGTACGGCATCGGTCTGGAATTCCAGCCGGTGGTGTTGTCTCCCGGCCGCATAAGCCTGAAAGTCAGAACCTCGGTTTCCGAGCCGACAACGGAAGGGTCGGTTTCGTTTTCCAGTGGCGTGACCAGCCCCGGCATGAATGCCCTGTCACTGCGCAAGCGCCTTGCCGATACGACCGTTGAACTGCCCTCGGGCGGCTCCATGATGATCGCCGGCCTGGTTCGCGACGATGTCAGGCAAGCCGTCAACGGGTTGCCCGGACTAACAAAGATTCCGGTGCTCGGCGCGCTGTTCCGCAGCAGGGATTTCGTACGCAACGAAACCGAGCTGGTGATCATCATCACGCCGTATCTCGCACGGCCCGTGGCACGCAACGACCTTGCCAAGCCGGACGACAATTTCAACGCTGCCAGCGATGGCGCCGCCATGTTCCTTGGCAGGGTCAATCGCGTCTACGGTACCATGCAGACTGACAAGCCCAACGGCCGTTACCATGGCGTTGTCGGCTTCATCTACAAATAGGCGGGAGCGGATATGTCTCAGTCAGCATTGAAGGCAAGCACCATCGCAACGACGATGCGCTTTGGCCGTTCGCGGATTTGCGGGCGAGCCGTTCCGGTCCTGGCAATTGCGGTAGCGGCGCTGCTGTCCGGCTGCGCCAATCGCGACAGCGTCACCGTCGGTGCGATTCCGGATGATTATCGCACCAATCATCCGATCGTGATCGCGGAGAAGAACCAGAAGATCGACCTGCCTGTCGGCGCCGGCGATCGCGGCATGACCGGATCGCAGCGCGACACGCTTCTGGGCTTCCTCGACAGCTATGACAAGAGTGCCGCCCCGACGCTGACGATCCAGGTCCCGAGCGGGTCGGCCAACGAGGTCGCCGCGACGGCGGCCGCCCGCGATTTCGCACGGCTCGCGGTCGCCGCTGGTGTCAAGCGCAACCGGGTCGTCGTCACCTCCTATCAGGCCGCCTCGAGCGAGATCTCCTCGCCGGTTCGCGTCTCCTTTGTCTCGGTGAGAGCCCAGACCGACAAATGCGGACGCTGGCCAGCTGACCTGGTCGAGACCTCGGAAAACAAGCATTATGCCGACTTCGGCTGCTCCTATCAGAACAATCTCGCCGCGCAGATGGCCAACCCGGCCGATCTGCTCGGCCCGCGGAAATCTACCGACATCGATGCTGAAAATCGCGGCGCGGTGATCGATGTCTACCGTCAGAGGGGCATCTCGGGCGATTTCCTTGGCAATTCGGAAGTAGATTACTGAGCCGCCGTCTCGGACAGAACAGGCCACGCGAAAGAGTATGATCATGAGCAACCTTGCCTACGACGCCCCGGTGGATGGCAGCGATACTTCGCAGCAAGACATCGCCGCGATGCAGGCATTGCGGCCGATCCCGCGCATCTCGATCCAGGCATTCTGCGAGACCGAGGGCGTTGCAAATCCGGTCGAGCGCGCCGGCGAGGACCGCCGCATGACGAAGGCGCATCTCAAGGTCCATATGGGCGGCGTCCCCACCGCCATCGAATTCTATCAGTCGGCGCCGACGCCCAATCTTATCCTGCTGGAATCGCGCAGCGAGCCGAAGCAATTGCTGGAGCAACTCGCCCAGCTCTCGGAATATTGCGATCCGACCTCGAAGGTGGTGGTGATCGGTCATTACAATGATGTCGGTCTCTATCGCGAGCTCATCCGCTCCGGCATTTCCGAATATGTGATCGCACCTGTCTCGATGGCTGACATCGTCAGCGTGGTGTCGTCGATTTTCATTGATCCGGAAGCCGAGCCGCTCGGCCGCTCGATCGCCTTTGTCGGCGCCAAGGGCGGCGTCGGTTCCTCCACGATTGCCCACAATGTGGCCTGGGCGATGTCCACCCTGTTCAAATCCGAGGTGGTCGTCGCCGATCTCGACCTCGCTTTCGGTACGGCCAACATCAATTTCGACCGGGATCCGGCGCAAGGCATCGCCGAGGCGGTGTTTTCGCCGGAGCGCATCGATGAAGTCTATCTCGACCGTCTGCTGACCCAGTGCGCCGAACACCTGTCGCTGCTGGCAGCCCCTTCGACGCTCGAAAGGGTCTATGACTTCGATCCCGAAGCCTTCGCGCAGCTCATCGACACCGCCCAGCGCAGCGTGCCGCTACTGGTGCTCGATATTCCCCATGCCTGGACGGGCTGGACCAAGAACACGCTGATCAAGGCCGACGAGATCGTCATCACGGCGACGCCGGAACTGGCCAATCTGCGCAACACCAAGAACCTGTTCGACATGTTGAAGCGACTTCGTCCCAACGACCCGCCGCCGAAGCTGATCATCAACCAGGCCGGCGTCCCCAAGCGCCCGGAGATTTCACCGTCCGATTTCACCGAGCCGCTCGGCCTGACGCCGATGTCGGTCATTGGCTTTGATCCGTTGCTGTTCGGCAATGCCGCCAACAACGGGCGCATGCTTGGCGAAATGGATGCCAAGAACTCGGTTGTCGCGATGATCAACGAAATCGCGCACGTGCTGACTGGGCGCAGTGAAATCAAGACGAAGAAGAAGGCAGGGCTTGGCAATCTGCTTGGCAGGCTCTCGCGCAACAAGAAATGACGTTTCAGCGGTGGAATCGGTAGCAGATCATGTTTGGTAAAAGAGGCAGCGACGACGGAAACCGGTTCACGCCGGAATTTCGCCAGCCGGCACCGACCCCGGTTGCGCCGGCGGCCGTAAGTTCTGCGGATACGGCGGTGCTTGCCCGCCCCGCTGCGCCTCCGCCAAGCGCACCTGTCGCGCCGCCGGCGCGCCGCACAATCGATGCGCCGTCATCGGCACCGGACCTGAAGCGGGTCCAACGCGAAAAGAGCGAATCCTATTACGACACCAAGAGCCAGGTTTTCGCCGCGCTCATCGACACCATCGATCTGTCGCAGCTCTCCAAGCTTGATCCCGAAAGCGCACGCGAAGAAATTCGCGACATCGTCAACGACATCATCGCGATCAAGAATTTCGCGATGACGATCGCTGAGCAGGAGGAACTTCTCGAGGACATCTGCAACGATGTGCTCGGCTATGGGCCACTCGAGCCGTTGCTGGCGCGCGATGACATCGCCGACATCATGGTCAACGGCTCCAAGAACGTCTACATCGAAGTCAACGGCAAGGTCGAACAGACCGGCATCCGCTTTCGCGACAACCAGCAGCTCCTCAACATCTGCCAGCGCATCGTCAGCCAGGTTGGCCGCCGTGTCGACGAATCCAGCCCGATCTGCGACGCGCGTCTTCCCGACGGCTCACGCGTCAACGTCATCGCGCCGCCGCTCTCCATCGACGGTGCCACGCTCACCATCCGCAAATTCAAGAAGGACAAGCTGACCCTGGATCAGCTGGTCAGGTTCGGCGCCATCTCACCGCAGGGAGCCGAAGTTCTCAAGATCATCAGTCGTGTTCGCTGCAACATCGTCATCTCGGGCGGTACCGGCTCGGGCAAGACGACTCTGCTCAACTGCCTGACCAACTATATCGACCGCGAGGAGCGCGTCATCACCTGCGAGGACTCGGCCGAGCTGCAATTGCAGCAGCCGCATGTCGTGCGCCTCGAAACCCGCCCGCCCAATCTGGAGGGCGAGGGTGAGGTAACGATGCGTGACCTGGTCAAGAACTGCCTGCGCATGCGTCCCGAGCGCATCATCGTCGGCGAAGTGCGCGGACCCGAGGTGTTCGACCTTCTGCAGGCGATGAACACCGGCCATGACGGTTCGATGGGAACGATCCACTCGAACAGCCCGCGCGAGTGCCTGAACCGTATCGAATCCATGATCGCGATGGGCGGTTATTCGCTGCCTCAGAAAACCGTGCGCGAAATCGTCGTCGGCTCCATCGACGTGATCATCCAGGCGGCGCGCCTGCGCGATGGATCGCGTCGCATCACCCACATCACCGAGGTGATCGGCATGGAGGGCGACGTCATCATCACGCAGGATATCGTCCTCTATAACATCAAGGGCGAGGACGCCAATGGCAGGCTGCTGGGAGAGCATGTATCGACCGGCATCGGTCGTCCGCATTTCTGGGACCGGGCTCGCTACTATGGCGAGGAGCAGCGCCTCGCCACTGCGCTCGAAGCGATGGAGAAACGCGCTGACTGACGGCGTGAGGGTTCTGGCCAATGTTTGGAATTGACGGCACAGTACTGGCGTTTGTCGTGCTCGCCGGCTTTAGCGCCGGCGCGGTCGCCTATGCATTCCTGTTCACCCGGATCAGCAACGAGAAACAGGTCGGCAAGCGGCTTGAAACGATCAAGTCCGCCGAGACTGATCGCTCCGTCGTCAAGGCCTCGCGTGACCGCGCGGCGGAAGCCGTCAAGCGGCGCAAGTCGGTTCAGGATTCGCTGAACGAGCTCGACGCAAAGCAGAAAACCAACGACAGCAGGGTCAAGAAACCACCGCTGAAAGCCCAACTCCGTCAGGCTGGCCTGAAGATCACCGTCGAGCGCTTCTATATATACTCCGCCATATGCGGCCTCGCTTTGACGATGGTTGCCTTTGTGGCCGGAGCGCCGCGGCTCGTTCTGCCGGGCGTGCTGCTGGCCGGCGCACTCGGCCTGCCGCGCTGGTTCGTCTCGTTTCGTCGCGCCCGCCGCGTAAAGGCATTCCTCAACGAATTTCCAAACGCGCTCGATATCATCGTGCGTGCAGTCAAGTCCGGCCTGCCGCTGAACGACGCCGTGCGCCTGATAGCCAACGAATCTCCCGAACCGGTGAAGACCGAATTTCGTCGTATCGTCGATTCCCAGCAGATGGGCCTGTCGATCCCCGATGCGACCTTGCGCATGCCCGAAACCATGCCTTGCACGGAGGCGAGCTTCTTCGGCATCGTCATCCAGATTCAATCGCAGGCTGGCGGCAACCTATCCGAGGCGCTGGGCAATCTTTCGCGCGTGCTTCGCGATCGCAAGAAGATGAAAGCCAAGGTCCAGGCACTGTCGATGGAAGCGAAAGCGTCCGCCGCCATCATCGGTGCGCTGCCTTTCATCGTTGCGTTTCTCGTCTACCTGTCGAGCCCGAACTACCTGATGCCGCTGTTCGTCACCAACGTTGGACACCTGATCCTTGGGTGCTCGGCGGTCTGGATGTCGATCGGCATCTTTGTGATGCGCAAGATGATGAACTTCGAAGTCTAGGATGCTGGCATGACCGACCAAGTCATCAAATCCCTGACCGATCCGAGCTTCCTGATCGCGATGCTGGTCGCCATAGCGGTGTTTGCGACCGTTTTCACCTTGCTGCCGGCGTTTGGCGGAAACCAGCTCAAGTCACGCATGAAAACCGTCGCGCTGGAACGCGACGAACTGCGTGCCAAGCAGCGCGCCCGGCTTGCCGTCGAAGCGGATCGCCGTCGCAAGGGCCTGCGCGAGGAACAGTCGGTTGGTATGCGCAACATTGTCGACCGGCTGGATCTGAGGCGCGCGCTCGCCGATGAGGGCACATTGCAGAAACTCAAGGTCGCCGGCTTTCGCGGACAGAACCCGCTGACGCGGTTTCTTTTCTTCCGTCTCGTGCTTCCTTTTGTCGGCTTCGCGCTGGGCGCAATCTACACCTTCGTACTCGGAGGATTGCCCGACAAGCCATTGGTCATCAGGGTGTTCGTCTGCATCCTCGTTGCCTATGGCGGCTTCTACGCTCCGGTCGTCTACGTCAACAACCGCGCTACCAAGCGCAAGCAGTCGATCCAGATGGCGTGGCCGGATGCGCTCGATCTGATGCTGATCTGCGTCGAATCGGGCATGTCGGTGGAAGCGGCCCTGCGCAAGGTCGCCGACGAGATCGGCGCGCAATCGGTGGCGCTGGCGGAAGAATTCATCCTCACCAACGCCGAGCTTTCCTATCTGCAGGAGCGCAGGCAGGCCTACGAGAACCTGGCAAGCCGCACCGGCCTGGAATCGGTCAAGTCGGTGTCGCAGGCACTCGTCCAGGCCGAACGTTACGGCACGCCGGTGGCGCATGCACTGCGCGTGCTGGCCGCCGAAAGCCGCGACATGCGCATGAACGCGGCGGAGAAGAAGGCGGCGGCCTTGCCGCCGAAGCTCACCGTGCCGATGATCCTGTTCTTCCTGCCGGTGCTTTTCGCGATCATTCTGGGCCCCGCCGGCATTCAGGTCAGCCAGCGCGGCATCTTCGGCGATCGTTCGGCACCATCATCGACAGCGCAATAGAGGCGAGGCTCGTCCCGCATCAGAAATGAAGAAGCCGCGCTGAACGTAGCGCGGCTTCTTCATTTCAAGGTTGTCGCAGATTGTCGTCCATAGCATGTCGCACAAGAACGCAGCGGTATTGGGCCAACGACATGCATCAAACAAAGACTTAAAGCGAGTTCGGCGCGACGAGATCTAGTTGGTCGCAGACTTTGGCTTGTCCTGGTCCTTGAGCTGGCTCCAGGCGTTCTGCTGGGCCAGCATCTGGCGCAGATAGGCGACGTTTGCCTGTGCCTGTTCGGGCGAGAGTTCCTGCGAGGCGATCTTCTCGGCTTCGTCGAAACGGCCCTGCAGGCCGACGACCAGCGCCAGGTTCTGGCGCACCCGGCTGTCTGCGTTCGGCTGCTGCGCGGCGGAGCGCATATAGGTTTCGGCGGTGCGCAGGTCACCTTCCAGCACGTAGGACATGCCGAGATTGGAGAGCACCGAAGGCTCGTTCGGCTTTAGTTCGAGAGCCTTGCGATAAAGCTGGCGCGCGTCGTCTTTCTGGCCGATCTGGTCGAGAATGGCCGCTTCGGCCGATACCAGCCTCCAGTCGGGATATTCCGGTGTCTGGGCGCGGCGCACGGCGTCCAGTGCGGCCTCGAACTGGCCATTGGCAGCCAGCGCCTTGCCATAGGAGGCGAGCACGTCGCGATCCTTCGGCAGGGCGATCGCCAGCTTGCGCATCACGGCGAGCGACTGGTCGGCGTCGCCATCCATCTGCAGCGCCGCCGCATAATTGGTGGCGATACGCTTGTCGGTGGGGTTCCTGGCGTAGGATTGGCCAAGTGCCGCCGTTGCAGTGTGCAGTTCCCCGCCCGACATGGCCTCCAGCGGTTTGCCGCTGTTGCGTCCGATCGAACCGGTGGTGAACTTGTCGGTTGCGCAACCGGCGACACTGGCCGCGAGCGCCAGCACGAGCGCCGTGGTGATGAACCGTTTTCCCGTGGCATTGATCGTGCGGTTGGTCGGCATCGGCACCGGGCCTCCATTCATACGCGGCCATTGCGTGGCCATCTTCCCTCCCGAAGAAATATTCTGTTAACCCTAACGGACGGTTAAGAATGGCGACTCAAGGGCGCCGCACGGAGAACATCGAATGCCTGTCGAACTCGTCGAAAAGAAACTGCCGGGCGCGCTGCCGGTCCATCTGGTCGCCAGGGATGGGCTGGAAGCAGCCGGTCTTGCGCCTGCCGCGGTCGCCTGGGCCAGGGCAAACGGCTTTTCAGGCGAGGCAGGCAGGACGCTGGTCGTGCCCGGCGAAAAGGGAGCCCTCGGCGGCGCCTTGTTCGGTATCGGCGATGGCGAGGGCGCACTCGCTCTTGGTGCGTTGTCGAAAGCCTTGCCGGAAGGCGATTGGCATTTCGCCTCCGCGCCGGCCGAGCCGGAGTTGGCGGCAACCGCACTGGTGCTCGGCGGCTATGCCTTTACCCGTTATGGCAAGAAACCCGGCAAGGCGCTGCGCTTCGTATTGCCGGCCGGCGTCGATGCCGGGCGCGTTCGCCGCATTGCCGATGGCGTCTTCCTGACACGCGATCTGGTCAACACGCCGACCAGCGACATGGGTCCGGAAGAATTGGAGAAGGCGGTGCGGAGCCTGGCCGCAGCGCACGAGGCCGAAATCTCGGTGGTGAAGGGCGACGATCTCCTCGATCGGAATTTCCCGATGATCCATGCCGTCGGTCGCGCGTCGACCGGCGCGCCGCGCCTGATCGACATGAGATGGGGGCAGCAAGGCGCGCCGAAGGTGACGCTGGTCGGCAAGGGCGTCTGTTTCGACACGGGCGGTCTCGACATCAAGCCGTCGTCCGGCATGCTGTTGATGAAGAAGGACATGGGCGGCGCGGCCAATGTGCTTGGTCTCGCCTCGATGATCATGGCCGCCGGCCTGAAGGTGCGTCTGCGCGTGCTCATTCCCGCGGTCGAGAATTCGATCGCCGGCAACGCCTTTCGGCCGGGCGACGTGCTGACGAGCCGCAAGGGCATCACCGTCGAGATCGGCAACACGGACGCGGAGGGGCGGCTGGTGCTGGCCGATGCACTGGCCTTGGCCGACGAGGAGGAACCGCAGCTTCTGGTCGATATGGCGACGCTGACCGGGGCAGCCCGTGTCGCGCTCGGCCCCGACCTGCCACCCTTCTATACCGGCGATGAAGCGCTGGCGTCCGACCTGGCGGTGGCTTCCGTCGCGATCGAGGATCCGTTGTGGCGCATGCCGCTGTGGCGGCCTTACGATGCAAAACTGTCGTCGAAGATTGCCGACATCAACAACGTCACCACCGACGGTTTCGCCGGCTCGATCACGGCGGCACTCTTCCTGAAGCGCTTTGTCGAAAAGACCGCCGGCTGGGCGCATTTCGACATCTTCGCCTGGAACCCCGCCGACCGTCCGCATGGCCCCGCAGGCGGCGAGGCGCAAGGCATTCGCGCGCTGGAGCGGATCATCTCGAAACGCTTTGGCTGATAGCGACAAGCAGAGCCGGCAAATTGCAGAAACTGAAACGGAACCGAAACAATTTGCCGTCATGCTGGTCGGATGTCGATTGCCATGCGCCCCAGCCAGGCCTTGCGACTGTGGCAGCAAGTGATGCTGTCGCAGGTGCGCGACGACGCGCCCGACCTGACCATGCGTCAGACGGCGATCCTGTTCACCATCTATCTCGATCCGCCGCCGCACACGGTGCGCGGGCTCGCCGCCCGCCTCAATGTCACCAAGCCGGTGATCACCCGCGCGCTCGACACGATGGGTGCGTTGAAGCTCGTGTCGCGCCATCGCGACGAGCTCGACAAGCGCAATGTGCTGATCAGGCGCACGGTCGAGGGCGCGCTCTTTGTCGAGCGCTTCGGCGATGGTATCATTGCCAAGGCCCACGAATTGCCCATCTAAAGCACGATCCCGAACCGCAGGTCAGCGCAGCAAGAAGCGGGAACCGGTTTTTCGGACAAGATCATGCGTCAACATAATAAAGCAGAGTTGCTGATTTGACCGCCAGGGATGCCCGCCTTCACGCTTTCCGTTCCGACCTTGCCGATGCGCGGCTGAAGGGCGAGGTTGCCGCCGACCGCTTCGTCGCCGGCCGGCCGGCGCGGATCACCGCGTCCGTGGCCGATGTGCGCAAAGCGCCGCGGCCGGATGCCGGCGTCAACACCCAAGCCCTGTTGGGCGATGATGTACTCGTCTTCGAGGTCGCCGAAGGCTGGGCCTGGATCCAGGCCGAGCGCGATGGTTATGTCGGTTACGTCGCCGATACCATGCTGGGCGGGCGGGATCAGGCGGCGACCCATATCGTGTCGGTGCCGCGCACTTTCCTCTACCCTGCGCCGGATCTGCGGTTTCCGATCGCCGGACAATTGTCGATGGGATCGACGGTTGCGGTGACGGGTGCAGCCGAAACGCGCGGCACGCACTATGCCGTCCTGCCTTCCGGCGAGGCGATCATCGCCGGCCATCTGCGGCCTGTCGGTGATGCGGCCGCCGACTATGTTGCGGTGGCCGAGATGTTTCTCGGCACACCTTATCTGTGGGGCGGCGCTTCGGGTTTCGGCATCGACTGTTCGGGCCTTGTGCAACTGGCGATGCGCATGACCGGAAGCGACGTGCTGCGCGATTCCGACATGCAAGCGGCGACTCTCGGCGAGCCGCTCGATCCTGGCCCCGATTACACCGGGTTGCGGCGCGGCGACCTCGTCTTCTGGAAAGGCCATGTCGCCGTCATGACCGACGCCGATACCATGATCCATGCCAATGGCCACACCATGCTGGTGTCGCGCGAAGGGCTGAAGGAGGCGATCGCCCGCATCGGCTATCTCTATGGCGGCCCGACCGGGTTTCGGCGGCCGTGAAGTGAGAGGCGGTCCTTTCTCCCATAAGGGGGAAGGGAAGAACGATCCCCTTTTGTTCCGATTCTTCTTGGCGATTGCCTGCCTTCGCGCTACCTCTGGCGCGTGACAGAGCAGCCGCGCCTTGCCGAACAGAATGCCACTGTAGCCCTGCCCGAACCATTCATCAGGTGGTTCGGCGAGAAAGGCTGGTCGCCGCGTGCCCACCAGATCGAATTGCTGGCAAGGGCCCAGGGCGGGAAATCGGTGCTGCTGATCGCCCCGACCGGGGCCGGCAAAACGTTGGCCGGCTTCATGCCCTCGCTGACCGAACTGGCCAACCGGCCAAGGCGAAAGCCGGGGCAGGCGCATCGCGGCATCCATACCCTCTACATCTCACCGCTGAAGGCGCTGGCGGTCGACATCGAGCGCAATCTCGGCAAGCCGGTTGAAGAGATCGGCCTGCCTGTAACCATCGAGACGCGCACCGGTGACACGCCGTCGCACAAGCGTCAGCGCCAGAAACTGGTGCCGCCCGACATTCTGCTCACCACGCCCGAGCAACTGGCGCTGCTGATCGCGGCGCCCGATGCCCGTCGCTTCTTCGAGGATCTGCGCTATGTCGTGCTCGACGAGCTGCACTCGCTGGTGACGTCGAAGCGCGGGCATCTGCTGGCGCTCGGCCTAGCGCGGCTGCGCAGCTACGTGCCTGGCCTGCAGACGATAGGCTTGTCGGCTACGGTCGCCGAGCCCGACGAATTGCGGCGTTGGCTGGTCGGCCAGAATCCGCCAGGCGCCATGGCCGGCCTGATCACCGTGGCCGGCGGAGCCAAGCCCGACATCTCCATTCTCGACTCCGAGCAGCATGTGCCGTGGTCCGGCCATTCGGCCCGATACGCTATTCCTGAAATCTACGAGGCGATCAAAAGGCACCGCACGACGCTGCTGTTCGTCAACACCCGCAGCCAGGCCGAATTGCTGTTCCAGGAACTGTGGCGGGCCAATGAGGACTCGCTGCCGATTGCCTTGCATCACGGTTCGCTCGATGTCGGCCAGCGCCGGCGGGTCGAGAAGGCGATGGGCGAGAATGCGCTGCGCGCCATCGTCGCGACGTCGACGCTCGATCTCGGCATCGACTGGGGCGATGTCGACCTGGTCGTGCATGTCGGCGCGCCGAAGGGCGCGAGCCGCCTGGCGCAGCGCATCGGCCGCGCCAACCACCGCATGGACGAGCCGTCCAAGGCGATCCTTATTCCGGCCAACCGTTTCGAGGTGCTGGAATGCCGTGCCGCACTCGACGCCAACTATCTCGGCGCGCAGGACACGCCGCCGTTGATCACCGGCGCGCTCGACGTGCTGTCGCAGCACGTACTGGGCGTCGCCTGCGGGGCGCCCTTCTATGCCGACCATTTGTTCGAAGAGGTACGCAGTGCCGCGCCCTATGCAGGACTGGCACGCGAGACCTTCGACCGTGTCGTCGATTTCGTCGCCACAGGCGGCTACGCGCTGAAGAACTATGAGCGCTACGCCCGCATTCGAAAGACGGTCGGCGGGCTATGGCGCGTCTCGCATCCGCGTGTCGCCCAGCAATACCGTCTGAATGTCGGCACCATTGTCGAAATGCCGGAACTCAATGTCCGCTATGTCAGGCAGGGCCGTGGCATGGCTGGGCGCGGCGGGCCGGTGCTGGGCAAGATCGAGGAGTATTTCGCCGAGACGCTACGCCCCGGCGACAATTTCCTGTTTGCCGGCAAGGTGCTGCGCTTCGAGGGCATCCGCGAGAACGAATGCGTCGTCTCCAACGGCGCCGGCGCCAACATCATCGTGCCGTCCTATGCCGGCGGCAAGTTTCCGCTCTCGACCTATCTCGCCGACCAGGTGCGCGGCATGCTGGCCGACAGCAACCGCTGGCAGGCGCTGCCCGAGCAGGTCGCCGACTGGCTGCGGCTGCAGAAGGAAAAGTCAGTGCTGCCGAAGCGCGGCGACCTTCTGGTCGAGACCTTTCCGCGGGGCAACCGCCACTACATGGTCGCCTATCCCTTCGAAGGCAGGCTGGCGCACCAGACGCTCGGCATGCTGTTGACGCGGCGGCTGGAGCGCGCCAACGCCCGCCCGCTCGGCTTCGTCGCCACCGACTATTCGCTGGCCGTCTGGGCGCTGGACGACATGGCGGCGCTGTTCAAGGCGAAGAAGCCGTCATTGGCCGCCCTGTTCGACGAGGACATGCTCGGCGACGACCTCGAGGCCTGGCTGAACGACAGCTGGATGCTGAAGCGGACGTTTCGCACCTGCGCGGTCATCGCCGGACTGATCGAGAAGCGTTTTCCCGGGCAAGAGAAGAGCGGCCGCCAGGTGACGGTGTCGGCCGATCTGATCTACGATGTGCTGCGCAGCCACGAGCCGGACCACATCCTGCTGCAGGCGACGCGCACCGATGCATCGGCGGGACTGCTCGATGTCAGCAGACTTGCCGAGATGCTCTCGCGTGTCCGCGGTCGAATCATGCATAAGCATCTTGAGCAGATATCGCCGCTGGCCGTGCCGATCATGCTGGAGATCGGCAAGGAATTGGTGAATGGCGGCGCCAACGAGTCCCTGCTCATGGAAGCCGCCGATCTGGTCGAGGAGGCGATGGGCCAAAGATGAGACTGATTTCGAGATGAATTTTTCACTGGCGCGCACGTCGCTGATCGCCGAGGCCGACCTTGTCGGCATCGCCGGCGAGCGTGCGGTCTGCGACCGGCGCGGCGTGCTTTATTTTCCGGATCTGCGGCTTCTGGCCGTTTCCGACCTGCATCTCGAAAAGGGTTCGTCGCTGGCGCGGCGCGGCGCGCTGATCCCGCCTTACGACACCGGTGCGACGTTGCTGAGACTGCAGGCCGTGATCGCTGACTACCAGCCATCCATCGTCATCAGCCTGGGCGACAGCTTCCACGATGGCGGCGGCGCCGAGCGCATGCATGCGAGCTTCCGCGAACGGCTGGAAGCGCTGATATCCGGCCGCGACTGGTTCTGGGTTGCCGGCAATCACGATCCGGAAGCGCCCGCCGACCTGCCCGGCGAGACGGTGCGCGAACTTGCCATAGGCTCGCTGTTGTTCCGGCATGAGCCATCGAAGGAACGTGTCGAAGGCGAAATAGCGGGTCATCTGCATCCGTGCGCGCGCATCGTGCAACGTGGGCGTTCGGTGCGGCGGCGCTGCTTTGCCGGCGATGGCGGCCGCATGATCATGCCGGCCTTCGGCGCCTATACCGGTTCGCTCAACGTGCTCGATCGCGCCTATGCCGGGCTGTTCCGGCTGGACACGCTGATGGCCTACATGCTCGGCGCCGAGCGCATTTTCGCGATTTCACGGTCGATGCTCAGACCGGGCTGAGGTCAGCGTCCATAGTAGAGCGTCACAGTGTGCTTTGCCTCGGCGAAGAACAGCCAGCGTTCGACCAGCATGCCGGCGAACTGGACGCCGGCCGCGAGCAGCGACAGCAGCGCCGCGAAGGGCCACGGCGAGGCAAATACGGCGGCCAGCAACAGGATGGGCAAAGCGAAGGCCAGAACCTGGGTGATCTGGCGCAGGCGTGCGCTGTGCTTGCGCGCGATGCGGAACCCCATCTCCTTGAGCAGATAATTCTCTTCGGTATGCGGCCATTCCAGCGATCGTACCGTGCCGCCGGCGAGCCCCGTCGCGGTGTTGGCATTGGTTGGGATTTCCAGCCGGTCGTTGTAGCGCCAGGTCGCCAGCTTCCAGCCCCAGCCGAGCAGACTGAACAACACCGAGGCCACTAGAAGCGTCTTCGAGCCGAGAGCAAATGCCTGCAGCAGCGCGTTCAACAGCACGCTGCCGGTCATCGCCGAAAAAATGAGGTAGCCGGGCAGAGTCAAGCGGCTATGCCACTGGGCGATCGGCTTCAGCGACGCATAGATCATGCCGGTGGTACAGACGGTGACGACCGCACCGATGGCCGCCAGAAATCCGGCGATGGCCACCCAGCCGCCACTGCGGCCGAAAAACACCCAGCCGATGCCGAACAGGCCCGCCGGAACGAAGGTGATGACCGAGGCAACGCCTTCGCGCGACAGCCATGAGCTGCGCCATTGCGAGAACGCTCGCCAGGCGCGTTCGGGTCTGCCGAGATGGCCTGTCGAGGACAGTAGCCCGGCCACGATCAGGCCGAGCGCCAGGCCCATGCCGATGAGGCCCAACCAGAAATCGGGCGGGATGATCTGGAAGCCTCCGAGCACCCCAAGCAGCGCCAGCAGCCCGTAGCCGGCGCCGGTCGCGGTGGTGAAGAAGACGACGGAGAAGGCTGGGTGCATGGATGTCAGTTCGAAAGCATGCGGTCGACCCAGCCCAGGAAGCCCCCTTCGGCCCGCACCGCTTCGAGTGCCGGCGCGGCCACCGATGCGGCGCGCTTGGTGTGGGCGCGCGGCGGCAGATATTTGTTGGTCGGGTGATAGCCGAGTTCCGGCATCAGGTCGACGCCACCACGCTCCGCCACCAGCTGCGAGACGGCCGACGCGGGATCGCCGAGATCGCCGAAATGCCGGGCGCTGGTCGGGCAAGCGGCGACGCAGGCCGGCACGCGGTCTTCCTCAGCCAGGTTGTCATTGTAGATGCGGTCGACGCACAGCGTGCACTTCTTCATCACGCCGACATCACGATCGAATTCGCGCGCCCCATAGGGGCAGGCCCAACTACACAATTTGCAGCCGATGCACTTGTCCTCGTCGATCAGCACGATGCCGTCCGAGGCCCGCTTGTAGGAGGCGCCGGTCGGGCAGACCGTGACGCAGGCCGGCGTCTCGCAATGCAGGCAGGAGCGCGGGAAGTTCACGGTCCGCCCGCCCATCTCGGTGGTGTGTTCGTAGCTGTGGACGCGGTTGAACCAGACGCCGTCGACATGGCCGCCATAGGGGTCGATGTCGGTCAGCGGCGCCATGTGGCCGCCGGTGTTCCATTCCTTGCAGGCCGTGACGCAGGCCTGGCAGCCGACGCAGGTGTCGAGATCGATGACGAGGCCGAGCTTCTTGCCGCTTTGACTTGGCAGACAGGTCATTCGGCCGCCTCCCTTGCCCGGCGGAACTCAGCGCCGAAGGTCAGTCTGTCGGGTGAGGGTTCGAAGCCAGGCGGTTGTTGGAAACGTTCGAATTGCGGCTCGGTGAAGCCGGCTTCCTCGGCCGCGCATTTGACGATGCGCACGCGCAGGTCGAACCACGCCGCCTGACCGGTCACCGGATCGGAGTTCGAATAGCGCTTGCCGTTGGCGTCGGCCGAAGTCTGGTCGCCAATGATGTGGTTGAGCAGGAAGCCGCGATTGGATTCGGCGGCGTCATCCTTCAGCCCCCAGCTGCCACGCCGCTTGCCGATCGCGTTCCAGGTCCAGACCGTGCTTTCGTTCACCCCGTCGACCAGCTTGATCTGCCCCTTGACCTTGCCGTTGATGCTTTCGATCCACACCCAGTCGTCATCGACAAGACCGAGACCAGCGGCGGTCCGGTGATGCACGAACAGCCGGTTCTGGCTGGTGATCTGTCTCAGCCACGCATTCTGCGAGCCCCAGGAATGATACATATGCATCGGCCGCTGCGTCAGCGCGTGCAGCGGATAGTCTTGCAAATCGACGGCCGCTTCCTCGAACGGCATGTACCAGTACGGCAGCGGGTCCATATAGGTCTCGATGCGCCGGCGGTCGCCCTCTGGCGGCACCACGCGGCCATGGCCGCGTGCGGCCAGCCTGAGGCGCTGCAGAGGCTCGCAATAGAGCTGGAAGACGACCGGCTCAGCCTTGGGGATGAAGCCCATCTGCACCGCGAAGTCGAGATAGGAGCGGTTGGCCATCTTGTAGTAGCGCTGGTCCTCGGCGAAATCGTGGTGCCAGAAGCCGCCATTGTCGATGTAGCGCTGCAATTGGTCCGGATTGGCCTCGCCCTTGCCAAACGAGGCGCCATCCTTGCCGCGCCAGCCAGCAAGCGGGCCAATGCCGGGCGTGCGCTCATGGTTGACGATGTAATCGGCATAGTCGCGGTATCTGGCCGAGCCATCGTCATTGACGAAGCACGGCAGGCCAAGCCGCGCGCCGAGTTCGATCAGCACCGACTGGAACGGCCTGACATCGCGATCCGGCTCGACGACGGGATGGCGGATAGCGTCCCCTGGTCCGTCGGCATGGCTGATCGGCCGGTCGAGCAGGCTGATGCAATCATGGCGTTCGAGATAGGTTGTGTCCGGCAGCACGAGATCGGCGAACGGCACCGTCTCGGAATAATAGGCGTCGGAATAGATGATGAAGGGGATCTTGTAGTTGCCCGCTTCGTCATGGTCGGTCAGCATGGCCATGGTCTCGACAGTGTTCATCGAGGAATTCCATGCCATGTTCGACATGTACATCATCAACGTGTCGATCGGGTACGGGTCGCCGGCCCACGCATTGCGGATGACGGTGTGCATGAGGCCATGTGCCGCCAGCGGCGCATCCCAGGAATAGGCCTTGTCGATGCGAACAGGCATGCCGGCGTCGTCGACCAAAAGGTCGTCCGGCCCACAGACGAAGCCGAGCGGCATGCCGTCGAGCGGCGTCATCGGCTTGACGGTCTTGCCTGAAGGCTTTGGGCCCGGCGGCGCCGATCTCGGGTAGGGCGGCTTGAAGCGGAAGCCGCCGGGAACATCCACGGTGCCGAGCAGCACCTGCAAGAGATGGACGGCGCGGCAGGTGTGAAAGCCGTTCGAATGGGCGGAGATGCCGCGCATGGCATGCATCGACACTGGCCGCCCCTTGATCGTCTCGTGCCGGCGCCCGGCCCAGTCGGTCCAGGCGACCGGCAATTCGATCGTCTGTTCGAAGGCGACATGCGCGAGTTCGGCGGCGATCCTGCGGATCGTGTCGGCGGGAATGCCGCAGCGCTCTGCCACCGCGTCGGGTGCGTAGCTCTCATCGAGATAGCGGTCGGCGATGAGCTGGAACACCGGTACGCAGCGGCGACCGTCGACGGTGAAGCTGCCCGTCAGTGCAGGCTTGGCCTCGGTATCGGTGGCGCTGACCGGTCTCTTCGCAACTCTGTCCCAGGCCAGCGGATTGCCGCCGGCGTCACGCACGAACAGGCCGTCATCCGCCGCGCCCGGCTGCTGGATGACGAGCAAATGCGCATTGGTGTACCGCAGGAGATAGTCGAGATCGACGCGCCCGGCCTTCAGCAATTCGTGGATGAGGGCGAACACGAACAGGCCATCGGTGCCGGGTCGGATGCCGATCCAGTCGTCGGCAATGGCGTTGTAGCCTGTCCGGCACGGATTGATCGAAACCACCTTGGCACCGCGCGCCTTGAGCTTGCCGAGGCCGATCTTGATCGGGTTGGAATCGTGATCCTCGGCGACGCCGAACAGCATGAAGTATCTGGTGTTGTCCCAGTCGGGTTCGCCGAACTCCCAGAACGACCCGCCGATCGTATAGAGGCCGCCGGCCGCCATGTTGACCGAACAGAAGCCGCCATGCGCGGCGAAGTTAGGCGTGCCGAACTGGCTGGCCCACCAGCCGGTGAGCGACTGCGACTGGTCGCGACCGGTGAAGAAGGCAAGTTTTTTCGGATCGGTCCGGCGGATGACCGATAGCCGTTCGGTCGCGATCGAGAAGGCTTCCTCCCACTCGATCTCGCGAAATTCTCCCGAGCCGCGCGGGCCTGTGCGCAGCAATGGTTTTTTCAGCCGGGCCGGACTGTAGTGCTGCATGATGCCAGAGCTGCCCTTGCCGCAGATCACGCCGCGATTGACCGGATGGTCCTTGTTGCCGTTGATGTAGCGGACCTTGCCAGCCTTGATGTGCACGTCGATGCCGCAGCGGCAGGCGCACATGTAGCAGGTCGTCTTGGCGATGCTGTCGGAAATGCTTGGCGAAGTGTCGACGCCGTCGCCTTCATCGGGCGCCCTGGTGTCGGCAAGCGGGCGTTGCGATGGTGCCGAATTTGCGCCGCGCGGCGGTCGGTGCATCATGATCCGCTGGTGCCCGCACGGCCGGCGGACTTGGCTCGAGTCTTCGGCCCGGGGCCGCGCATATAGTGCTCTTCCGGGTGGTATCGGTCACCGGCCAGCCGCCGCCGGATGCCGCGGGTCCAATGGGCAAGCAGGGATCTGAACCGCCCGATCATTTTGTTCCCTGCGATTCGGTGGCGAATTTTTTCTAACTTCACTCGAAAACGTAGAATAAAGCTATCGATCTGTCTAATCAGTTGTTCTTGTAAATTCGATCGATATTGGTTCTTAATGCACGCATGACCCTGGACCAATTGCGGATTTTCGTCGCCGTTGCCGAGCGTGGCCACATGACCAAGGCGGCCGAGCTGCTTGGCATTTCCCAATCGGCCGCGTCTGCCGCTATTCGCGCGCTTGAAGAGCAGCACGGCGTCCATCTGTTCAACCGGGTCGGCCGCAACATCGAGCTCGCCCAGACCGGGCACCGCTTCCTGCCGGAAGCCAAGGCCGTGCTGGAGCGGGCGGCCACTGCACGCAATGTGCTGGAGCATGTCTCGCAGACGGTCACCGGCAGCCTCTCGATCGCCGCCAGCCAGACCATCGCCAGCTATTGGCTGCCGCGCCGGCTGGCTTCCTTCCACGAGGCCTATCCCGCCGTCAGGTTGAGCGTCACCATCGGCAACACCAGGCAGGTCGAGGCCAATGTCCTCGATGGTGCGGCGGATCTCGGTCTGGTCGAGGGGCGGACGGAATCCGACATCCTGCGTCGCGCCAAGGTCGACGTCGACAGGCTGTTGCTGGTCGTCGCCAGTGCCCATCCGGAGATCGCCGAAGTCTCGCAAGGCCGGCCCGACATCAAGGGCCTGCGCTGGATCATCCGCGAGGGTGGTTCGGGCACGCGCGAAGTGCTGGAGGATCTGGCGCGCCGCGAAGGAATTTCACTCGCCGACCTGCAGATATTCCTGGTGCTGCCGAGCAACGAGGCTATCCGCCAGGCGGTCGAGGCGGGTGCCGGCGCCACCATCATTTCCGAACTCGTCGTCGGCGGCGCGATTGCCGAAGGCAGTTTGCGCGCGGTGCCTATTGACCTGCCGAAGCGCGACTTCGCCATCATCACCCACCGCGACCGGCAGGCGAGCCTTGCCCAGATGGCGCTCAAGGCGCATCTCAGCGCCAGTGCCGATGAAGCGGCGCCCGTCCGCCCGTGAGTGGGCCGTGTCAGCCAAACTTTCGCTGGGCGTCGAGCGCCAGGCCAAGCCCGACCGAGCCGAACATGTCGCCGTCGATGACGGATGCCTGCGGCACCAAGGAGAGAATCTCTCGTCTTGCCAGCGGGATTGCGGTCGACCCGCCGGTCAGGAACACCGCGGTGATGTCGGATGGCTTGACCTGGGCGTCGCGGATGGTCTGCCCGACCGTTGCGGTGACCCGCTCGATGTCCCTTGCAATCGTGGCGTCCAGCCCGGTGCGCGTGATTTCGGCGGCGAACGCCGCCCCCGGCAGCTTCACCGCCACCTGAGCCGATGATCTGTCGGTCAGCTCGATCTTGGCCTTTTCGACAAGGGCCGCCAGCGCATGTCCATAGCGATGCTCGACAATGTGGATGAAGCGGTCGACCAGGTCGGCGCGCTCGGCCTCGTAGCGGATCTGGCGCAGATGCGTCATTGCCTTGGCGGTGTAGACCAGGTTGATGCGCTGCCATGTCGCGAGATCGATGAAGTAGCTGGCCGGCAGATTGCGCTTGCCGTCCTTGGTCGGGGTCAGATAGCCGAGCTGCGGCATCACATGGGCGATGCTCAACAGCCGGTCGAAATCCGTGCCGCCGATATGGATGCCGCGGCTGGCCAGGATGTCGTCCTTGCGGTCGAGCGAGCGCGAGCGCTGCGGTGAGACGCGCACGATCGAAAAGTCCGAGGTGCCGCCGCCCATGTCGACGATCAGCGCCAGTTCCTCGCGCGTCACCTTCTGCTCATAGTCGAGCGCCGCCGCGATCGGCTCGAACTGGAAAGCGATGTGTTTGAAGCCCTGGGCGCGCGCGGCCTTCTCAAGTTCGCCCTGGGCGTTTGTATCGGCCTCGGGGTCGTCGTCGACGAATTGCACCGGGCGGCCGAGCACCACCGTTTCGACCACGCCGCCGGCATCTTCCTCCAGTTTTTTGCGGAGGTGGCCGAGGAACAGGCCGACGATCTCCATGAAGCCGATCGAGCGGGACTTGATGCGGGTCTTCTCGTGGGCAAGCGAACTGCCGAGCACGCTCTTCAGCGAGCGCATCAGCCGGCCTTCGATGCTGTCGGTGTAGTTGGCAATGGCGTGGCGTCCGAAACAGGTGCGGTTGTCCTCAAAGTTGAAGAACACGGCACTGGGCAGCGTGACCTGCCCATCTTCAAGTGCGACGAGGCGCGGCTGCCCGTTGCGGACCACGCCAACGGTGGAGTTTGAAGTGCCAAAGTCGATACCGCCGAATGCTGGTCGCATGGCAAGTTTCCTGATTTTGTCTTTGGGGAGCGGCAACTCGTGTCCGGTCGGGCCGGGGGCGTGCTCTCTAACGCAAGACGCCGGAAAGGGAAACCCTTTTTGGAAATCCGGCGCGCCTAATCCTTTCGGAAGATCACCCTACCGAGCCAGCCCGTCAGCATGGCCAGCGATATCGCGAAGACGCCATAGAGGAAGGAATAATTGTGGGCGACACGGAAGATCGACTGCTCGAAGCCGGATTTGCGGATTTCGAGCTGGGCCGAGCTTTCCTTGATGAACACGCCACTCTTGAACAGGAAGGCGCGCGCCTTGTGGGTGCCGACCGGAACGTTCGGTGCCAGCCTGACGGTGGCGCGGAACAGGTTCTGCGACAGGAATTGCACGCCGCCGACATTCTCGCTGTAGAGGCCGGTCGCTGTCTTGCGGCTGCGCAGCGCCGCGGTGAATTCCTCGATGGTCGCCGGGTTGTCGCCAGCGTCGGCCGGCTGCATGTAGAGGTTGGAGGCACCGAGCGACAGCTGCTTGTAGCTGTTCGGTTCGGTGATGTCCTGCAGCGGCCGCGTCGTCGCCACCGAATACGACATCGGCACATTCTCGAAGGTTTCGGACTCCAGGTTGACCCAGACGCCGAGCACCCGGTCCTTGCGGCGCACCACGACCGGGCGCGGCGGACCCTCGAGCACGACGATGACATCGTATCTGCCTTGACGGGCAACCAGCGGGTCGGGATTTTCCAGCGAGCCGAAAATGGTCAGGTCGGCGCCGGAAAAGCCGGCGGTGATGGAAACATTGTCGGTGGAGAGGCCGATCTGGATGCCTTCTACCGGTGGTGTCTGTGCCTTAACCGGAACGACGGCCGCGAGCAACGACAGGACAATGGCGGTTGCGAACGCTTTAGGGCCCCTCATCAGTTGAGGCCCGTGGCGGTCAGCGAGTAGAGATTGGGCGGGGTGACGAAGAGGTCGATGGCGAGGCGGATCGCCACCGCGAGCACCAGCAGCGCCAGCAAGGCCCTGAGCTGCTCGCCGCGCAGCCTCTGGCCGGCCTTGGCGCCGTATTGGGCGCCGGCAACGCCGCCCGCCATCAACAGGAAGGCTAGCACGACGTCGACCGTCTGGTTGGTTGTGGCATGGACCAGCGTCGTGTAGGCGGAGGTGAAGATGATCTGGAACAGCGAAGTGCCGATGACGACGTTGGTCGGCACTTTCAGCAGATAGATCAGCGCCGGCACCATGATGAAGCCGCCGCCGACGCCCATGATCGACGACAGGAAGCCGATGCCGGCGCCAAGACCCAGCACCGGGATGACGCTGACGAACAGTTTCGAGGCCCTGAACCGCATCTTCAGCGGCAAGCGGTGGATCCAGTTGTGCTGGCCGGATTTTTTCAGCACCGGTGCCGCACCGCTGCGCGTGGCGCGCAGCGCATTGACGCTTTCGACCAGCATCAGCCCGCCGACCGTGCCGAGCAGCACGACATAAAGCAGCGAGATGAACAGGTCGAGCTGGCCGAGCCTGCGCAGGAAGGCGAAGACGAAGATACCGCCGGTGGAGCCGACGATGCCCCCGGCCAGCAGAACGCCGCCGAGCTTGAAGTCGAGCGTACCTCGCTTCATGTGCGAAAGGACGCCGGAGAAGGAGGAGGCGATGACCTGGTTGGCGCCGGTGGCGACGGCGATCGCCGGGGGGATGTTGTAGAAGATCAGCAGCGGCGTGATGAGGAAGCCACCGCCGACGCCAAACATGCCCGACAGGAAGCCCACTGCCGCACCCATGGCCAGCAGCACGAAGACGTTGACGGAAATTTCCGCGATCGGGAGATAGATGCCCACCCGTCAGTCTCGATCAGTTTTGCCTGTCGGTGAATGCAACCGTTGCGGGCATCTTGACCCGACAAGCCAGTTTGTTCTTGCGCCGGAGGTGCTACGAAGTCAAACCACGCAGCAATGCCGAAACAAAAAACATCTCAATCAGTTAACAGGCAAATGTGTGGCAAGGGCGTCGTGGAAGCGACGCATCTGCCGTTATTTGCGCGCCAGCAGCGCCTTGACCAGTTTTTCATCGACCGTGCCGGTCGCCGGCAGCTTGTTATCGGTCTGGAAAGCCATGATCGCGGTCTTCGTCTTCTGGCCCATCTTGCCGTCGGCGTCGCCTGCATCGTAGCCATTCTTGTTGAGGATGCGCTGGATGTTCTCGACGGCCTTCTTCATGTCGACGCTGGCGGTCGTCTGCGGCGTGCCGTCCTGCCAGGATTCGGGAATGTCGACCGAATTGGCTCCCGCATCCAGCGGCTTGGCCTTCCACAGTTCGGCCGCGGCACGGGCGCGTTCAAGTTGCTCGGGCCGCATCGCATTGGCGATCTCGTCGCGCTTGGCCGCCGCATCCTTGTCGCCGGTCTTGGCGACGAGCGCGAACCATTTGTAGGACTCCTCGAGGTTCTGCTTCATGCCGACGCCCTTGGCGGCAAGGATGCCGAGGTTGAACTGGCTGTCCTTGACGCCGACGTCTGCCGCCGCCTGGAACCAGTGCGCGGCCGACTCATTGTCGGTGACGCCATCCGCGGCCATGGCGAACAGCACGGCCAGGTTGTGCATGGCGCTGGCGTTGCCCTGCTCGGCGGCCAGCTGGTACCAGGTTTTCGCCTTCTTGATATCGCGCGCGACGCCAATGCCCTTCTCGAAGAAATTGCCGATGCGGTATTCGGCCGGCGCGAAGCCGAGTTCGGCCGACTTCTCGTACCATTTGGCGGCTGCTGCCATGTCCTCCTTGACGCCACGCGACTCGGCGTAGCGCGAACCGACCTCGAACAACGCCTTGGCGTCGCCGCCGGCAGCGGCATCGCGCAATGCGAGCGGGCCGACGTCGGTGGGAATGTCGAACTTGGCGGTGGCCGCCGCCGGCGAAGCGTCCGCCGGTGGAACCGCGCCCGTCGTGTCCTTGGCGGTGTTCGGCTCGGCCATCACAGGCCCGGTATCGGCATCGGTCGCTTCCGCAGAAATCGGGGCCGGACCAGCCGGGAGCGCAGCAGCCGAAGCTGTGATGTCGGGCGCCGCAGGGCTCGCATCTGCGGGCGTCGCCGAAGCAACAGGCGCAGGAACCGGTTCGGCTGTCGGTGCCGCATCCATCGAAGGCTCGATGCTTGGCGGCGTGGCCATCGTGCTTTGCGCGGCCATGTCATCCTTGGCTGCCGGTTCGGACGGCTCGGCCTGTCTGACGGAACGGGCCGGCGCGCTTTCCACGGCTTGCAGCTGAACGTCCGTCTTCGGCTGGCTAGCGGCATCGACCGAGGCGGTTTGCACCGGTTGCGAGGCGACGATCGGCGCGGCGTCTTTGCTTGCCATCTGCGCCGGATCGGCGAAGAAGGCCTTGCCTAGTTGCAGACCGGCGAGCGCCAGCATGATTGCGGCAGCCGCCATCAGGATCGGCTTGCGCCGCGCCTTGAGCAGGTCGCCGATCCGCAGTGCCTTCACGGGTCCGGTCATCGTCGACTGGCGCTTCAGCGCATCGGCCTCGGCGGCCGCCGCTTGCGCCGCGCGCCGCGCTGCAGCGATGAAATCCGATTTTGCGGCATCGGTGTCGCTTGGCTTGGCCGGCTGGCCGCGCTCGTCGCGCACGCGCTTCATGATGGCATTGAGGTCAGGTGCGCCGGAGCCGGGCTCCAGCGGCCGATTGGCCAATTTTGGGTCGAGCGGTTCGTCGAGGTCGACGCTCGGTGTCGGGGCAATCGGCGCCGAGCCGGCCAGCGGCGGAATGTCGGCCTCCTTCTTGCCCCTGAATGCACGTGCCAACCCGCCGAACAACGATTTGCGGCCGCCTGCCTGTTCGCTTTTCTCGGCGATGGTGTCGGAACTGAGGGCAGCCAGGGCCGCGGCAGCGGCGGCTTCGGCTGGTGAGCGCGTGCCCACGTCGCCACGCATATCCAGGTCGCCACGCATATCCAGGTCGCCACGCGTACCCAGGTCGCCACGCGTATCCAGGTCGCCACGCATGCCCGGATCATTGCGCAGGATAGCGGCGGCGCGGCCATCGAGATCGGCCATGTCCCCGGTAAGCGGTACAGGCTGATCGATATCCATTGACGGTGCCTCGACGGCCATCTTGGACCGCCGCGCACCGCGCCGGCTGTTGGGTCCGACCGCAGCCGCATCCAGGAGTTCGCTCACCGCCTCGACCGGTTCGCCGGGTTCCAGCGAACCCAACCGGTCGACGATCTTCAGCAGCGTGTCGTGGATGGCTTCGAATGTTCTCGAATTGCGCTCGTCCGAGCGCCGCGTCAGCGTTTCGAGGGTCTTCAGGTCCTGGGCGAGGCCGGAAACGGCTGTCGTGTTGGCGCTCGAACCGGCCAGCGAACGCACCGCGTTCTCGGCCGCTTCGCGCGCCGCGCCGAGGATGGAATCGCGCGTTCCGGACAGCGACTTCTCGATCTCGTCGAGACGCGGGCTGATGTCCTCGAATTCCGGCAGGGGCGTGCTGGGCCTTGAAAGGTGGGCGGACAGGCCGGCGACCTGCGCCTCCAGGCTGCGGATCAGCGCCGGATCGATGCCGGCCACCTGCGCGGCCGATGCGTCCAGCCGGCTTGAAATGTCTTCGAGCCGGCTTTCCAGGCCGCGGATCGCGGCTTCGCCTGCGGGATCGGGAACACGCGTTTCGATGCGCTTGGCCAGCGCGGTGAAGCGGGCGTCGATGGCTTCCATGATGCCGGCGCTGTCGACATGCGGCATGCGCTGGTCCAGCCTGTCGGCCACCTCGTCCAGCCGCCGCTCGAGATCGCGGAATAGCATGTTGCCCTGTTCGATGGCGTCGCCCTGGCGACGTTCCATCATGCTCGACAGCACGTCGAAGCGTTGCTCCAGGCCATGGAAGATATAGTCGGCGTCGGGCATGGCAGGCGCCTGGTCGATCTTGTCGGCAATGAGCGCGATCTGCTTGGCCAGGCGCTCCATCGCCTGCTCGGGCAGGTTGGCGCGGCCGGCGAGCTCGTCGACACGGCTCGACAGGGTGCTCAGCCGGTCCATGACAGCGTTGCCCGGGCGGTCCTGCGCAACTTCCTCGATCTGTTGGGCAAGCGAGTCGATCCGCTTCTCGATGCGCTCGAAAGCCTCGTGGTCGAAAGAATTGGCTTGCGCGGCGACCGTCGAGGCGACGATGGCGCGGGAGATCTCGTCCAGCCGCTCGTCGATCATGCCAAGCGTGTCGCTGCCACGATTGTCCTGCTGGCTGGCGAAATGATCGACGGCGCCGGCAAGCGTGCGGACCTTTTCCTCGAGCGAGCGCAGCGACAGCGATTCCGGCAGATTGTTGACGGCGTTGCTGATCTGCTCCAGCCGGTCGGTCAGCATTGATAGGCCGGGGTCGTCGGAGCGCTTGCGCTGATCGGCGTCGACGCGGTCCTCGAAGGCCGTCCACCGGCGATCGAAATCGTCCCAGCGGCGGTCGACCTTCTGCACGCTCTCCTCGCGCGCCAGCGTGTCGAGCGCGGCCTTGACCTGTTCGAGCTCGAGCCGCAGCATATTGACGCTTCTGTCGTCGCTCTTCTCGGCCAGTGTCTGGATGGCGCCGGAGAGCCGTTCGAATTCAAGGCCGAGTTCGGCGCTGCCCTTGGCCGAGGTGCCCGGCCTGGCGCCCGACTGGAAAGCCCGCTCGATGTCCTTGCGCAGCGCTTCGAATTCCCGCTGCAGCCCAGCCGTCATCTGGTGGCGCAGTTCCTCGCGCATGCCGCGCAACTCGCCGGCGATCTTGCCGACCATGGCAACGCCGTCCTCCTGGCCACGCACGCGATCGATGTCGCGGGCGATGGCCTGGTAATTCTGCCCGAAAGCGGCGGCGGGCGGCGGCGGGCTCGTCGGGCGCGGCGCCGGCTGCGGATCCTCGTACCACCGCTGCTGGCTGGAGGGTTGGCCAGAGGGTTGGGCTGCTGGATAGCGCGCATCGGCCCCGTATTGGCGGGGCTCGGGCCGTGCCATCGGGTCCTCGCGCGTACGCTCCAGCCGCTGCTCCAGCGTTTCGAGGGAACGGTTCAACTGCTCGAGCGTGGTCTGCGGCCTGCGCTGCCTGCCGGCGTTGAGTGTATCGAGGTAGGACCGCTTGCTGTTCATCGGTGCGTCCGTCTTTCAGATTGGCTGGCTCGCGGCCAGTTCCCCCAAGTCCCTGTCGGAACGAGGCGACAGCGGCTATGCCGCGGTGGAAGACGAGCTTCCCGGGCTCTCACCCGCGCTCCGAAAAACCGTGAAAAATTCGATACAGGATAACCACGGGTAGCCGACGCGCCCACATTTCGCCCAACGTGGTAAACAACGCGTTAACCAAACTTAAGAAGTTGCAAGGATGTCGGATGCCGGCAGCACGGTGCGGCATAACGCTCGCCGCGCAGAACGCCCTTGCGTCATGAGGCGGCTATCGGTATAGAATTGACGTAAACGTAAAAGGCGCCCTGAGCGTGCTGTTTGCGATTTGTTTGTTGAAACCACGACCGGAAGCAAGCCCCCGCTTCCAGTCAGGCGACGCACGGTCCAGGACCGCGACGCCACCAGATGGGGAAAGCCAGTGACCATGAAGCTTATCTCGGCCGGCGAGACCGCGGCCAATACCAACAATATGTCTGTCGAAACCGGCGAGGACCTTGTCCGCATCGGTGAGATGGCCAAGACATATGGAGTGACGCTGCGCACGCTGCGTTTCTATGAAGACAAGGGCCTGCTTAACCCGCAGCGCGACGGTTCGACCCGTCTCTACACGCGCCGCGACAAGGCCCGGCTGAAGCTGATCCTGCTTGGCCGCAAGGTTGGGTTCTCGCTGCGCGACGTCAAGCAGATGATGGACCTCTACGATCCGACCGGCTCCAACACCAAGCAGCTGCGGCTGGCGCTGGACAAGTCGGAAAAGCAGCTTGCCCGGCTGCAGAAGCAGCGCGCGCTGATCGATGACGCCATCAACGAGCTGAGCGGCTCGATGTCGGCGGTGCGCCAGATGCTGGCCCAGCGTTCGGCGCCGCAGGCGAGCGTCGCGGGCTAACTCATCCGCTGACTGTCTGACTATCAAAGCCGCGTGGCCCTGCCGCGCGGCTTTTCGTCGTCTTGGCCGCGGAACAATGCAGCCTCTCGCCGCTAGCTTGTGCAACGCCTCGCCGCTACGTTCACCGCGCGGTGGGCGGGAAATCTTGTCGCATCGAAAAAATTGACGTTTACGCAAACGTCAATTTTTGCTATCCCGCTCGCAAAATGGGTCCGCATGCCACCCTTGGTATACTTCAGGGGCATTCGGACAGGTCTGCAGGGTGGAGGAAAGCATGCCGACATACAGGGCTCCGGTCCAGGATACGCTGTTCGTGCTCAACGAGGTGCTGGGCTATCAGCGCTATTCGAACCTTCCCGGATTTGCCGACGCCACGCCCGATGTACTGGAGGCCATCCTCGCCGAAGGTGCCAAGCTCGCCGAAAACGTCATGCATCCGCTGAACCGTGTCGGCGACATGGAAGGCTGCGTGCGCCATGACGACGGCTCGGTGACGACGCCGAAAGGTTTCAAGGAGGCCTTCGGCCAGTATCGCGAGGGTGGCTGGATGGGTCTGGCCGCACCCGTCGAGTTCGGCGGCCAGGGCCTGCCCTACGCGGTGCACACCGCCGTTGCCGAATATATGGTGTCGGCCAACATGTCGCTGATGATGTATCCGGGCCTGACGCAGGGCGCGATCGCGGCGATCATCACACACGGCACCGACGAGCAGAAATCCAAATGGCTGCCGAAAATGGTTGAGGGTGCCTGGACCGGCACCATGAACCTGACCGAGCCGCATTGCGGTACCGATCTTGGCCTGCTGCGAACCAAGGCGGTGCCGAATGGCGATGGCACCTACAAGATTTCAGGCCAGAAGATATTCATCTCGGCCGGCGAGCACGACATGTCGGACAACATCGTCCACCTGGTGCTGGCCCGCATCGAAGGCGCGCCGGAAGGCGTCAAGGGTATCTCGCTGTTCATCGTGCCGAAGCTCAAGCTCGACGCCTCGGGCAATCCCGGCAACAGGAACACCGTCTCCTGCGGCTCGATCGAGGAGAAGATGGGCATTCATGGCAATTCGACCTGCGTCATGAACTATGACGAGGCCGAAGGCACGCTGCTCGGCGAGGCCAATGGTGGTTTGAAGGCGATGTTCACGATGATGAACGAGGCGCGCCTCGGCGTCGGCCTGCAAGGGCTGTCGCTGTCGGAGATCGCCTACCAGAACGCCGCCGCCTACGCCAAGGATCGCTTGCAGGGCCGCTCGCTGTCGGGGCCGAAGGCGCCGGACAAGAAGGCCGACCCGATCGTCGTCCATCCCGACATCCGCCGCAGCCTGATGACCATGAAGGCCTTCAACGAGGCCGGCCGCGCGCTGGCGCTGTGGACGGCGATCAAGTCCGACGTCGCCCACCGCTCTGGCGACGACAAGGACCGCCAGGCCGCCGACGACTACACCGGCCTGTTGACGCCGGTGGTCAAGGGCGTGCTCACCGACAAGGGGTTCGACCACGCCGTGATGGCGCAGCAGGTGTTCGGCGGTCACGGGTACATCGAAGAGCACGGCATGAGCCAGTTCGTGCGCGATGCCCGCATCGCCATGATCTATGAAGGCGCCAACGGCATCCAGGCGCTCGACCTCGTCGGCCGCAAGCTCGGTTTGAATGGCGGCCGCGCCGTGCAGGCCTTCTTCAAGGAGGTCGGCGAATTCTGCGAGGAAAACCGTTCCGACGAGAAGATGGCGCCGTTCACGAAGGCGCTGAAGAAGGGCCTCAACGACCTTCAGGCCGCCACCATGTGGCTGCTGCAGAACGGCATGGCCAAGCCCGACAATGCGGGCGCCGCCTCGACCGATTTCATGCATCTCTTCGGCCTTGTGGCGCTGGGCTATATGTGGGCGCAGATGGCCAAGGCGGCGCTTGGCAAGACGGAGGCCAACGGTTCGCAGTCCTTCTACGACAACAAGGTTGTGACGGCGCGCTTCTTCATGGAGCGGATCATGCCGGAAACCGGCGCTCACCTCGCCCGCATTTCGAGCGGTGCCGACACGCTGATGGCTCTGCCGGCGGAAGCGTTCTAAGCTCGAACGCCGGCACCGCCGGCCCTGTCTGTCGATACGCGGAGGAAATCGTGGCGACAAATCCCGCCGAAGTGCTCTCTTTGCCGAAGCCCGCCTGGGCGGCGGACGAGGTCGGCATGCTCTACGACATGGCGCACCGCTTCATGTCGGAGGAAATCGCGCCGCGCTACGACGAATTCGAGAAGAACGAGATGGTCGACCGCGAGAGCTGGTTGAAGGCCGGCGCTGCCGGTCTGCTCTGCGCCTCGATGCCGGAGGAGTATGGCGGCTCGGGCGGTACCTTCGCGCATGAGAGCGCCATCATCGAGGCCATTGGCCATGTCGGTGTCGATGGCTTCGGCATCGGCCTGCACAATTCGATCGTCGCCCCCTACATTCTCCACTACGGCTCTGAAGAGCAGAAGAAGAAATGGCTGCCGAAGCTGGCGACCGGCGAACTGATCGGCGCCATCGCCATGACCGAGCCAGGTGCCGGCTCCGACCTACAGGGCGTCAAGACGCGGGCGCAGAAGGATGGCAACCAGTACAAGATCAACGGTTCCAAGACCTTCATCACCAATGGCCAGCTTGCCAACTTCATCATCGTTGTCACCAAGACCGATCCGGAGAAGGGCGCCAAGGGCACCTCGCTGATCGTCGTCGAGACCGATGAGGTCGAAGGCTTCCAGCGCGGCCGCAACCTCGACAAGATCGGCTTGAAGGCCAACGACACCTCGGAACTGTTCTTCAACGATATGCGCGTGCCGACCTCCAACCTGCTCGGCCATGAGGAAGGGCAGGGCTTTGTCCAGCTGATGCAGCAATTGCCGCAGGAGCGGCTGCAGATCGGCACCGGGGCGATTGCCATGATCGAGCGCGCCCTGGCGCTGACCATCGACTACGTGAAGGAGCGCAAGGCGTTCGGCAAGGCGATCATCGATTTCCAGAACACCCAGTTCAAGCTGGCCGAACTCAAGACCGAGGCAACCATCGGCCGCGTCTTCTACAATGATTGTGTGACCCGCCACATCGCCGGTGGCCTCGACCCGGTAACGGCGTCGATGGCCAAATACTGGCTCAGCGACCTGCAGGGAAAAGTCGTCGACGAATGCCTTCAATTGCATGGCGGCTATGGCTACATGAATGAATACCCGATCGCCCGCATGTTCCGCGACGCCCGCGTCCAGCGCATCTACGGCGGCACCAACGAGATCATGAAATTGCTGATCGGACGCTCGCTCTAATGCACGTCGCCCAAAAGTGGTCCCGGTTTTGGGAGATCGATATGCATCAGTCTAAAGCCGTTCGATAAACCCAAGGAGCAAAAAGATGGCCGAAGCTTATGTCTATGACGCTGTGCGCACGCCGCGCGGCAAGGGCAAGAAGGACGGATCGCTGCACGAGGTGCCGGCGGTGCGACTTGCCGCCAAGACGCTCGAAGCATTGCGCGATCGCAACGGGCTCGACACCGGCAATGTCGACGACATCATCTTCGGCTGCGTCGATCCGGTCGGCGAGGCGGGTTCGGTCATTCCGCGCGCCGCTGCCTTCGAGGCCGGCTATGACACCAAGGCGCCTGGCATGCAGATCTCGCGCTTCTGCGCTTCGGGCCTGGACGCCATCAATTTCGGCGGCGCCAAGATCGCGCAGGGCGCCGATGACATCGTCATCGCCGGCGGCGTCGAATCGATGTCGCGGGTCGGCATGGGCGCCTCCGGCGGCGCGTGGTTCATGGATCCTTCGGTTGGCCTGCCCGGCTGGTTCGTACCGCAAGGCATTTCGGCCGACCTGATCGCCACCAAATACGGCTTCTCGCGCGACGACGTCGATGCCTATGCAGTCGAGAGCCAGAAGCGCGCGGCCAAATCCTGGGCCGATGGCCGCTTCAAGAAGTCCGTTATTCCGATCAAGGACCAGAACGGCCTGACCATCCTCGACCACGACGAGCACATGCGCCCGTCGACCGACATGCAGTCGCTGGCCTCGCTCAACCCGTCCTTCGTCATGCCCGGCGAAATGGGGGGGTTCGATGCCGTCGCGGTGCAGAAGCACCCCGAGGTGGAAGAGGTCAACCACGTCCACCATGCCGGCAATTCGTCCGGCATCGTCGATGGCGCCGCCGCTGTTCTGCTCGGCTCGAAGAGGGCCGGCAAGGCGATGGGGCTGAAGCCGCGCGCTCGCATCCGCACCTTCGCCAACATCGGCTCCGAACCGGTGCTGATGCTGACCGGTCCGGTCGACGTCACCGAGAAGCTGTTGAAGCGTGCCAAGATGAAGCTGTCGGATATCGACCTGTTCGAGCTCAACGAGGCCTTCGCCTCGGTGGTGCTGCGCTACATGCAGGCCTTCGATATCGAGCACGACAAGATCAACGTCAATGGCGGCGCCATCGCCATGGGCCATCCGCTCGGTGCGACCGGCGCGATGATCTTCGGCACGGTTCTGGACGAACTCGAGCGCCGCGATCTCAACACCGCGCTGGTGACGCTGTGCATCGGTGCCGGCATGGGCACCGCAACGATTATCGAACGCGTCTGACAGGGGAGAGAAATCATGAGCTACACCAATTTCACCCTCGACATCGACGCCGACGGCATTGCGCTGGTCACCTGGGACATGCCGGGCCGCTCGATGAACGTCTTCACCGAAGAGGCGATGCTGGAACTGAACGCCATCGTCGACGCGGTAGCGGGCGATGCCGCCATCAAGGGCGCGGTGATCACCTCCGGCAAGGACACCTTCTCCGGCGGCGCCGACATCACCTTGCTGCAGAAGATGCTGACCACTTTCGCCACTGAAAAGGACAAGGACGTCGAAAAGGCCACCAAGGCGTTGTTCGACAATGCCGGCACTATGACCGGCCTGTTCCGCAAGCTGGAAACGTCGGGCAAGCCCTGGGTGTCGGCGATCAACGGCACCTGCATGGGCGGCGCCTTCGAATTGTCGCTCGCCTGCCACGGCCGTGTCGCCGCCGATAGCGACAAGGTCAGGATGGCGCTTCCCGAAGTGAAGATCGGCATCTTCCCGGGTGCCGGCGGCACCCAGCGCGTGCCGCGGCTGACCGATCAGCAGCAGGCGCTGCAGATGCTGACCTCCGGCCAGGCGCTGTCGCCGCAGAAGGCCAAGTCGATGGGCCTGATTCATGAGATCGCCGAACCGGCCAAGCTGGTCGACACCGCCAAGGCGATGATCAGGAACGGCCTGAAGCCGGTGGCGCCGTGGGACGAGAAGGGTTTTAAGCTGCCCGGAGGCCAGATCTATTCACCAGCCGGCTTCAATCTGTGGCCGCCGGCCATCGCGATCCTGCGCCGCGAGACCTATGGCAATTATCCAGCTGCCGCCGCGATCCTGAAGTGCGTCTATGAAGGCCTGCTGGTGCCGTTCGACACGGCCCTGCGCATCGAGCAGCGCTATTTCACCGAGATCATGCAGACCCAGGAAGCGGCGGCGATGATCCGCTCGCTGTTCGTGTCGCTGCAGGAACTGAACAAGGGCGCGCGTCGCCCGCCCGGCGTACCGGAAACCAAGTTCAAGAAGATCGGCATTCTCGGCGCCGGCTTCATGGGCGCCGGCATCGCCTATGTCACCGCCAAGGCCGGCATTCCGGTGGTTCTGCTCGACCGCGACATGGATTCGGCCGCTAAGGGCAAGGCACATTCCGACAGCCTGGTCTCGGACCAGGTGAAGAAAGGCCGCGCCAAGCCGGAGGAGAAGGACAAACTTCTGTCGCTGATCACACCTACGGCCGACTATGCCGACCTTGCCGGCTGCGACCTGGTGGTCGAAGCGGTGTTCGAGGATTCCGGCGTCAAGAAGAGCGCTACCGAACAGGCAGAAGTGGTGCTTAAAGCCTCGGCCATCTTCGCCTCCAACACCTCGACCATCCCGATCTCGTCGCTGGCCAAGAACTCGGCGCGGCCGAAGAACTTCATCGGCATCCATTTCTTCTCGCCGGTCGACAGGATGATGCTGGTCGAGATCATTTTGGGCAAGAAGACCGGCGACAAGGCGCTCGCGACAGCCATCGATTTCGTCCGCGCCATCAAGAAGACGCCGATCGTCGTCAACGACACGCGCGGCTTCTACGTCAACCGCTGCGTGCTGCGTTACATGTCGGAAGCCTACAAAATGCTGATCGAAGGCGTGCCTGCACCCATGATCGAGAATGCGGCGAAAGCCGCCGGCATGCCGGTCGGCCCGCTGGCCCTGACCGACGAGACGGCCATCGACCTCGCGCAGAAAATCATGAAGCAGACCATGCGCGATCTCGGCGACACCGCCGTCGACCAGAAGCAAATGGCGCTGATCAACACCATGGTCGACGATCATGGCCGCTTCGGCCGCAAGAACGGCAAGGGTTTTTACGACTATCCCGCCAAGCCGGCCAAGAAGAAGCTGTGGCCGGGCCTCAAGGACCTCTATCCGCAGCTTGCGGCCGAGAAGGTCGATTATGAAGAGCTGCAGCAGCGGCTGCTGGTCACCATCGCGCTGGAAGCGGCCCGGGTGATGGAAGAGGGCATCGTCACCGACCCGCGCGAGGCCGATGTCGGCTCGATCCTGGCCTTCGGCTTCGCGCCCTACACCGGCGGTGCGCTGTCCTATATCGACGGCATCGGCGCCAAGGCATTCGTCAAGATCGCCAAGAAGCTGCAGAAGAAATACGGCGCCGAATTCAAGGCGCCCAAGCTGTTGCTCGATATGGCCGAAAAGGGCGAGACCTTTTATGAGCGCTTCAATCCTTACGCCGGTGACGTGAAGCAGGCAGCCTGACGCCGGCCGATCTATATCTGGGCGCGACGGCAGCGCTGCGCGTCCTTCAGCGACGCAAACGACGCTTGTCGCCCCTTTAATTTGCGCATGATGGCCACGGCACGTAGCTGTGGCCAGCGCGCTTCAGCTTTCCCATGCGGTCCGTCGGTGATAAATTAGCTTTTGCTAACCTAAAGTTGGCAGAAGGACGTAATCGTCATGCGTATGATGCTGAGAGTTTCCATCCCGGCCGAGGAAGGCAACAAGGCGATCAAGAACGGCAGCATGGCCAAGTTCATCGAGCACACCTTGTCCGACCTCAACCCGGAGGCCGCCTATTTCACCGCCGACGGTGGCCGGCGAACGGCCTATCTCGTCGTGGAGGTAAAGGACAGTTCGGATATGCCCTATGTCGCCGAGCGGTTCTTCTTCGCCTTCAATGCCAGCGTCGAGTTGATCCCGGTGATGAACGCCGAGGAACTCAGGAAGGGCTTGCCCAGGGCGATGGCGGCGATGGCCGGATAGGTTCATCGGCGACCATTGATGTCCGATCACTGAACCGCGCGGCGCTGTCGCGGCGGCACACAGTTTTGTCGGCGATCCGCTGGCTGCGCCCGGTGGACATGGCGGCGGTTGCGCGTTAGACAGGAAGAGGCATTTTTTCCTGTTTCGAGGGAGAGCGAGCTTGCTCTCGCATGACCGTGTCTGGGCTGCCATCGATGCTCTCGCCGAGCGCTATTCGCTGTCGGCTTCGGGGCTGGCCCGGCGCGCGGGGCTCGATTCGACGGCCTTCAACAAGTCGAAACGTCTGTCGTCGGATGGCCGGCCGCGCTGGCCGTCGACCGAATCGCTTGCCAAGATCATCGAGGCGACAGGGGCTACGCTCGACGAATTCACCGGCCTGATCGAGGGCAGGGCCGCGTCAGCCCAGGAAGCACGGGTAGCCCACAGGCGCTCGGTGCCGTTGCTCGGCTTTGCCCAGGCCGGCGCCGGCGGCTTCTTCGACGATGCCGGCTTTCCGGCCGGGCAGGGCTGGGACCTGGTCGAACTGCCGGCGCAATCGACGGAGAGCTCCTATGCGCTGAAGGTGCAAGGTGATTCCATGCTGCCGCTCTACCGCGATGGCGACGTCCTCATCGTCGAGCCGGGCGCCATCACCCGCAAGGGCGATCGTGTCGTCGTCAAGACCACCGCCGGCGAAGTGATGGCCAAGGTGCTCGAGCGCCAGACCGTCAAGTCGATTGCACTGGTCTCGCTCAATCCCGATCATCCGGACCGCGACATTCCCATGCGCGATGTCGAATGGGTGGCGCGGATTGTCTGGGCAAGCCAGTAGGTCCGGCTGGTGCGGCTCCCTCATCTTGTCCTGGCGGTTCTGATGGTCCCGGCGATGGCGGCAATGGTCGTCGCTGGCGGTCGCACGCTGAAGGGAAGTGCAGGCGTAGTCACGGTGGATCAGGTCGATCCGGGCGCCGACACGATCTCGCAGGAGGGCGCCGAGACCGTGCTCGCAGAGCCGGCGACATCCGCCATAACCGCTTCGCAGCCGCCCAAGCCGGCGCCACATTCGAGGGCGACCGATCCTGAAATTATCGCGCCACCGGAACTGCCCGCCGAGGGGCTTGAGCGTGTCGAGCCGCGCGAGCCGTTGAGCAAGCTGGCGCTGGCGGTGCCGCCCAGGCCGAAAATGCCCGACGACTGGAACGGAACAAAGCTGTTCCAGCCGGTCGCGCAGGCCGCCGGCCTGATCGAGGCCAAGGGCTATTCGGTCGCGGTGTCGGGCATCGACATCGTCACGCAGGACGAGACCTGCAGCGATGACGGCAAAGCCTGGCCGTGCGGCATCCGGGCGCGAACGGCGTTCCGCGCCTTCCTGCGTGGCCGCGCGGTGGTCTGCACCGTGCCGCCCGAGGGCGGTCGCGACCTGATCGCCGCCGAATGCCGGATCGGCAAGCAGGACGTCGGTCAATGGCTGGTCGAAAACGGCTGGGCTCGGGCCGCCAAGGGTGGGCCTTATGTCGAGGCCGGCGACAAGGCGCGCACGGCGAAGAAGGGCATTTTCGGATCGGCGCCCAACCTTTCCGGCATGCCTGCGATGCCGGCCGCACCGAGCCCTGCGCCTCAGGCGCCGAGCTCGATCCTGGAAGAGGTCGACGGCGTGCTTAAGCCAGCTGACCAGCCAGCGCCCGCTGAATAAGCGCCCGCGTCTCGGCAATGCCATAGAGTGCGGCGAACGAGCCGAAGCGCGGGCCGCGCTCCTGGCCGATCAGCACCTGGTAGATCATCTGGAAGAAGGCGCCCGATACGCCGGGGCCACCTTCCGGGCTCTGCTTGGAGTGATCCTGATAGCGTTCGATCCTGCGTGCGACATTGAGCGAAGCGTTCTGGATGGCTTCGCCGTTGGCGTCTGCCGGCAGCGCACCAAGCGCCGTGTCGAGGGCTGCCAGCGCCTCGCGCTCGACCTCGTCGGCCGGGCGGAAGGTTTTCGTCGGCTTCACGAAATCGTCGAAATAGCGGATCGCATGGCCGACCAGCTGGTCGAGCTCGGGATGCGTCTTTGGCGTCACCCCCGCGGTATGGCGCGAAATGAAGCCCCACAGCACATCCTTGTTCTGCGCGTTGGAAGCGCTGACCAGATTGAGCAGCAGCGAGAACGGCACCGGCATGTCGATGACCGGCGGGTTGCCGTCATGCATATGCCAGACCGGGTTGCCCAGCCGTTCCTTCCAGTCCTGCCGCGGGTAAGCTGCGAGGAAGGTGTAATACTCGTCTACCGCCCTCGGGATGACATCGAAATACAGCTTCTTGGCCTGCCGCGGCCGCTGGTACATGTAAAGCCCGAGGCTCTCGGTCGGCGCATAGGTCAGCCACTCGTCGATGGTCAGCCCGTTGCCCTTCGACTTCGAGATCTTCTGGCCATTCTCGTCGAGGAACAGCTCATAGACGAAATGCTCTGGAGCACGCCCACCCAGGATGTTGCAGATGCGGTCATAGACCACCGCATTGGTCTGGTGGTCCTTGCCGAACATTTCGAAATCGACGCCGAGCGCTGCCCAGCGCATGCCGAAATCCGGCTTCCACTGCAACTTCACCCTGCCGCCGGTGATCGAAAGCGTGGTCTCGGTGCCTTCATCGTCGAAGGTGATGGTGCCGGCCTTGGCGTCTACATGCTTCATTGGCACGTAAAGCACGCGGCCGCTTTTCGGCGAAATCGGCAGGAACGGGCTGTAGGTCGCCTGCCGTTCGGAGCCGAGCGTTGGCAGCATCACCGCCATGATCTGGTCATAGCGTTCGGCGGCACGCAGCAGCATCGCGTCGAAGCGGCCCGACTTGTAATATTGCGTCGCGCTGGCGAACTCGTAGTCGAAGCCGAACGTGTCCAGGAAGCGGCAAAGCATCGCGTTGTTGTGATCGGCAAAGCTCGCATAATCGTCGCCGAACGGATTGGGCACCGACGACAACGGCTTGTGCAAATGTGGCTCCAGCGCTGCGCGATCCGGCACGTTGTCGGGGATCTTGCGCATGCCGTCCATGTCGTCGGAAAAGCACAGCAGCTTGGTCGCAACCTTGTCCTGCGTCAGGACGCGGAAGGCGTGCCGCACCATCGTCGTGCGCGCCACCTCGCCGAACGTGCCGATATGCGGCAGCCCGGACGGTCCGTAGCCGGTCTCGAACAGGATGGTTTCAGGAAAGTCGGTGCCTTTGTAGCGTTCGATGATCTTCTTGGCTTCCTCGAACGGCCATGCCTTGCTCTCGGTCGCGGCCGCCAGCAGCTCGGGATTGAGATCGAAGATGTTTGATCCCGCCATGTCACAGTTTTCCAAATAAATCGCCGGTGTTGCCCGGAGCAGGGGTTTTCAACCGGTCTCTAGGCGTGCGTGGCCGGAGCGTCAACGCGTGCAGCGCTTTTTCCTTGCGGTGCAGATACCGCTTTCCTACCTTCGGAGCCCATTCAAGGAGTACAGAATGCCGTTGCCGACGCCGCATGAAGCGCTGATCTACCTGATGGTCATCACCTCGGCTTCCGATCGCGACATGACCGATGTCGAACTGGCCCGGATCGGCGACGTCGTCCGCTCCTGGCCGGTGTTCGAGGATTTCAACCACGACCGGCTGGTCGGCGTCGCCCAGGCTTGCCAGAAGATGCTGAATGAAAAGGACGGCCTGGAAGGCGTTCTTGCGCGGGTCGCCGGGGCGCTGCCCGAGCGCTTGCACGACACCGCCTATGCCGCCGCCTTCGAGGTGGCCGCCGTCGATCTCGAAATGCGCATGGAAGAAGTCCGGGTGCTGCAGCTCATCCGGCGTCAGCTCGACCTCGACACCTTGACGGTCGCCGCCATCGGTCGTGCCGCCAAGGCGAGGCTGCGCACCCTGACTTAGGGCGCTGCCTTTCGGTTGGCTAGACTAGAAAAAGCTGACCGGGAAATAGCGCAGATAGAATTCGGCGAACGTGCCTTTCATCGAGATCTCCTGCAGCGCGTAGTCGAACGCGGCGGCCAGTGCGGGGTCGTCCGCCCTGGTGGCGATGGCCATGCCAGACCCCAGATATTCGGGCGCCAGATAGGGACCGCCGGCAAAGCGGCAGCAGCCGGCCGCATCCGAGCCGCCCAGCCAGAAGGCCAGCCGCATGCCGTCGCCGAAGGCGGCGTCGAGCTTGCCGGCCTTGAGATCGGCATAGAGTTCTTCCGGCCTGTCGAAGGGGACGATCTGAACGGTGTTGAAATAGTCGCGCAGCATGCGCTCATGCGCCGAGCCGGCGAGCACGCCGACACGCTTGCCACGCAATTTGTCGAAGACCGGTTCGCTCAGATCTTTGCTCTTCTGCGTGACGAAGCGGGCCGGGAACTGCAGGTAGGAGCGTGAGAAGGCATAGGTCGAGCGCGATTCGGCCGTTGCGGCGATGCCGGCGATGATCGCTTCGCCCTCGCCTTTCTGCAGCGCGCCTTCGAGCTCTGCCCAGGGCAGGGCCTGGATCTGGCATTTGTCGACAATACCAAGCTCGGCGCAGATGGCGCGCGCCAGATCGATATGGAAACCGGACAGTTTTCCCGAGCCGTCAAGGAAATTGAAGGGTGGAAAATCCGTGGTCGTCAGGAAGCGCAGCCGGGGCAGTGCCGAAAGGTCCGGTTTCGGCAGCCGCTCCTTGGCATCCCACAGCACCGGCACCTGCGGCTCAGCGGCGCGCGCGGTACCGGCGACCGACAGCGCTGCGATCAGCAGCGACGCAAGAGCCAAAAACCTCCACTGGAACGCCAAGATAAGACTCCCCCGCAGTCGTGTTGGCAGGTTTTGGTACGAATATGACAAAGGCACAATGCTTTTTGATTTCAACGCGTCGATTTCAGGATATGCTTTAGGGAGTTTGCAAATAGCAGTGGCTGCCTTGGTTGGGGGACCAAGGTGAGAACCACGACCGGAAACATGCGGTTTGCAATCCGTGGTCGGTGGTGAAGTGCAAACGAAGCACGCATCATTGGTCGCAATGCATGAGGCAACATAGGGTTGATGTTGCGATGGGTCAGTTCGATCGCACGCTGGAATTCATAGACCAACTGCAGCACGCCGGAACGGCGGCGGCAGTCTGCGAAACGTTGCTGGGTGTAACGTCGGATTTCGGGCTCACCGCACTGATGGCGGGAACCGTGCCGCAGCCGGGCACGCCAAGCGGCCAGCAAAAGCAGCATGTGCTTCTGTGCGACTGGCCTGTTGAATGGCTGGAGCGCTATGTGGCGCGCAACTATGTCGATCACGACCCGGTCGTCAGCCACATGAAACAGCTGCAGGCGCCGTTCCAGTGGCGCGAAGCCTCACAGGGCGCCCGAATCGACAAGAGCAGCGGCGAAGTGATGGGCGATGCCGGCGCGTTCAAGTTGCGCGACGGACTGGCCTTTCCGCTGATCACGCTCGACGGCCAGATCGTCATGGTGTCGCTGGGCGGCGAGGCAGTCGAATTGTCGGCGGCCGATTTCGGCCTGGTGTCGCTGGTGTCGACCTATGCGGTCGGCCGCGCCATGCAGCTCCACACGATGGCGAGCAACACCATCGATCACATCGTACTGACGCCGCGCGAACGCGAATGCCTGCAATGGGCCGCCGTTGGCAAGTCCGAGTGGGAGATTTCGCAAATCCTCGGCATCTCCGAACACACCTCCGAGAAACATCTTCTTAACGCCAAAAGCAAACTTGGTGCCGTCAACCGGGTTCAGGCGGTCGCCGAAGCGATAAGGCGGGGCTACATTAGTTAGGTCGGCCGTGCCGGCCTAGCAATTCTAGCCTACGCGATCACGCAATTTTCTCATCGAAGCACGGCCGTATCTTCCTCTGAAACCAGGAGATGACGGAATGCTTTTTTCTCTCACAACCCAAGAATTGATGGAACGCCCGGACCTTTGGGAGGCGGTCCATCGCTTGCGCTACAAGATATTCGTCGAGGAGATGGGATGGGAGGACCTCAGGCGCCCCGACGGGCTAGAATGCGACCAGTTCGATCATGACGAGGCCGTCCATCAAATCGTCATCAGGGGCAGTGAAGTCGCGGGCTACCAGAGGCTTTTGCCGACCACGCGGGGACATCTGCTGACCGAGGTGCTGACCGACCTCTTTGAAGGAACGCCGCCCTCCGGACCCAACATCTACGAGTTGACCCGCTATGCGGTCGCTCCAGGTTACCGCGATGGCCGTCGCGGCGTGTCAACCGTCGGCACCGAGCTGATCGCTGGCTTCGTCGAGTGGGGACTGAAGCGCAACGTCAACCAGGTGATCATCGAGTTCGAGCCGATGTGGGTGCTGCGCGCATTGCAGCTGCATTTCCTGGCGACCCCGCTGGGCTATCAGCGCACCTATGGCAACCAGCAGGTCGTAGCCACCTTGCTTACCTTCAACGAGCACACGCTCGATGTGGTGCGTTCGCGCCGCAATCATTTTGCTCCCGTGCTGACCAGGGGATACCCCGACATGCTCGGCCAAAGGCGTGCGTCGTGAAATCGGAGACAGTCATGAGCCCCCATCCGCAACCAGAACTCCGCAACCACACGCTAATGGTCACCGTATCGTCGAATGACGGACGGCCGGTGCTGGACAGAAGAGCCTATGAAAGCCTGGCGAAGACCTTCCATGAAGCCGCCGACAATGAGGAGGTGCGCGTCGTCGTGCTGCGCGGCCTGTCGGGATGCTTCTGTCTCGGCGGCGATTTCTCCGAATTCCTCGACGCCACCAAGCACCAGAAACTGATCGCCGCCGTCACCGATCTGTTTCGCACGCTGGCGACGTTTCCCAAGCCCATCCTAGCCTGCGTCGATGGCGATGCCGTCGGCGTCGGCTGCACGATCCTATTCCATTGCGACATGGTGATCGCGTCCGATCAAAGCACGTTCCGGGTGCCGTTCGTCGATTTTGGCCTGGTCCCGGATGCCGCGACCAGCATCCTGGCGCCGCAGAAACTCGGCTACGCCGGTGCTTTCCGCTTCTTCTGCCTCGGCGACACACTTCGCGCCGAGGATGCCAGGGCGCTCGGCCTCGTCGCCGAGATCGTGCCGGGCGGCAGCGTCGAGGGCGCGGCCCTTGGCCGGGCGAGACAACTTGTCAAGAAGCCGGTCGCCGCCTTGCTGCAGACGCGGGGCCTGCTCAAGGGCAACACCAGCGCGCTGTGCGACCGTATCGATCAGGAGATTTCGCTTTTCCAGCAGGCGCTGCAGGACGACACCACGCTGCGGCGATTGCAGCGCATAGCCCGGCTGGTGGCTTGAACGGTCTGACAGAAAGGCGTCGATGACGAACGCGCCGCGCGGCCTCTGGCTGCGCGGCGCAAAAGACGTCAGTCTTGCTTTCCCAGAAACGAAGGGCCTTCGCCGATGATTTTCTTGTCTTCCTTGCCGATGATGTCGAGATCGCGCCCGTCATAGGGCAGCGACAGGAGGATGCGCCGAATGACCCCGAGCCGCGCGCGCCGCTTGTCATTGGCCCGTATGATGATCCACGGCGCGAATTCTTTGTGGGTGCGCTCGAACATGGTGTCGCGGACCTTGGTGTAGTCGTCCCACTTGGTGATCCCGGCAACGTCGATCGGCGAAAACTTCCAGCTTTTCAGCGGGCTGAAGCGGCGATCGTGAAAGCGCTCGAGCTGCGTCTCCTGCCCGATGTTCAGCCAGAATTTGAAGAAGTGGATGCCCTCATTGGCGATCATCCGTTCGAAATGCGGTGTCTCGTCGAGAAACTGCTCGTGCTGCTGCGGCGTACAAAAACCCATCACCGGCTCGACGCCGGCGCGGTTGTACCAGGAGCGGTCGAAGGTGAGGAACTCGCCCGATGTCGGAAAATGGTCGACATAGCGCTGGAAGTACCACTGCCCCTGCTCTGTCGGGGCCGGCTTGGTCAGCGCCACGTTGCGCGCGGTACGAGGGTTCAGGTACTGGCGCAGCACGAAGATCGTGCCGCCCTTGCCGGCGGCGTCGCGGCCCTCGAACAGCGCCATCACCCGTTTTCCCGTCGACTGCAGCCACGCCTGCGCCTTGACCAGCTCGATCTGCAATTTCTCGAGCGTCTCGTCATACTCCTCGCTTTTCATCTTCTTGTCGTAGGGGTAACCGCCGGCGGTCAGCTTGTTGTCCTCGACCCAGTCGGGAAGCACGGGATTTTCAATATCGAACTCCCGCTCCTTGCCGCCGATCCTGATCTTCAGCGGACCCGAAGTCGGCACGGCGGGAGTTTCCTTGGCTTTTTTCATCGAGACGAACCCTTTTCTGCTTCCGGACTCATGCTATTGGGAGCCACTACAGCACTTTTGATTTTGCGCATGATCCTTTCAGAAAATCGATTCCGATTTTCTGGGTCATGCGTTAGACCGGTCCCGCGGAAGTTTCCGTCGCCGGTCGACCGGGTGCGAGGCAAGGGGTGCGGGCGCGCGAGCGAATGGCTGACCTGGACGCAGAGCAGAGAGGCATGGCGCAAGGCCTGGCCGTCCGGCTGTGGAACAGCCGCTGGCTGCTGCTCGCCGGCGTCGTCGCGATTCTCGGCGTGTATGCCTTGGCCGCGATATCCGGCTTTGTCGTCCTTGCGGCGCTGGCGCTGCTGCTCGCAGCGGCAATGCTGCCGGTCACAGGCACGCGCCAATCGGCCGAGAGTGCCGCGGCGATCGAGGCAATCGGCCTGCAACGGCTCTCCGGCGAATATCTTGCGGCCGCCGTCGCCGACCCGCTGATCATCTTCGATCGGACCGCCACCATCGTCCACGCCAATGCCGCCGCCTTCGCCGCCTTCGGCGGGATCGCGCCCGGCCTGTCGCTGTCGCTGAAATTTCGGGCGCCGGAAATGCAGGCTCTGCTGGACGGCGTGCTGTCGGGCGATGTCGCCTCTGACGTCGTCGACTATACGGAGAAGCTGCCGGTCGAACGGGCTTACCGGGTGAGTGCCTCCTCGGTCGGCCACGGCACCGATCTCTATGTGCTGGTGTTCAAGGACCAGAGCGAAGCGCGCAGGATCGACCGCATGCGCGCCGATTTCATAGCCAATGCCAGCCACGAACTGCGCACGCCGCTCGCCTCGATCTCCGGCTTTATCGAAACGCTGCGCGGACCGGCCCGCAACGACCCGGCGGCGCGCGACCAGTTCCTGCAGATCATGCAGAGCCAGACCGGGCGCATGGCGCGCCTGATCGATGATTTGTTGTCGCTGTCGCGGCTCGAGATGAAGCCCTATCTGAAGCCGGGAACCGAGGTCGACCTGCGTGAGACGGTCGATAGCGTCATCGATTCGCTCGGACCGCTGGCCAGGGAAAACAGCGTTATCGTCGAACGGGATTACGCCGACGGCCCGCTTGATGTGCCGGGGGATCGCGACGAGCTCTTCCAGGTTTTCGAGAACCTCCTGGAAAACGCCTGCAAGTACGGGCAGTCGGGCGGCCGCGTGGTGGTGTCGATCGCGCGCGGCGATCCCGGCTCGGAGCCAGGCATCGACGTGACCATCAGGGACTTTGGCCCCGGCATTCCCGAGGAACACATTCCGCGCATCACCGAGCGCTTCTATCGCGTCGATGTCGAGACCAGCCGCACCCAGAAGGGAACCGGCCTCGGTCTGTCGATCGTCAAGCATATCCTGACACGCCACAATGGCCGGCTTTCGATCAAGTCCGAGTTCGGCAAGGGCGCTGCCTTCTCGGTTCATTTGCCGACGCACTGATACTGCCCTAGTTCTCCACGGGACCGTTTCTTTTTTCTGTCATCCGGCTAGCGTATCAGCGGGGATTCGAGGAAACGACTCAAAACAAGACACCCGTGGGAAGGCATTTCGCCATGCAGTCCGTGCATATCATGAGCGCCTATGACGAGGAGCTGAAATATCTGTCGAAGCGCATCGCGGCGATGGGCGGCCATGCCGAGCGTATGGTCGAACAGGCGGTTGCCGCCCTCGTCAATGCCGACCCCGGCCTCGCCCAGAAGGTCATCCGCGACGATGCAGTGCTCGATGAAGGGCAACGCGAAATCGACGACAAGGCGATCATCATCATCGCCAAGCGCCAGCCGATGGCGACGGACCTGCGCGAGATCGTCGGCGCCATCCGCATTTCCGCCGACCTCGAACGGGTCGGTGACCTCGGCAAGAACGTTGCCAAGCGGGTGGGCGCCGTCATCGACGGACGCCAGCCGACTAGCCTGTTCCGCGGCCTCGAGGCCCTGGCCAACCTGGCGCTCACCCAGCTCAAGGAAGTGCTCGACGTCTACGCATCGCGCTCGGTCGACAAGATCGGCTTCGTGCGCGACCGCGACGACCAGATCGACGCCATGTACACGTCGCTGTTCCGCGAATTGCTGACCTACATGATGGAAGATCCGCGCAACATCACGCCTTGCACGCATCTGCTGTTTTGCGCCAAAAACATCGAGCGCATCGGCGATCACGCCACCAACATCGCCGAGACCATCTACTACATCGTCACCGGCGAGCAGATGCCGGCCGAGCGGCCGAAGGGCGACAAGACCGACAAGATCAGCCTTTCCGCGACGCCTCCGGTTAATTGAACGGTCGCACTCTCGAACCATCATCCGAATTGCGCTAGACTTTCCGGGCTTTCCTGTATCCTCGTCCGTGGATTTGCTTCGGGAGGTTGTGATGGAAAATGTTCGGAACCTGACTCCGGCGCCTGCGCCGACCTCCGGCATTATCGCTTGCGGCGTCTACACGGCTGGGCGTCGCATCGCCGACATTCCCATCGAGGAAGCCGGCGAATGGGCAAAAAAAACCGGTCATGTCGTCTGGATTGGCCTGCTCGAGCCCGACCGCAACCTGCTGCTTCGCGTCCAGGCACAGTTTCACCTGCATGAACTGGCGATCGAGGATGCCGAGCACCCGCACCAGCGGCCGAAGATCGAGCAGTATGGCGACGCCTTGTTCATCGTCGCTCGAACCGCACAGCTGATCGACGGACGGGTCACCTTCGGCGAGACCCATTTGTTCGTCGGCAGCGGCTACATCGTCAGCGTCAGGCATGGCCCGTCCACCTCCTATGCCGCCGTTCGTCAGCATTGGGAAAGCTGCCCGCATTCGTTGGCCAAGGGCGAGGATTTCGTCCTCTACGCCATTCTCGATTTCATCGTCGACAATTACATGCCGGTCCTTGAGCAGATCGAGGACGAGGTCGAGGTGATCGAGGACAGGGTTCTGTTGAAGCCGATGACCGGTCCCGACATCGAGCGGCTCTATATGCTGCGCCGCGATCTTTTGCGTCTGCGCAATGCGGCACTGCCGCTGGTTGAGGTTTGTCGCCGGCTGACCAGTGCCGACCTGCCGCAGATCCACACGGCCATGCATCCGCTGTTTCGTGACGTGACCGACCATATCCGGACCGTGCAGGAAAAGATCGACAGTCTGCGCGAGGTATTGGCGTTTGCTTTCGAGGCCAGCCTTCTGGTCGGCCAGAGCCAGGAAACGGCGATCTCCAAGAAGCTCGCCTCCTGGGCCGCCATCTTGGCGGTGCCGACGGCATTCGCCGGCATTTACGGCATGAATTTCAGCGACATGCCGGAACTGAAGATGGAATACGGCTACCCGGTGGTGCTGGCCACGATCGCGCTGATCTGCTCGTTTCTCTACTGGCGCTTTCGCAAGAATGGCTGGCTGTGAAAGAAAGCGAATAGCGAACAGGGAGTAGCGAATAGGGGAAAACTGGATTGCCTCCTCGCGGACGCTCAATCAGTTCCTATTCGCTCAGCGACTCCGCCGCCGCTCCGATGCCGGCTGGAACGCCACGCGGGCGTGGTACTTGCAGTAGGGGCCGGTTTCGGCGGCCTCGTTGCCGCAGAAATTGAAGTCCTCCGAAAGCGGATCGCCGTTCGGCCATTTGCAGGTCCGCTCGGTCAGCTCGACGAGCTGCAGATGCCGTGAGATCGGCACCACGACATTCTCGACCGGGCGGATGTAGTGGCGTGCCACCGGTTCGGCGTCGAACTGCGTCTGCAATGCCGTTGCGCCGATCGATGTCGTGACATGACGGACCGTGCTTGCGGCGCGCGACACCGATTTCTGAACGGTCGATCCCTGCGCCGCCTTCTTCTGGCGTGCCGGCGTGGCTGTCGACCGCCCGCGGCCCGACAGTTTCAGCCGGTGCACCTTACCGATGACCGCATTGCGGCTGACCCCCCCAAGCTGCGCAGCAATCTGGCTTGCGCTCAGACCCTCGGACCACAGTTTTCTGAGAAGTTCTACCCGCTCGTCAGTCCAGTTCATGAGACCGCTCCTGCTAAGCGTGCGGCAATCGGAATCCACTCCCGGCCCGGCAACATTTGCCGGGGCAGACACCACATATATCTGGTGATTAGGTCCGCCGCACGAAATCTAGTTATTTCTTGACTACAACTACTCTATGCGCTGACTCGGTGACAAGAGTCCCAAGTGCAACACGAATCGGTTTTTTAGGTTTTCCCCAACTTGCCCGGTCGCTCGTGAGCCGGCGTTGCGTCGGAGGGCTTGCCGCGGGGCACTACGCGACGTTTTCGTTGACTTCATGGCCGAAAAACCCGATAAGCCTCACAGGCCGCCGCTTTGGCGGCTTTTTTGATTTTCCGGTACCGGAGACGCATATAATGAGCGGTTCGGCGCTTTACGAGACCTTTGCTCGCGCACCCCTGGCCTTCGACCATGGGGAAGGCACCTGGCTGGTTACCGACAAGGGCGAGCGATATCTCGATTTCGCCGGCGGCATCGCCGTCAATTCGCTGGGCCACAGCCATCCGCATCTGGTCGCCGCACTCACCGAGCAAGCCGCAAAGCTTTGGCATGTCTCCAATCTCTACGAGATTCCGGGCCAAAGCCGGCTCGGCGAGCGGCTGGTGGACGCCACCTTCGCCGACAAGGTGTTCTTCACCAACTCCGGCGCCGAGGCGCTGGAATGCGCGATCAAGACGGCGCGGCGCTACCATTTCGTCAAGGGCCATCCCGAACGCTTCCGCGTCATCACCTTCGAGGGCGCCTTCCATGGCCGCACGCTGGCGACTATCGCTGCGGGCGGTCAGTACAAGTACCTTGAAGGGTTTGGCCCCAAGGTCGAGGGCTTCGACCAGGTCGGCTTCGATGACATCGATGCGGCCGAAAAGGCGATCACGCAGGAGACCGCGGCGATCCTGATCGAGCCGGTACAGGGCGAGGGCGGCATCCGACCGGTGCCGACGCAGTCGTTGAAGCGGCTCAGGCAGTTGTGCGAACAGCACGGCCTGCTGCTGATCTACGACGAGGTCCAGTGCGGCATCGGCCGGACCGGCAAGCTGTTCGCTCATGAATGGTCCGGCGTCACTCCCGACATCATGGCGATCGCCAAGGGCATTGGCGGCGGCTTCCCGATGGGCGCCTGCCTTGCCACCGATGAAGCGGCCATTGGCATGACGTCCGGTGTGCATGGCACCACTTTCGGCGGCAACCCGCTGGCCATGGCGGTCGGCAACGCGGTGCTCGACGTGGTGCTGGAGGACGGCTTCCTCGAAGATGTCCAGCGCAAGGCGCTGCTGATGAAGCAGGGGCTGGCTGCGGTCGCCGACGAGTTTCCCGAGGTCATCGAGGACATCAGGGGCACCGGGCTGATGCTCGGCCTCAAATGCGCCATGCCCAACACCAAGGTGAACATGGCATTGCGCGACCAGCACCTGCTGGCGGTTCCGGCCGGCGACAACGTCATTCGCCTGTTGCCGCCGCTCACCGTCACCGATGCCGAGATCCACGACGCGCTCAACCGCATCCGCGCCGGCGCCAAGGGACTGGCGGAGGCGATCGCCGCCGCCGCCGCGAAGTAATCCCGGAACCATTGCTGATGTCAGTTCGCCATTTCACCGATCTTTCCGCCGTTTCCGAAGGCGATCTGCGCTTCATGCTTGACGATGCGGTGGTGCGAAAGGCTCGTCTCAAGGCCGGCGAGCGGACCAGGCCGCTTGAAGGCAAGGTGCTGGCGATGATCTTCGACAAGCCTTCGACGCGCACCCGCGTGTCCTTCGACGTCGGCATGCGCCAGCTCGGCGGCGAAACCATCATGCTGACCGGCACCGAGATGCAGCTCGGCCGCTCCGAGACCATTGCCGACACCGCCAAGGTGCTGTCGCGCTACGTCGACGCGATCATGATCCGCACCACCTCGCATGAGCGGCTGCTCGAACTGACCGAGAATGCCACCGTTCCGGTCATCAATGGACTGACCGACGACACCCATCCCTGCCAGCTGATGGCCGATATCATGACCTTCGAGGAGCATCGCGGTCCGGTTGCCGGCAAGACCATCGCCTGGACCGGCGACGGCAACAATGTGCTGCATTCGCTGCTCGAGGCCTCGGCGCGGTTCCGCTTCAACCTCAACGTCGCCGTGCCCGAAGGCAGCGAGCCGGAGCAGAAGCATATCGACTGGTCGCAGGCGCATGGTGGCAAGCTGCACTTCACCCGCTCGCCCGAGGAAGCCGTCGACCAGGCCGACTGCGTCGTCACCGATTGCTGGGTGTCGATGGGCCAGGAGCATCGCGCCCGCGGCCACAACGTGTTCTCGCCCTACCAGGTCAATGCCAAGCTGATGGCGAAGGCCAAGCCGGAGGCGCTGTTCATGCACTGCCTGCCGGCGCACCGCGGCGAGGAAGTGACCGACGAGGTCATTGACGGGCCGCATTCGGTGGTCTTCGACGAGGCCGAGAACCGGCTCCATGCCCAGAAGGCCGTGCTCGCCTGGTGTCTCGGCGCTTGATCTCTGGGGGTGTGATGCCTATCTGCGCCGCATCACGCAAATCAAGCGCGTTTCGAAGCATGCGCCCTCCAGGGCGGCATGGCCGCGCCCTGGAGCATTGTCATGTTGGAAACCTATCAAGTGACTGAACATCACCCCAAACTCGGCGAATTCGGCTACGCCGGCGACGATCACGTCGTGCCCTTCGAGGTCGGCCCGCTCGACGTGCGCGGCCGCACCGTCCAGCTCGGGCCGATGCTCGACGCCATCCTCAGCCGTCACGACTATCCCGAGCCGGTCGCCCGCCTGCTGGCGGAAGCCTGCGTGCTGACGGTGCTGCTCGGCACCTCGCTGAAGTTCGAGGGCAAGTTCATTCTGCAGACCCGCACCGACGGGCCGGTCGACATGCTGGTGGCGGATTTTTCCACGCCCTCGGCACTGCGCGCCTATGCCCGCTTCGATGCCGACCGGCTGGAGGCGCTGGTCGCGGCCGGCGAAACGTCTCAGCAGACGCTGCTCGGCAGCGGCGTGCTGGCGCTGACCATCGACCAGGGTGCTCACACGCAGCGCTATCAGGGTATCGTCAAGCTCGATGGCGAAACGCTGGAAGAGGCGGCTCGCACCTATTTCCGCCAGTCGGAGCAGATTCCGACCGATATCAGGCTTTCGGTGGCCAAGCTGCTGACGCCTGGCGTCGGTGGCGCTCGCGAGCAGTGGCGTGCCGGTGGCATCCTGGCGCAGTTCCTGCCGCAGTCGCCCGAGCGCATGCGCGTTCCGGACCTGCCGGGCGGCGATGGCGATCCGCGCGAGGAGATCCACGATCCGGCCGACAATTCCTGGCAGGAGCTGCTGGCATTGCTCGGCACCATCGAGCCGACCGAACTGATCGACCCGACGATCGGCGCCGAGCGGCTCCTGTACAGGCTGTTCCACGAGCATGGCGTGCGCGTCTTCGGCGGCGTACCGGTCGCCGACCAGTGCTCATGCTCGAGGGACAAGATCCGTGGCATCCTCGAGGGCTTCTCGGCGCAGGAGATCAAGGACAGCACCGAAGACGGCGGCATCCACGTCGCCTGCGAATTCTGCTCGAAGCAATATGACTTCGATCCGGCGGAATTTGCGGCGGCCCAGTAGAGAACGCGCCTCACCGGCTGCGGCCGGTGAGGCGAAGCTAATTCATCGTCCGCCGCGTCCCCGGCAGATCGAGTGAGAAGGCGGGGATGGCGATGTCGAACGTCTCGCCCCGCTTGTTGCGCATCGTGTAGTGCCCGACCATGATGCCGGACGGTGTCGAAAGCGGGCAACCGGACGTGTATTGATAGCTGTCGCCGGGGTTGAGTTCGGGCTGGTCGCCGACGACACCTGGACCGCGCACCTCCTCGACCCGGCCGGTGCCGTCGGTGATGTGCCAATAGCGCGACAACAACTGCACGAACTCATCCGACTGGTTGTCGATCGTTATCTGATAGCCCCAGACATAGCGGTTCTCCGACGGATCCGAGCGGTCCTCCAGATAGAACGGCCTGACCTGCACTTCGATGTTGCGCGTCACGGCGCGGTACATAAGCGGCTCCAAAACAATCCAGGTCGAACTGTCCTCGCTCCGAGCGAGCAGGTCAACGTGCGCGTCTTGTCGCGCCCGGCCTGAAAGGCAGGTGCCGACAAAGAATGTCATTTAAGTGACACATGACAATGGTGGTGTGCACGAAGCGGGCGACTCGGCGCTCTGTCGAACTATTGAAAACGGCCATCACGCGGGCCGTCTTTTCTGGAGTGGCCAGGTCTCGATGGAACTCACCCTCATAGCCGCCTCGCTTTCGATCGCTCTCATCCTTTCAAACCTCGCCAGCATCCTGCTCGCCGCTTCGCGTCTGAAGCGGCACCGCACCATCGCGCCGCCGGCCGGCAAGCCACTGCCGGTGTCGATTATCGTGCCATCTCGTGGTGTCGGGCCGTTCACGCAGGAGACGCTGGAGCGCGCCCTCTCGCTCGACTGGCCGCGCTACGAACTGGTCTTCTGCGTCGCCCATGCCGACGATCCGGTGGTCAGGCTGATCCGTGCCGCCATCGCCCGTTCTCCCAAGGTGCCGGCGCGGCTGCTGATCGGCGACGACCGCATCAGCGCCAACCCGAAACTCAACAATTGCGTCAAGGGTTGGGAGGCGGCGCGCCACGATTGGGTTGTCCTGGCCGATTCCAACGTGTTGATGCCGAGAGACTACGTCCAGCACCTGATGGCTGCATGGCGGCCGGACACCGGCCTTGTCTGCTCGACGCCGATCGGCTCGCGGCCCGCTGGCTTCTGGGCCGAGGTCGAGTGCGCTTTCCTCAACACGCTGCAGGCGCGCTGGCAATATGCCGGCGAGGCGCTTGGCCTCGGCTTTGCCCAGGGCAAGAGCATGCTCTGGAACAAGCCGATGCTCGACGCCAGTGGCGGCATCCGTGCGCTCGCCGCCGAGATCGCCGAGGACGCTGCCGCGACCAAGCTGGTCAATGGCCTTGGCCTGCGCGTCAATCTCGTCGCCGCGCCCTTCGAGCAACCGCTCGGCCGGCGCACCTTTGACGAGATCTGGTCGCGTCAGGCCCGTTGGGCGCGCCTGCGCCGCGTCACCTTCCCATGGTTTTTCGCACCCGAAATCCTGACCGGGGCAGTGGTGCCGCTGGCACTCGCGCTGTTGGCGGCGGCAAGCGCCGGCCTCAGCCTCTCGGCAACCGCCATTGCCGTGCTGGCGGCCTTCTACCTTCCGGAGTGCGCCCTGGCCTGGTCCAAGGGCTGGTACCTGTCGCCGCGCATGGTCGCGGCGATCATGATGCGCGACCTGATCCTGCCGGCGATGTGGGCGCGCGGCTGGCTGGGTGGCGCCGTCGACTGGCGCGGCAACGCGATGACCATCGGCACCAAGGCAGCCGAGCTGGAAGAGACGCCGTCCGGCGCCTGATAGCCAAAGGCTTCTTACTTTGCCGACTTCAGCGCCTGTTCGATGTCTTCCAGAAGATCGTCGGTATCCTCCAGGCCGACCGACAGCCTGAGCGTGCCCGGCCCGATGCCGAGTTCGGCACGCGCCTCGTCGCTCAGATTCTTGTGCGTAGTCGTCGCCGGATGGGTGATCAGGCTCTTGGCATCGCCAAGATTGTTGGAGATCAGCACGATGTCGAGCGCGTTCTGCAAGGCGAAGGCCGCCTGCTTGCCTCCCTTGACGTCCAGGCAGATCAGCGTCGAGCCGCCCGACATCTGCTTCTTGACGATGGCCGCCTGTGGGTGGTCAGCACGGCCGGGATAGATGACGCGGGCGATTTCGGGCCGCTCGGCCAGGAAATCCGCGATCCTGCCGGCGCTTTCCGTTTGCTGGCGCACGCGCAGCGGCAGCGTCTCCAGCCCCTTCAGCAGCGTCCAGGCATTGAACGGCGACAGGCTGGGGCCGGTGTGGCGGAAATAGTCGTGCAGGTTCTCGTCGATCCACTTCTTGTCCGACAGGATGACGCCGCCGAGACAGCGGCCCTGGCCGTCAATATGCTTGGTCGCCGAGTAGACGACGATGTGCGCACCGAGCTGCAGCGGCTTCTGCTGCAGGGGCGTGGCAAAGACATTGTCGACGATCAGCCGCGCACCGATCGAATTGGCAAGCGCGGCAACCGCGGCGATGTCGACCACTTCCAGCGTTGGGTTGGTCGGGCTTTCCAGGAAGAACAGCTTGGTGTTCGGCTTGACCGCTTTTTCCCAGTTGGCGATGTCGGTGCCGTCGACCAGCGTCGCCTCGATGCCATATTTCGGCGCCAGCGTCTCGACCACCCAGCGGCAGGAGCCGAACAGCGCGCGTGCTGCCACGATATGATCGCCGGCCTTGGCGCTGCACAACAGCGAGGCCGTCACCGCGGCCATGCCGGATGCGGTGGCGCGCGCGTCCTCGGCGCCTTCGAGCGCGCACATGCGCTTTTCGAACATGTCGACGGTCGGGTTGGCGTAGCGCGAGTAGATGAATCCCGGCTCCTCCCCCTTGAAGCGGGCTTCGGCGGCCTGCGCCGTTTCGTAGACATAGCCCTGGGTCAGGTACATCGCCTCGGAGGTTTCGCCGAAACCGGAACGCAGGGTTCCGCTATGCACGAGTGTCGTTTGAGGCTTCCAGTTACGCTTCTTGGTGCTCATCGCTTTTGTTCCAGACACAAAAAAACCGGCCGCGAAAGTCGCAACCGGTCCATACGGCCTTGCGGCCCGACGGTCCTTTAGCGACTTGTTTAACGTGGCTGCAAGCCGACCGGCCAAATCACCACGGGATAACGACCCTTTAGACCCGCGCCACGCTTGCGTCAATTGCCGGCTTGATTAAGAGGTTTGTACCAAGCAGGTTCCGCAGCAGTGTTCCACGGTTTTGCGGCAAGAACCTGCGAACAGAAAATCGCCTGGCCTAGGAGTGGAGCCTTGCGGCAGACAGGCATTCTTCCCGATCAGGACATTTCGGCGCTGTTCCGGTCCGGCGCGCTGAAGTCGGCGCGCGCGTTCGATGCCGATCAGATCCAGCCGGCGAGCCTGGATCTACGGCTCGGCGACAAGGCCTGGCGGGTGCGGGCCTCGTTCCTGCCGGGTCCCAACCACAAGGTTTCGGAAAAGCTCGACCGGTTGCAGCTGCACGAGATCAATCTCGCAGAGGGGGCGGTGCTGGAGACCGGCTGCGTCTATATCGTGCCCTTGCTTGAAAGCCTGGCATTGCCGGCGGACATTTCGGCCTCGGCCAATCCGAAGAGTTCGACCGGGCGGCTCGACATCTTCACCCGCGTCATGACCGATCGCGGCCACGAGTTCGACAAGATCGCCGCCGGCTATCACGGCCCACTCTATCTCGAGGTCAGCCCGCGCACCTTTCCGATCGTCGTGCGTACCGGTTCGCGTCTGTCCCAGATCCGTTTCCGCACCGGCAATGCACTGCTCTCGGAAGCCGAGCTGCATGACCTGCATCGCGCCGAGATGCTGGTCGCAACCGAGCCGCCGAACATTTCCGGCGGCGGCATCGCACTGTCGATCGATCTCAACGGCGATCAGAACGGCCTGGTCGGCTATCGCGGCAAGCATCACACCGGTCTCGTCGATGTCGACAAGCGCGCGGCACAAGAGGTCGTCGACTTCTGGGAGCCGATCCACAAGAGCGGCGCCGGCGAACTGGTGCTCGATCCCGATGAATTCTACATCCTCGTCAGCCAGGAAGCGGTGCATGTGCCGCCGCTCTACGCCGCCGAGATGACACCGTTCGATCCGCTGGTCGGCGAGTTCCGCGTCCACTATGCCGGCTTCTTCGATCCGGGTTTCGGCCATTTGGCGTCCGGCGGCACCGGCAGTCGCGCAGTGCTCGAAGTGCGCAGCCACGAAGTGCCGTTCATCCTCGACCATGGCCAGATCGTCGGCCGGCTGGTCTACGAGCATATGCTGAAGCGGCCGCAGGCGCTCTACGGCACCGATCTCGGCTCCAACTACCAGGCGCAAGGCCTGAAGCTGTCCAAGCATTTCCGCCCAGCGCGCTGAACCCAATTCCCGTCGGGCAATACACTTGCCTGCGCTGGCTCGTCATGCTTGGCTGGCTTTCTGGTCGCCAAGCTGGCGGCGTTCAAGGGGAACCAAGAAAATGCGGATTTCAAAATGGATCATATCGGCAGCAGGTGCTGCCGTGTTGCTGATGGCGGCCGGCTCTCTGTCGGCGCAGGCTGCTGAGAAACTGAAGATCGGTACCGAGGGTGCCTATCCGCCGTTCAACACCATCACCCCGGACGGCAATGTTGTTGGCTTCGATATCGACATCGCCAATGCGCTGTGCGCGCAGATGAAGGTCGAGTGCGAGATCGTCACCCAGGACTGGGACGGCATCATCCCCGCCCTGCAGGCCAAGAAATTCGATGCCATCATCGCCTCGATGAGCATCACCGAGGAGCGCAAGAAGCAGGTCTCCTTCACCAACAAATACTATACGACTCCGCTCGCGCTGGTGGCGCCGAAGGATACCGAACTCACCTCGACCGAACCGGCAGCGCTTGCCGGCAAAACGGTCGGCGCTCAGGCTTCGACCACGCAGGCCGACTATGCCCAGAATGTCTACGGCAAGGCTGGCGCGGAGGCGAAACTCTACCCGACCCAGGAAGAGGCGATCACCGATCTGACGAACGGCCGTCTCGATGCCGTCATCTCTGACAAGTTCGTGCTGGTGGACTGGTTGAAGAAGGCAAGTGAAGGCTGTTGCAAGCTGGTCGGCGACGTCAAGGGTACGGAGACCCAGGCCGGCATTGCCGTTCGCCTGGAAGACACCGCGCTACGCGACAAGCTCAATGCGGCAATAGACGCCATCGTTGCCGACGGTACCTACAAGAAGATCCAGGCCAAGTACTTCGACTTCGATATTTATTGAGATTCGAACGGCCGACCTCCCCCACTCGTGGGGGAGGTCGTGCTGTCAAAGCGCCTTCACCGCCACCTTGACCGGCTGCTCGATCTCGAGTGGGTTGCGCAGCGGCAGGCCAAAATCCTTGGCCTCGATTTCGAACACATCGCCGGCCTCGGTCTTGATTCCGTCGGCAAAGGACAGCGTCGCCGTTCCGAACATGTGCACATGCACGTCGCCTGGCTGGCGGAAAGCCGCATATTTGAAGTGGTGGTGTTCGAGATTGGCTATGGTGTGCGACATGTTCGCTTCGCCTGACAGGAACGGCTTTTCCCACAGCACCTCGTTGTCGCGATAGATGCGCGAGCTGCCGCGGATGTCGGAGGGCAAGTCGCCGATCAATATTTCCGGCCCGAATGAGGCGTTGCGCAGCTTGGAGTGGGCCAGGAACAGATAGTTCACGCGCTCGGTGACGTGGTCGGAAAACTCGTTCGACAGCGTGAAGCCGACACGGAACGGCGCGCCGTCGTCGCCGATGACGTAAATGCCGGCCACTTCCGGCTCTTCGCCGGCGTCCTTAGCGAAAGCCGGCGACAGCAGTGCGGCGCCTGGCGCCACCGCCATCGTGCCGTTGCCCTTGTAGAACCATTCCGGCTGCACGCCGATCTGGCCTTTCGCCGGCTTGCCGCCCTCCAGCCCCATGCGGAACATCTTCATGGAATCGGTCAGCTGTTCCTCGCCGTCGGCGCCGAGCTTCTTGTGCATGGAATCGCGTGTCGCGGCCGAGCCGAGATGCGTCAGTCCGGTGCCGGTCAGATGCAGGTGCGCCGGATCGGGGTGGTTGATCGGCGACAGCAGCCGCCCCTTCTTGTAGGCGGCATCGAGATCGATTGTCTCGCCAAGCCCCTTGCGTTCGATCAGCGCGACGAGCCCGACGCCGGTGCGGGCGGCCTCCATCGCCAGCGAATAAACGCTGCGCGCGCCATTGATGATCCGGGTCTTGCCGCCGTTGCGGGCAACGACGCGGATGGTCTCGGCGTCATCGAGAATCTGGGAGATCAGCATGATGAATCCTCTCTCATTTGCCTTGGCAGGGGCTGCCGGGACGGCAAACCTTGCCCAGCGCGGCCAGGACCTCGTCCATGCCACGGGTGAAATTCTCCATTCGGATTGCGCTCGCGAGCCTGGTCCCTCAGGGACTTCTTTTCGTGCCGCCGGGCAGCGCCGCGATGTGACCCGTATGCCTTCCTGGTTCCCTCAGCCCTTGTTCTTGTTGTAGACGTCGAACACCACCGCGCCGAGCAGCACCAGGCCTTTCACCACCTGCTGCCAGTCGACGTTGACGCCCATGATCGACATGCCGTTGTTCATCACGCCCATGATGAAGCCGCCGACCACCGCGCCGATGACCTGGCCGACACCACCCATCGCCGAGGCGCCGCCAATGAACACTGCGGCGATGACGTCAAGCTCGCTGCCAAGGCCTGCCGCCGGCACCGCCTGCCCAAGGCGCGCCGCGATGATCAGGCCGCCAAGCGCCGACAGCACGCCCATATTGACGAACACCATCAGGGTCAGTCGCTCGGTCTTGATGCCCGATAGCTGTGCCGCCTTGGCATTGCCGCCCATTGCGTAGATGCGCCGGCCGATCGTCATGCGTTTGGTGACGAACACGAACAGTGCGATCAGCACGCCCATCACCATGAGAACGATCGGCAGGCCCCTGTAGCTGGCGAACTGGTAGACCAGGAACAGCGCCAGCGCGCTGGTCACCAGGGTCTTGATGACAAACAGCGTGAAAGGTTCGGCTTCGTAGCCGTGCTGCTCGCGCGTGCGCCGTGCCTTGAGCCCGAAATACGCATAGGCGAGCACGGCGACGACGCCGATCAGGATCGTCGTCATGTGCAGCGTCAGGCCGCTGCCGATGATGGTCTTGCCGGCGGCGTTCACCGTCGGCGGGATCAGCGTCAAGGGGCCGATCACGTCCGGAATGAAGCCGGAACTGAGCGCCTTGAAGCCATCTGGAAGCGGCCCAACGGAAGACCCGCCACCCAGCAGCGCCTGGCAGATGCCGCGGAAGATCAGCATCCCGGCCAGCGTCACGATGAAGCTCGGTATTCGGTGATAGGCAATCCAGTAGCCTTGGGCCGCGCCGATGCCGCCGCCGATGATGAGGCAGATGATCGACACAACCAGCGGATTGCTGAGGGGGCCAAGCGGCCAGATGACCATCATCATTGCCGCCAGCGCGCCGATGAAACCGGCGACGGAGCCGACGCTGAGGTCGATATGGCCCGAAACGATCACCAGAAGCATACCCAGCGCCATCACGATGATGAAGCTGTTCTGCTGCACCAAATTGCTCAGGTTCACCGGCTTGAAGAGCGTGCCGGACGTGGTGAACTGGAAGAACACCATGATCGCGATCAGCGCCAGGATCAGGCCGTATTCGCGCAGATTCGTGATCAGCGCCGAGACGGCCACACGCGGCCCCTGCTGCACATCTTCGGCGACGCCGCTTTTCGGCGCGGGAGCGCTTTCGGTGGTCATGATGCTTTTCCTTCTCCCCGAACGATGGCGCGCATGATCTTTTCCTGGCTGGCGTCGCTCGCCGTCATTTCGCCGACGATGCGGCCTTCGTTCATGACGTAGATGCGGTCGGTGATGCCGAGCAGTTCTGGCATCTCCGACGAGATGACGATGATCGCCTTACCCTCGGAGGCGAGGCGGGCGATGATAGTGTAGATTTCATATTTGGCGCCGACGTCGATGCCGCGCGTCGGCTCGTCGAGAATCAGCACTTCCGGATTGGCGAACAGCCATTTCGACAGCACCACCTTCTGTTGATTGCCGCCCGACAGATTGCCGGTCATCTGATAGACGCTGGACGAGCGGATGTTGGTCTTGGCCTTGTAGTCATTGGCGACGGCAAGTTCGCGCAGGTCGTCGATCACGGCGTGGCGCGACACGCCGGGCAGGTTGGCCAGCGTGATGTTGTGCTTGATGTGATCGATGAGATTGAGACCGTAGGTCTTGCGGTCCTCGGTGACGTAGGCAATGCCGTGTTCCACCGCCTTGCTCACCGACGAGACATCGATCGGCTTGCCCTTGAGCAGCACCTCGCCAGTGATGCGGCGGCCATAGGAGCGGCCGAACAGGCTCATCGCGAATTCGGTGCGTCCGGCGCCCATCAGCCCGGCGATGCCGACCACCTCACCCTTGCGGACATCGATATCGATGCCCTTGATCACTTGCCGCTCGGCATGGATCGGGTGATAGACCGACCAATTCTTCACTTGCAGCACCACCTCGCCGATCTTGGGCTCGCGCGGCGGATAGCGGTCGTCGAGCGAACGACCGACCATCGAGGTGATGATGCGGTCCTCCGAGATGTCTTTCTTGGCAAGTGTTTCGATGGTCCGTCCGTCGCGGATGATGGTGACCTTGTCGGCGACCCGGTTCACCTCGTTGAGCTTGTGCGAGATCAGGATCGAGGTGATGCCTTGCCGCTTGAATTCGAGCAGCAGGTCGAGCAGCGCCTGGCTGTCTTTTTCGGACAGGCTCGCGGTCGGCTCGTCGAGGATCAGCAGTTGCACTTCCTTGCTGAGCGCCTTGGCGATCTCGACCAGTTGCTGCTTGCCGACGCCGATATTGGTGATCAGCGTCTTGGGGTCCTCCTTGAGGCCCACCTTCTTCAGCAAGGCGCTGGTACGTGTCTCGTTGGCATTCCAGTCGATGATGCCAAATCTGGCGTGTTCGTTGCCAAGGAAAATGTTTTCGGCGATCGACAGCATCGGCACCAGCGCAAGCTCCTGGTGGATGATGACGATGCCCTTGTGTTCGCTGTCGTGAATGCCCTTGAAATGGCATTCCTCGCCACGGTAGACGATCGCGCCATCATAGGTGCCGGACGCATACACGCCTGACAGCACCTTCATCAGCGTCGACTTGCCGGCGCCGTTCTCGCCGACCACGGCATGGATCTCGCCTTCCTCGACGCTGAGGTTGACGTTCGACAGCGCCTTCACGCCGGGGAACGTCTTGGTGATGTCGCGCATCTCCAAAATCGTCGAGGCCATTGGGACTACCGCTCCCTGAGAGGTCGGCAAACACTGCCGGCGAGGTCGGTAACAATACCGGGCCTGCTGGTGAACGAAAAGGGGCCCTGCGTTGCGCAGGACCCCTGGATTTGAAACCGAATTACTTCAGCTCGTCGGCCTTGATGTAGCCGGAGTCGACGACCAGCGCCTGGTAGTTCGACTTGTCGACTTCATGCGGCGTCAAGAGGATCGAGGGAACGACCTTGACGTCGTTGTTGTAGGTCTTGGTGTCGAGGGCATCCGGCTTGCCACCCGACAGCACCTTGTCGACGAGCTCAACGGTCGACTTGGCCAGTTCGCGGGTGTCCTTGAACACGGTCGAGTACTGCTCGCCCGAGATGATCAGCTTCACCGAGGCGGTCTCGGCGTCCTGACCGGTCACGATCGGCCAGGGCTGAGCGTCCGTGCCGTAGCCGACAGCGCGCAGCGATGCGGTGATACCACGCGACAGGCCGTCATAGGGCGACAGAACGCCATCGACGCGGCTGCCGTCCGAGTAGTTGGCCGAGAGCAGATTGTCCATGCGGGCCTGAGCGGTTGCCGCCAGCCAGCGCAGCGTGCCGACCTTGTCCATGCCGGTCTGGCCGGACTTGATCTTGATCGAGCCGTCGTCGATCAGTGGCTGCAGGACGGAAATCGCGCCATTGTAGAAGAAAAAGGCGTTGTTGTCGTCGGGCGAGCCGCCGAACAGTTCGACGTTCCACGGCTTGGTGTTCGGGAAACGCTCCTTGAGGCCCTTGACCAGCGAATTCGCCTGGATGACGCCGACGCCGAAATTGTCGAAGGTCGTGTAGTAGTCGACATTGGCGGTCTTTTTGATCAGGCGGTCATAGGCGACGACGACGACGCCGGCGTCAGCGGCCTTCTGCAGCGCGTCCGACAGGGTGGTGCCGTCGATCGAGGCGATGATCAGCGCCTTCGGGCCCTTGGTGATTTCATTTTCCAGCTGGCTGAGCTGGTTTGGAATGTCGTCCTGCGCATATTGCAGGTCGACGGTGTAGCCCAGAGCCTCGAGCTGGGACTTGACGGCGTCGCCGTCATTGATCCAGCGCTGCGAGGTCTTGGTGGGCATCAGCACGCCGACGAGGCCTTTGTCGGCTGCGTAGGCGGTGGCCGACATGGCCGCGATGCTGACCGCCAAGGCGGCGACTAACGTCTTGATGATTTTCACTTAACTCTCCCTGGTTGATGGACGCGGCACCCCGGGGGTCGCGGGCCGCGCAATCGTGCAGAAGCGCCAAGGCACTGCTGCCGTCATATCGATCTCCGGTATCCTCCCATGGCCCCGAGGCGCTGATTTCAATCGATACGATTTTTCTCGTCTGCGACCGTCGCGTCTCGGAACGCGCGAAGGTTGTGATCCTTTGCCATAACTGTCAAATGCGATCTTTGATGATTGCTATATCAATATTGGTATATGCTATCGAGGCGAGACGGCTGGCGCGACCGCTGGCCGCCTGCGAACAGAAGCAAGGAGAGGCTATGGCGGCGCTAAGGAATCCGACTGCGATTTCAAATGGTTACAGAGAGATGCCGGGCGACGGCGAAACCTTGCTGCGCAGTGGCCTCAGCTTACGCCATATGCGCATGATCGTCGCGCTCGACGACCATGGCCGGGTGAGCGCGGCAGCCCAAGTTATGAACATTTCTCAGCCGGCGGCTTCGCGCATGATCAGCGAAATGGAGGCCGTGCTGGAGGTCAAGCTGTGCGAAAGGCTGCCGCGCGGCATCACCTTGACGCCTTTCGGCAAGGCATTATCCAGGCGCGCGCGCTCGATCCTCCTAGAAATGCGCGAGGTCGACCGCGAAATTTCCGAACTCAAGGCGGGCAAAGGCGGCTCGGTGTTCCTCGGCGCAGTGACGGCACCGGCAATCGAGCTGGCGGTGCCGGCGATTCGCGAAATCCGCCGCATCTATCCGCGCATAGAGATCACCATGCAGGTCGAGACCTCCAACGTGCTGGCACGCGAATTGATCGCCACACGCCATGATTTCATCATCGCGCGCATCCCTGACGATCTCAATCCGCGGCTCTTCGAGTCGCGCGTGATCGGCGTCGAGAAGGCCTGCCTGATCGTGCGCAGGGGCCATCCGCTCACCAAGGGCGAGGCGGTGCGGCTGGAGGACACCGCCGCCTACGATTGGGTTTTCCAGTCGGGCGGGTCGCCTTTGCGCCAGGCGATGGAGAGCAATTTCCTCAACCGCAACATCGCTTTGCCGGACCGTATCCTCAACACCAGCTCGCTGCTCTTGACCCTGGTCATGGTCGCGCATTCCGATGCGATTGCGCCAGTATCGGTCCAGGTGGCGAAATTCATCCAGAATCCCGATGGGCTGGCCGGCGCCATCGACGTCGTGCAGACCGAATTCGACATCGAGGTCAGGCCCTACAGCCTGATCACGGTGAAGAACCGTGTGCTGTCGCCGGCCGCCAAGATGCTGCACGACTTCATCCTGCGAGAGGTGGGATGACGGCTCGGCCAGGCGTCGAGTTCGGGGCTGGCGAACAGCAAGGCGGGAACATTATTTCCTGCCGATGCGTTCATATCCCTGCAACGGACGATTTCTTCAGGAGACCGAACATGCGCAGCTTCGAAATGATCGACCTGCTTTGCGTGGTCGAGGCCTGCAAGCACGAACGATCTGTCGGGAATTTCGTATCGATGGCTGAAGGCGTGGAAGAATTGCGGGTACTGACCGGCGATTTCGTCTCATCGGATGACGTAGTGGCAAACGCGCTTGCAACGGTCGCGCTTGCACGGGGCTGCTCGGTTGTGTTCGACGAACAGGCAGGCGCTGAAATTGTTTCTGGCGCCATTGGTGGCTGGAGCGGGTAGAGGGAATCGAACCCTCGCGTTCAGCTTGGGAAGCTGACAAGCTACCATTACATCATACCCGCGCGATCCCTCGTTACCATGTGGGTTGGCCTTCGGGCAATCGCAAAGCGGCTTTTACACCGCAGGCTGCGGCGATGCGTATCGACCTGCGATTGCTATCTTGCCCTGGCGAGCTTGTTGCCGGCGGCAAAGCTTGGCCAGTACTTCGAGATGGCTAATGTCGCGCCGGCGGAAGAGAAGTGACCATAATCGAAATAGAGAAATTGCTTGCTGTCGGCATCGGCGTACGAACAGCCGGCCGCATCGCACAGATATACCAGCGGATCTATGAATGTCGCCCCTTTGGCGAACGGCAGCACCCGCTTGTTGATGCCCGAATCCATGGCCGTCGGCCAGGACGTATTCCCGGCATGCTCCCGTCTTGCGAAGAAAGCGATTTTCTGGACGTCGGCGATGAATTCCGGCGATTGGCCGATGACATAGACCTTGACGCCCATGTCGCGAAGACGATCGATCGTTTTTTGCAGGCCATCGAAGCCTCTGACCTGGTAGTCGGTCCATCGGCCGCTCAGTATCACCGCCCGGATGTTGGCGTCGCGGATAATCGACAGAGCCCGTTCGTTGAAAAGCGTACAGCTTGGCCGGGCATAGGAAAAATAGGTCAGGTCGGGCGGGCAGCCGGCATAGGTGTACTGGATGACATTGGCCTGGATTTTCTGGGCGTTGGCGTCTAGTCCCGAAACATAGTGGGCGGCGAAGGAATCTCCCCACAAAAGCACGTTGGTGGCAAAGCCCTGCGTGCGGGTGCAGTCGGCGAGGTTCCAGGTGTCGATGCCGGCCCCTTCGTTGAAACAGACGCCGTTGCGCCAGTCGCCGACCCGGATCGGCTCCGTCGAGAAGTCCGGGAACCGTTGCGGAAAACCACCGCCGAGCGCACCGGCCAAGCCGCCGACACAGAGCAGGGCGATCGCAGTCGCCGAAAAGGCGAAGATCGGCAGTGGGGCGGTGAACGCCCGTTTCCGGCGAAAAGGCTGCTCGACATACTTCCAGGAAAATGTCGCCAGGGCGAAACTGGCCACCATCATCGCGATGACCGTCGGCACGCCGATGGCCTTCAGCGAGAGATAGTGGACGAACGAATTGATCGGCCAGTGAACGAGGTAGAGCGAATAGGAAATGAGGCCAACCCAGACCAGCGGCGCGAACCGAAGGACGCGGGTCGCAAGAGGTGCCGGCCTGTCGGCGCCGGGGTGATCGTGGCCCGCATAGATGAGCAGGGCGGTTCCGATGCAGGGGAACAAGGCATTGTAACCCGGAAACGGGTCGCTCTCCGAAATCGTTAGGAAGCCGAAGGCGATCAGGGCAAAGCCCGCGAGGCCGATGAGTTCCATCGCCGGCCGGCTGGCAAGCGCCGGTGGCTTCTTCAGCATCAGCATGGCGCCAAGCGCCAGTTCCCAGAGGCGCGTCGGCAACAGATAGAAGCCGGCGGTCGGCGCAAGCGAGGTTGCCATGACCGCCACGGCAAAGCTGCCGATGGCGATCGGCAGCAGTACCGTCAGCCAGCGCCTCGAGAGATATCGGTAGATCAAATAGAGCAGGATCGGCGCGAAGATATAATACTGCTCTTCGACCGAAAGCGACCATGTGTGCAGCAGTGGCCGCAGTTCGGCGTCGATGGAGAAATAGTTCGTCGTCTTCCAGAAATACATGTTCGACCAGAAGGTCGAGGCGGCGATCACGCTCAAGCTGAATTCGTGCAGGTCCGACGGTAGCAGGATGAACCAGGCGGCAATGCTCGCGAGCAGGATGACGAAGGTCAGCGCCGGCAGGATGCGCCGTGCGCGGCGCCAATAGAAGCGACCGATCGAGAACTGGCCGCGCTCGAGATCGTCGAGCAGGCTGCCGCTGATCAGATAGCCCGATATGACGAAGAAGATATCGACGCCGGTGAAGCCGCCGGGAATGGCGGAGACGCCGAAGTGGAAGAGCAGGACGGGCAGCACCGCCACGGCCCGCAGGCCATCGATGTCGCGCCTGTAGTTCATCCGGGCCGGCTCGCGCGCGCCGCAGCCGGAGGCATTGGTGATGCGGAGTTCGAGACGCCGCTCATACGGCAATGTCCCGCTCGCGTAAAAAATCCCGGCTCGTCGGTCTCACAGGCCTGTCCTCTGCGGCGCAACTTTGCTGCACCGCAATATGAGTGTCAAGGCATATGCCAGTTCGAATGCTGACGAAGCCGGTTCGCGCCGGCGCGGCAGGATCAGGCGCCGGGCAGGTAGATCACCGCGTAAGCGTCCGAATAGGCCCGCTTCCAGCCCAGTTGGTCGAGAAAGGGAATGCGATTGTCGTTGGCTGCCAGCAGCGCCCAGCCTATTGCGTATTTCTTCAGCTGGGCTTCGAGGAGCGGCTTGCCGTTGCTGTGCCCCGTCTCGTCATCGGCTTTTGTGAAACCGCCCAGGAAGAGCTGGTCCGTCCGGCCGTCGATATAGGTCTTGATCCCGTGGAAAATCAGGGTGCCGCCGAAATTGTAGGAATTCAGCACGTTGCCGGACAGATGATGGCTTTCGGCGAATGCCAGCGCCCCGCTGGCCGAATGGTTCGGGCTCGGCACGAGTTGGTAGGCGCTGCCGAGCACGGCGACCGCGCCGATCAGCAAAACAGCTGCCGCGCCGCAAATCGCGTAGAACCGCCTGGCGAAGAATTGTTCCAGCCCGTCGCGCTTCTCAGCCAGCCATGCGGTGGCCGAAAGCGAGGGATATTGCTGTGCAACCTCCATCGCGATCACCACCGGAACCAGGAGGAAGAACAGATACATGAATCGCAAGTGGGCGAGAAAGGCATGCAAGGTGAAGACGATGAACAACGCCTTGGCCCAGCCAATTCGCAACCGTGACACCAGCAGCCCGAACAGTGCCACCAGCATCACAACTTCCTGGAGAGGGTAATCCTGCACATTGAACGGTCGCCATTCCACGATCAGCGACACTGCCTCATTGCCATAGGCCACCGCGAAGGTCGCCAGGATGGCCTGGACGCCATAGGGGTGGATCAGGCTGACCAGCGGGCAAAGCAGACCGAATGCGATCCATTTCGCCAAGAGGGCCGGTTTCGAGAGACCTGTGCGCGTCAGCAGATCGAGACCGGCGAAAGCTGCGATGACGAAGCTCACGGTGAAGGTGGCGTGCAGGTTCGCCCACAACACAACCAGCAAAAGCAGCCACCAGGGCGGCGCCCTTTCTTCCCTTGCCGCACGAAAGAGCACCGCCGTCCAGACGATGATGATCGGGAAGGTGAAGATATGTGGGCGCCCAGTATAGATCGGGCCGATCGCGACCGCCGCGACAAAGGCCAACGCAATCGACAGGATCGGCTTCAGCCATGTGCTGAGAAACCACCCCATCAGGAAAACCGTCAGGGAAATCATGGCGATGATCAGGGCGACCACGCCGTTCCAGCCTGCTGACCGGTAGGCAAGAGCCAGCAGGACCTGGCCCAGCCACTCCTTGGCAATCCATGGCTGGCCGGCAAAAGTGTAGGAGTAAGGGTCGACCGTCGGAAATGTCCGGTTTGCCAGGAGATCCAGTCCGACCTTCACTTGCCACCAACTGTCGGGATCCTGCAGGATGGAAGGGGCAAAGGCGGCCAGCACCACCGCCGCGACACAGGCCGTGAACAGGCAGAATATCAGGCGGATCCGCTCGTCGTACGTTGCGGCCTCCACACTGGCTTGGGCGTTGTCCATGGTGCGCCGCCTCTAATCGTTTCCGATGACAGTTTGGTTCAAGGAGTTCGACTGGTCGGCGCCCGCCGGGGCCTATCGGTCAAGTGAATGTTCCGGTCGACCCTATCGTCTGCGCGACCTTCGCGTCCGACAAACACGAAGTGAGCCGAACCGAGGTAGAAGACAACCGAATAGACGCAGATTCCCGCCAGATGAACCAGGGGGCTTTCGGTGAAGCCTGCTGAGCGGGCGGCGATCACGACTGCCAGATTGATGCTGTAGGCGACCAGGAAGACGCCCCCATATCGCAACAGGGTTCCGGCGCGGAAACCATCGGCTCGTGTGAACGTCCATTGGCGGTTGAGGAAGAAGCCGAGGACAAGACCGGCGGCATAGCCCGTGGCGTTGGAGACGATGTCGCCAAAACCCAGCGCAAGCCCGGCAAGAATGACCGCGTATCCCAGCGCCGTGTTCAACAGACCGACGGCGCCAAATCGCAGCATCCTCGGATAGTCAAATGGCAGGTTTGACCGCATGCGCAAAATATTGGGCTCCGACAGGTATCTTAGTGAGGAAGCGCTCGAATGGCCTCAGCCTCGCAAGCAGCCGGGGAAAGAAAATCCTGTAGACGATCCGGGTGTTGGAAAGTCCGGCCGCGGCCATGCGCCTGCGCATCTCGCGCGCATTTATCAAAACCGCATTCTCGTCGAAGGCGCAATTTCTCACCGCGTGCGTGGTTAGCGGGTTCCACGGATTATGCTCAAAAACAAAGAAGCTGCCGCCATCGGCCAGCACCCTGCCGATCTCCGCGAGCAGTCCGACCTGGAGGTCCTCGGGAATGTGGTGGAAGACGCAAGCCGCGAAGGCCAGGTCGAAGCTGCCGTCGGCAAAGGGAATTGTCTTGCCATCGAAATGCGTGAAGGCGGCCTGGCCGGGAAAGCGCTTGCTGGCGATGTCGAGCGATTCGCGCGAAGGATCGAGCAAGGTGATCTCGCTGTCGGGAAAGGCATCGCGCAAGTGGCCGAGCGAATTGCCGACACCGGCGCCGAAATCGAGTATCCGTCGCGGTTTCACGCCGGCCCGCCGCAGCGTCGCGGCGATGTCGTCGATCTTGTATTTGGCGAAGAAGTCTGGGGTTTCGCCGCTCAGCTTTATGCTGGCGGCATGCTGCTCCTGGTATTCTCGTGCAAACTGGTCGAACTCCGCCTCAAGCACGAGCGGCCCTCTTCGCCATTTTCTGCAGGCGATGGACCGGCAGATCCTTGTCACTGGCTGCCCGGTTGCGCGAAACGATCTCGTTGACGAAGTAAAGCGGCCGCCGCTTTGTCTCCATGTACATGCGCCCGAGATACTCGCCGAAGATACCAAGCACCATAAGCTGGACGCTGCCCAGGATAAGCACGATCGCGGCAAGGCTGGTCCAGCCGGGCAAAACGTTTCCGACCGACCATTCGATGAGGGTGTAGCAGAGCACAACCAGCCCCAGAAGCCCGAACAGCATTCCGAGCAGCGAGGCGAACCGCAGCGGCGCGATGGAAAAGCTGGTCATCGCGTCGACCGCCAGAAGAACCATCTTCTTCAGGGGATAGTGGGTGGTGCCAGCAAAGCGCCGGTGTCTTTCATAGGGGAAGGCCACCTGTTTCAGCCCGATCCAGCTCACCATGCCGCGAATGAACCTGTAGCGCTCGGGCATCGCGTTCAGATGGTCGAGCGCGCGGCGGCTCATCAACCGGAAATCCCCCGAATTCGCCGCGATCTCGACGTCGACTATGCGGCGCAGCAAGCGATAGAACATCGAGGCGGAGGCGAGCTTGAACCAGCTTTCGCCGTCGCGGCTCTGCCGCTGGCCGTAAACGACATCGAAGCCTTCATTCATCTTCGCCATCATCGCGTCGAGCAGCTCAGGCGGATCCTGCAGGTCGGCATCGAGAATGAGAATGCGCTGGCCGCGGCAGAATTCGAGCCCCGCGCTCAACGCGATTTGGTGGCCGTAGTTGCGGGCAAGGTCGATGGCGACGACATGGTCGTCCGTTTCGGCCAACTGGAAAATGGCCTCGCGCGTGCCGTCGGTCGCGCCGTCGATGACAAGCACGATCTCATAGGACGAGCCCTGTTCCAGGCATGCGTCCGTCACCCGTCGATGAAGTTCGGCCACCCCATCCAGCTCGTTGTAGCATGGGACGACCACCGACAACATGACGGCGCTTCGCGCGGTGTTTTTCTCCATCTCCACCAAAAGCCCTTGCTCCCGCTATTGGAATGGCAATAGCGGGAATTGGTTAGAAAACAGATAAGCCAGCGGCAACGTTTAGTCGGCTTGCCCTTCTGCCGTCAGTGGCCAAAATCATGAACGAACCTGCAGTTCCATGCGGATGCGGGCACCCCGCCAGGGCCCGGTCAATATCCGAATGGTACCATTGTGCAGCAACGCGATCTGTCGGGCAAGGTTCAAACCCAGACCTGCCCCACGTGACTGCGGCTGCAAGCGGTAGAAGGGTTCGAAGACATTCTCGTGCTCTTCCGCCGGAATGCCCGGGCCTTCATCTCGCACTTCGACGCCGCCGGTCTCGTCGATGGCTATGGTGATCGTGCCGTTGCCGCCGCCATGGTCGATGGCATTGCGCACAAGATTGGCGAGCGCGCGTTCGATCTGCAGGACGTTGACCTCGACATGGGCCTTGTCGGGCGAGGGCTCGAAGGCAAGGTCATAGCCGGCCTCGATGGCAAGCGGGGCGAAGTCGGCGGCGACCCGGCTGACAAGGTCGCGGAGATCGATGATCTGGCGCTGGTCCGTCGGGCGGTCGAGCAATTGGTGGTCGAATTGGTGGTCGAGCAGCTGTTGCGCGAGATGCGACAGCCGCTCGATGTCATGAAGCAGGCGCGCGCTTTGCGGTTCCTGCTTCAGCAATTCGGCGCGTGTACGCAAGATGGCGATCGGCGTGCGCAGTTCATGGGCCGCATCGATGAGGAAGCGATTGTGCCGGTCATAACCTTGGGCGAGACGCGCCAGCGTCTGGTTGAACGCATGCACCAATGGCGCGATTTCCTGCGGCACATTCTTGACCGGCAGCTGCATCGCGCGCGTACTGATATCGATGCGCGCGGCCTGCTGGACGGTTTCGACAAGGCCGGCAAGGACCGGCGCACCACCGCGGGCGTGGTCACCAGGGTCGTGGTTCCCATCACGAGGACGATCGGCAACAGGAGGATGATGATGATGACCGCGAGGGCCGGAAGCGCTTTCTCCCAGTTCCTGCTGCCGTCGGGATTCCTGGCGACGTCGATAGTCGCCGAAATGTTGACTTCGAGCCCTTCGGTTTCGTCGCGCGACGACCGTGTCGCGGCGATGATCTGCACCGTGCCCGCCTTGGTCGAAACCCTTTCGAGATAGGCCTCCGGCCTCAAGTCATCTTCGGAAAATCCGATGGTGGCATGATCAGCCTCGCCAAGCAGATCGCCAAAATTCCTGGCGTAGACATCAGGCACGTTGCCGAAACGGACACTTTGGCCGCTGCCGTCGCGAACGATGTACCAGACATTGGGGAAGCCCTCGCGAAAGGTGGCGAGCTCGTCGGTCTGATGGACGATCAGCTTGCCGTTCCCGTCTCGGTCGACGGCCTCCTTGATGGCGGCGACGGCAGCCTCGTTGTCGACCAGCAGCCGCGGATTGGCGATCCACAGCGCGGCTGCGCACAGCACGATGAAGATGAGAAGCGTCGCCGCCTGCAGCAGGATCAGCCGCCGCACCAGCACCCATTGCAGAGAGCGTGTGCGCGGCTTCTTCACGAGGCCGCCCGCAAGAGATAACCGAGGTTGCGGATGGCCCTGATCTCGATGCCGGCAGCGACATCGTCTAGCTTGCGGCGCAGCCGCGAAATGTGCGCATCCAGTGCATTGGAGCCGATCTCGTCGTCGAGGGCATAGACGGCTTCTTCCAGGGTGCCGCGCATGATGGTCCGGCCCGGCCTGCGGATGAGCGTTTCGAGCACCAGCCGTTCGCACCGCGGCAGCTCCAGCGCCTGATCCTCGACAAGCGCCTCGCGATGGCGGAAATCATAGGTGAGGCGGCCGACCACCGTCTGGTTGGCGCGCGTGGTGAACGAACGCCTGTGCAAGGCATTGAGCCTGGCAACCAGTTCCACCGTGGCGAACGGCTTGACCATGTAGTCGTCGGCACCGGCGTCGAGCCCGGCCACCCGGTCGTCGAGCCCGCTGAGCGCCGTCAGCGCGATCACCGGCACATCCAGATGCAAGGCCCGCAGGCGCGGTATCAGGCTGGGGCCGTCGCCATCCGGCAGGCGGCGGTCCAGCACCACGGCGTCGTGATATCCGAGCCGGGCCATGGCCTCGGCATCGGCCAGTGTCGCGGCATGATCGACGATGATGTCCTGGCGCTCGAGCGCCGTCTTCAGCACCGAGGCCATTTCCAGTTCGTCCTCGATCAGCAGGATGCGCATGCGCATCCCCCGTCACGGGCAACCAGCGGGCTGAGGCAATTCATTCGCATTCCAGCTTCGGTTGGCGAAAATTGGTGATGAACCATCGGCCGCCCGAAGAGCGGGCGTAGAACGTATAGAAGCATTCCTGACGTTCGATATAGCCCGGCGTTTCGGTCTCTTCGTAGACTGTTCCGTGTTTTGTGTGGCGATCCTCGCCGCTGGAGGTCCCGGAAACCGCATTGGTGGATATTTTGCGCCATTGATAGGCCCGCTCGCCCTGGCCGAGGTCAACGACGGCGGTTGGCGGACCGTAGTCCAGAACGACCGATTCGACCGGTTGCCCGATGTAGTTCTTCATGATGTCGGAGGCGCATCCCGTCAGCGCCAGCACGATTGCGACGAAGAACGCCTTTGATATCCACATAAGTTGATTTGCGCTGCGTTTGGGCATTATCTGATTCCCATCATCAAAGTCATCCGCGGCACCTAGGGTGTGAAGATTGCATCGACATTACGGACGAGTTGGCTGGGGCGCAGTCTGCTGATGCGCGCCGATGCCGGCGCAGATGGAGGCACGCAATTGCGCGGCACCCATTGCCTCCGGGCACCGCGCAAGCTCTGTTCGAACGGACTACAAGACGGCTGAGTTCAACCGAACCGGGGCCTTCTCTAGAACCGATAGTTGATGCCGGCCTTCAGTTCATGGCTGCCGATCGTCGCCTTGGATTTGCCAAAGGCCGACGTCGTTTCGACGCCGGGGGTGCGGACATAGTCATATTCGACCTTGGCCGAGAGGCCGCCGGCGAAACCCTGCTCGATACCGGCGCCGACAAGATAGCCGAGTTTCCATCCGTCGGTGCTGCTCACCTTGTCGCCCTTGTCGAATTTGGTCATCGCAACGCCCCCGGTTCCGAAGAGCAGCGTCTGGTCGAAGCTCAAGCCGGCCCTGGCCTTGGCGGCACCGCGCCACTTTTCCTTGATCTTGCCGCCCTCGATGTCGTGCTCGGCGCTGCCCAGATAGGAGCCTTCGATCTCGGCCCCCAGGATTCCCGGGCCTACTTGCTGATTATAGCCGGCCTGGATGCCGCCGCTGAGACCATTCCTGCCCGCAAACGGGTTTGGCATCCCTGTGAACGCCGTGCCGCCATGCACGCCGACATAAGCGCCGCTCCACTCGAAGGCGGGGGGATCGTTGTAGGCAGGCGAAAGATCGGCGGCCATTGCCGAACCGTTCAGGCATATGCCAAGCGCGCTTGCCGTCAGCAGCATCATTGCTTGGGGACATTGCATTACTCCACACGCACGCGCATCCGATGACACGCAGGTTGATCTCTTGGGAGCCTGACCGTTGGGCTGTCATTGCTCCGGCTCACTTGTCTCGTCGGGAACGGTCGCGCGGGTCACGGGGAACTGACGCAAGGCAGTCGTGGTGGGTGACCGGATCTTTCGCGCAACCTCTGCCTGAAAGACGTGGATTATCTCGCAGGCGAAAATTGCACGCACATTGCGGGAAATCGAAAAATGAAGATTTTTCGCTTTATTTTCAACAAATTAGATAGGTGCTATTTACCGATTCTTAGCAAATCGGCATGGGCTCGATCAGTATCATTCGCACGACAGTGCCGCGCTCGGTCTCGTCCAAGGCCTCGGCTATCCAAGCAAACCTGTCAGCTTGAAGCCGGGAAGCCAAGTGCGTATGTCTGGGCCGACGCCCTCGAGTCTGGGCACCTCAATCGGGAGACGGGCCTTGTCCGCATTGACGCGCTTTCTCGGCGACTCGCCGCTCAGGGTGATCCTGAAGCTGCTGGTGGTGTCGTTCCTCGTCGGCCTGGTCATGAATGCCTTCGGCTGGTCGCCGATGGACGTGTTCTATGGCATCCGGAAGTTCTTCACCGATCTCTGGGATCTCGGCTTCCACGCCATCGATCGCTTTCTCGGCTACATCCTGCTGGGTGCGGCGATCGTCGTCCCGGCCTTCATCCTCGTCAGGATCGCCAGCTATCGGAAGTAGAACATGATCCCGAAAAGTGGGAACCGGTTTTCGGACAAGATCATGCGTAAAAGGATTATCTGATATGGCTTGACGCCACCTCGAACAGGATGGCGTGGCGAGCGGCGAGCGTTGCCACATCGGTTGAATAACCACCACCGATGACGCCGCAGACGGGAATGCCCAGCGTGCGAAAGTGGCTGATCACCATGTCGTCGCGGGCGCGCAGGCCGTCATCCGATAGCGACAGCCGTCCAAGCCGGTCCTCGGCATGGACGTCGACGCCGGCATTGTAGAAGACGATGTCCCAATGCGCTTGCGCCGACAATTCCGGCAGGATGGCGGCGAGCCTTTCGATATAGGCAGCGTCACCTGTGCCGTCGGGCAGCGCGACATCGAGGTCGGAGGCGATCTTGCGCGCAGGGTAGTTGCGGTCGCCATGCATGGAAAAGCTGAACACACGTGGATCGTCCGCGAGAATGTCGGCCGTGCCGTCGCCCTGATGCACGTCGAGATCGACGACCAGAATGTTTCGCGCGGCGCCCTCGGCAAGCAGCACCAGCGCGGCGACAGCGACATCGTTGAAGGTGCAGAAGCCGGCGCCTTGCGAACGCCGCGCGTGATGGCTGCCGCCGGCAGTGTTGCAGGCGATGCCGTGGCGCAAGGCGAGCCGCGCCGCCAGTACCGTGCCGCCAGTGGCAAGCTGGGCGCGCAAGGAGACACGTGGGCCAACCGGAAAGCCGATCTCTCGCTCGATTTTTTCAGGCACCGAGCAGTTGATGACCTGGTCGACATACTCCGCCGCATGGGCAAGCTTCAGCCATGATGCCCGCGCCGGTTCGGTGGTGTTGAGCGCGCCGGGCCCGGCCAGACCGCGTGCGCGCAAGGCGTCCATCAGCAGCGGATATTTGCTCATCGGAAAGCGATGGTTGACGGCGAAGCCGGCGTCGTAGTCGGGATGGTGGACGATCTGCAGGGGCATGAACTCGGTCCGGCGGGCTCGCGCCAGACCGGGGATTCGGTTGGCCGTCACGGGATGGGTGATTGCGCGATGCCGGCAAAATGGGGCACACCGGCTGTTCGATCAAGCCGCAATCAGCCAAGCCGCAATCAGCAAGGCAGCAATCCTTTGGACAAGGGTGCAATCCCAGCCGACGCCAGGTCCTTTGTCGTCACCAACCGGTCCGTGCTCGCCATCGCGGTGCCGATGACGCTTGCCTATCTGACGACACCGATGCTCGGCCTGGTCGACACGGCTGTCGTCGGCCAGTTCGGCGACGCCGCCTTGCTCGGCGGCCTGGCGGCGGGCGCGCTTGTTTTCGACGTCGTCTTCACCACCTTCAATTTCCTGCGTTCGGGCACCACCGGCCTCGTCGCCCAGGCCTTCGGGCGCGGCGACGAACTGGAGGAACAGGCGGTGTTCTGGCGCGCGGTGCTGATCGCGGTTGTCGCCGGCATCGTGCTCGCCGCACTTGCGCCACTGGTTGCCATCGCGGGGCAAAAGTTCATGGGCGCCGAACCGCGCGTCAGCGAGGCAATGGCCGTCTATATCCACATCAGGATGCTCGCAGCCCCCTTCTCGCTGATCAACTATGCCATCCTCGGCTATGTCCTGGGGCGCGGCGAGGGCGGGCTCGGGCTGATGCTGCAATTGGTGCTGAACGGCATCAACATCGCGCTCTGCTTCCTGCTTGGATTGAAGCTTGGCTGGGGCGTAGCAGGCGTCGCCTGGGCTACCGTCGCCGGTGAGTTCCTTGCCATGCTGCTCGGCCTGGCGATCGTGGTCCGCCGGTTCCGGGCGGCGCCGTCCTTGCCACGCCACCGCCTGCTCGACATGGCCGCCTTCTTGCGCATGCTGTCGCTCAACCGCGACATCATGATCCGTTCGTTCTCGCTGCTGGCCGCGTTCGCGCTGTTCACCCGCCAGGGTGCGCAGTTCGGCACGGTGACGCTGGCCGCCAACGCCGTGCTGATGAATTTCTTTCTCGTTGCCGGCTATTTCCTCGATGGCTTTGCCACCGCCGCCGAACAACTGGCCGGCCGTGCCGTCGGCGCGCGTGCGGCAACACCGTTCCGGCAGGCCGTGCGGCTCACCTTGTTTTGGGGGTTCGGGCTGGCGGGCGCGGCGACCCTGGTGCTACTGCTGGCCGGCGCCAATCTGGTTGCTCTCGTGACGACGTCGGTGGAGGTCCGTTCAGTCGCCGATATCTACCTGCCGTGGGCAGCGTTCACTGCCTTGAGCGGCGTCCTGGCTTTCCAGATGGACGGCGTCTTCATCGGTGCGACCTGGTCGCGTGACATGCGCAACATGATGCTGCTGTCGTTCCTGGTCTTTGTGGTCGCGTTGCTCACCTTGGCGCCTGCCTTCGGCAATCATGGCCTGTGGGCGGCGTTGCACGTCTTCTTGCTGGCGCGGGGCTTCAGCCTGCTGACGATTTTGCGGCTGCGATTGCGGACGGCGTTCAGCTGAGCGGTTTCGACGCCCATTGATCGAGATGGCTGTCGCGCAAATCGCGAATGGATCTGAGGCGCCCCGTTTCGGCAAAGCGTGCCATCCCGGCGACGATCCGGCCCGGCAGTGCGGGGCCGGCATAGATCATGCTGGTATAGAGCTGAACGAGATCGGCGCCGGCTCGGATCTTTTCCAGCGCCGCGTCGGTCGAATCGACGCCGCCGACGCCGATGATGGCAAGCTCTGGCCCGAGCAGTTTGCGCATTCTGGCCAGCACGATGGTCGAGCGTTCGAACAGTGGTCTGCCGGAGAGCCCGCCTGTCTCGCGCGCGGCGTCGCCGCTGCGCAGCCCTGGCCGGGAGATGGTGGTGTTGGAGACGATGACACCGTCGATCCGCTTCTCGGTCACCTCTGCAGCGATGTCTTCCAGTTCGGCCTCGACCAGGTCCGGCGCGATCTTGAGGAAGACCGGCGGTTGCACCGTTGCGGCGGCGCGCGCGGCCATGACGCGTGACAAAAGCTCGCCGAGCTGCTCGCGCGCCTGCATGTTGCGCAGGCCCAGCGTGTTGGGCGAGGAGATGTTGACGGTCAGATAGCTGGCGTAGGGCGCAAAGCGGGTAACGCCGCGCTCATAGTCGCCGATGCGGTCGGCGCTGTCCTTGTTGGCGCCGATATTGACGCCAACGATGCCGGGACGGCCCTTGCGGGCAGTGAGGCGCTTTTCGGCGGCCGCGTGGCCTTCATTGTTGAAGCCCAGCCGGTTGATCACCGCTTCATCCGCCGTCAGCCGGAAGATGCGCGGTTTCGGGTTGCCAGCCTGCGGCAGAGGCGTGACCGTGCCGACCTCGGCAAAGCCGAAGCCGAGCCCAAGCAGCGCATCGGGCACCTCGGCGTTCTTGTCATAGCCGGCCGCCATGCCGAGCGGGTTGGGGAAATCGATGCCGCAGACCGTCACCTTCAGCCGCGCATCGCGCGTTGTCCGCGCGCCGACAGGCAGGCCGCATCGCAGCGCTGCGATGGACATGCCATGCGCGGTTTCCGGATCGAATGTGAACAGCAGCTTCTGGCCGAGCCGGTCGAGCACGCTCATCCGGCCTCCAGTGCCGGGAACTGGTGGGTACCGTCGGCGCCAATCGGCAGCGGTCGGACCCAAAGGACAGCTTTCAGGTCCAGCACGCCATGGAGATGCGGAAACAGCGCGCCGCCCCGCGAGACCTCGTATTTCAGCGCGGCGCCCAGACGCGAGCCGTCGATGGCGACCAGCAGGAGGCCGGTCTGGCCGGCAAAATGCTTCGCCGCCGTTTCCCTGACCTGCCCTGCCGTGGAGAAATGGATGAAGCCGTCGGCGACATCGATCGGCGCGCCGGTGAAGCGGCCATTGGCTTCGGCCTCGCGCCAAGGCGCTTCCGGGGTTATCTTGTAGATAAACTGAGACATGGTTGCGCTATAGTCCGAACCAGCCACGCGGGAAAGACCAAGCCAAGGGTCTTCCCCATTTCCGGCGCAAACATGCGATAAATCAGGCTTTGGCCATGGAGGACAACATGCGTCTGCAGCACATCTTGATCCCCGCCGCGCTCGTTTCGCTGGTCGCGGCTTCAGCTTATTCGGAAGAAACCGATCGCTACCGGCTGGAAAAGTCTGATAACGGCTTTGTCCGCATGGATACGCAGACCGGTGCGATGTCGATCTGCGAGGAACGCTCCGGCCAGCTCGTCTGCAAGATGGCGGCCGACGAACGCGCCGCTTTCCAGGATGAGGTCGACCGCCTCCAGACCTCGATGAAGGCGATGGACGAGCGCGTTACCAAGCTCGAGAATTCGCTCTCCGCCCGCCTCGAATCGCAATTGCCGAGCGAGGAGGATTTCAACAAGACGATGAGCTACATGGAGCGTTTCCTGCGTGGTTTCATGGGCATCGTCAAGGATATGGACAAGGACAACGGCGCCCAGCTCAACTCGCAGAAGACCTGAGCGCTCGAAACAGGGAAAACGCGGCGCGCTGGCTTTGCCGCTTGAAAACAGCGCGCAGCCCCTCATAATCGTCCAACTGGTCCCGCAAAGAGCTAAAAAATCATCGGGATTCGGGGAGGGACATTTGCCGTCAGGCTATTCTTTCGTCATCGCCGACGACCACCCGCTGTTTCGCGGTGCGCTGCGCGAAGCGCTCGCCGGCATAGGCAATGTCGCGGCAATCCACGAGGCCGGTGATTTCGAGAGCGCCAAGGCGCTGGTCGTGGCCAACGAAGATGTCGATCTGGTGCTGTTAGATCTGTCGATGCCGGGCGCCAGCGGCCTTTCCGGCCTGATCTCGCTGCGCGGCATCCATCCGGCGGTGCCGTTGGTCGTGGTCTCGGCGCATGACGATCCGGCGACCATCAGGCGTGCGCTCGATCTCGGCGCTTCCGGCTTCATCTCCAAGTCGGCCAGTATGGAGGAGATCCGCGACGCCGTGCAGTCGGTGCTTGCCGGCGACATCGCCGCGCCCGTCGGCATCGATCTCGGCGTCGAGCGCGATCCCGAGATTTCCGACCTGATCAAGCGCCTGCAGGCGCTGACCCCGCAGCAGACCCGCGTGCTCGGCATGCTGGCCGAGGGCCTGCTCAACAAGCAGATCGCCTATGAGCTCGGCGTCTCCGAGGCGACGATCAAGGCGCATGTGTCGGCCATCCTGCAGAAGCTCGGCGTCGATAGCCGCACCCAGGCAGTGATCCTGCTGTCCAAGATCGGCAGCGACCCGCTGCAGCCGGCCGGCTGACACGCGGGTCTCGTCGGAATCGTCATTCGGCCGCCGATGCCAGCGGCCTGACCCTGGCCATCATCGAACGCAGCACTGCCGGTTTCAGTGGCTTGTTGATCACCGGAATCTCGAGCCCGCCCGCGGCCGTGCGCACCTCGTTGGAGCGGTCGGCAGTGACCAGCACGGCCGGCAGCGCGTCGCCATGGATCGCGCGCAGCCTGACGATGATGTCGAGGCCGGTTTCACCGTCGAGATGGTAGTCGGCAAGGACGATGTCCGGGCGGTGCATCGTGGCACCCGCCAGATCCCTCGAGCCTGACATCGTGTCGACATTGCAGCCCCAGCCCTCGAGCAGGAGCCGCATGCCTTCGAGGATGCGGGCATCGTTGTCGATGCAGAGCACACGCAGGCCGGCCAGCGAAGCTGTCGCGCGGGCAGGGACCCTGGTTTCGATCTCGCGTCGCGGCTCCTGCACGGCCGCGACCGGCAGGATGACGGAGAAGCGCGTACCCTTGCCCGGATTTGAAAAGATCCGGATCTCCAGGCGCAACACCCGGGCGATGCGATCGACGATGGAAAGACCGAGACCGAGGCCCTCGGCTTCTCGTGCGCCTTCGTCCAGCCGGGTGAATTCGTGAAAGACGGTGTTCAGCTCGTCGCCGGCGATGCCGATACCGGTGTCGATCACCTGGATTTCGGCCAGGTCGCCGCGCCGGCGAACGCCAACCAGCACACGGCCGTTACGCGTGTATTTGATGGCGTTGGAGACGAGATTCTGGATCAGGCGGCGCAGCAGGTTGCGGTCCGTCATCACGGTCAGCGACGACGGCATGATCGTCAGGCCGAGTTTCTTTTCGGCGGCCAGTGGCCGAAAATCATTGCCGATCTGGCGCAGCAATCCGTCGAGGTTGAAAGCGGTGTCGTCCGGCTTCATCGCGCCGGCATCGAGGCGGGAGATGTCGAGCACGGCGCCGAGAATGGTCTCGACCGATTCCAGCGAGGATTCGATGTTGACCGCTGCCTTGCCGGCGGGGCCCTTGCCTGCCTTCTCGATCAGCGACGAGCAATAGAGCCGGGCAGCGTTCAGCGGCTGCAGGATGTCGTGGCCGGCGGCGGCAAGGAAGCGTGTCTTGCCGAGATTGGCTTCCTCGGCCAGCATTTGTGCCTGCGCCAGCTCTTCGTTGACGCGGGTCAGCTCGATAGTACGGGTCTTGACGCGCTGCTCTAGCGATTCATTGGCGCGCTTCAGCGCCAGGTCTTGTTCGACGCGTCCGGAAATGTCGGCATAGGTGGCGACGATGCCGCCATCCGGCATCGGGTTGGAACGCAGCTCCAGGATGCGGCCGCTGGTCTTCAACTCCATCTGCCACGGACTGACGAAGCTGGTCAGCCGGTTGAGCATCGCCACACGCTGGTCCGATGGAATGTCGCCGCGCTCGGCAAGATGGCGCAGGATGCGGTCGAGCGAGACGCCGACCTGGCCCATCTCGTCTGGCAGGTCGAACAGCGCGCGGTACTGGCGGTTCCAGCAGATCAGGCGGAAATCGCGGTCGAAAACGGTGATGCCTTGCTCCATCTGGTCGAGCGCGATCTGCAAGAGGTCGCGATTGTGCTGCAGTGCCTCGGTGGCGTCGTCGAGCAGCCGGAATGCATCCCTGGATTCGCGGTCGTGGCGCCGAAACAGCAGCGACAGGATCAGCCGTGCCGAGGAAGAGCCGACGGCGCTGGCCAACAGCTGCTCGGAAAAGCGGATGACGTCCATGCTCGCCTGCTCTTTACCGTGCAGCGAGGCGCCGCTGGTCTTTTCGAACGACTGGAAGGAGCGCTCGGTGCGCTCGACGCCGAGATAGCGCGAGATCGTGTCCTTGAGGTCGTTGACGGTGATGGCGGTGCGGAAGCGGCGCAGGCTGGGCATCGGCCCGGCATCGCGCGGCACGAAGATCGACGCCTGGATGCGCTCCAACGGCACCGACGCGCGCGACAGGGAGCCGAGCACGAAGAACACCGCGTTGATCGACAGGCTCCACAACACGCCATGGTTCAGCGGTTCGGCGACTGTGCCGAACAGCGCCTGCGGCCGCAGCGCCTCGAAGCCGAACAGCCCGTGCGCGATGATGTCGGTGTCGGGTGCGGCAAGCGATGGAAGCAGCAGCGTGTAGCCCCAGACGAGGATCCCGGCGACCATGCCGAGTGCAGCACCCCGGCCGTTGGCGCCACGCCAGATCAGTCCGCCGATCAAGGCGGGCGCGAACTGGGCAATGGCCGCGAACGACATCAGGCCGATCGACGACAGCCGCGCGCTGTTGGTGCTCTCGCGGTAGTAGAGGAAGGCGATGAACAGCAGGATGAAGATCGCCCCGCGCCGCACATTGAGGATCAGCGTCGACCAGTCTTCGTTCTCGGAGGTCGAGGTCTTGAGCAGGCGGCGCACGAACAGCGGAATGACGAGGTCGTTGGAGATCATGATCGACAACGCCACGCTTTCGACGATCACCATGGCCGTTGCCGCCGACAGGCCGCCGATGAAGGCTGCCATCGCCAGCAGATCATGGCCGCTGAACAACGGCAGCGACAGCACATAGAGATCGCTGCTGGTCCCGGTGCCGACCAGCGACAGGCCTGCAAAGGCGATCGGCAGCACGAACAAATTGATTGCCACCAGATAGAGCGGAAACACCCATGTCGCGGTGCGCAACTCGGCCTCGCCGCGGTTCTCGACGATGGTGACGTAGAATTGCCTCGGCAGCATGATGATGGCGAAACCGCTCAGGCAAGTCAGCACCAGCCAGGTGGCAAGGGAGGTGTTGTAGCCCATCGCCTGCCGGACCTGTGCGTTCTGCGCCAACTTGTCAAACATGTCGTCAGGGCCGCCGAAAATCAGGAAGGTGACCATCAGGCCGATTGCCAGGAAAGCGGCGAGCTTGACCACGGTCTCAACCGCAACTGCCAGCACCAGCCCATCCTGATGTTCGGTGGCATCGGCATGACGTGTGCCGAACAGCACCGCAAACAGCGCCAGCAGCATGGCGACGACCAGCGAGATGTCGCTGACGAACGGATCGAAGGAGGGTGGCGAGCCGGTGTAATGCTCGACCATCAGGCTGACCGAACCGGAGATCGCCTTCAACTGCAGCGCGATATAAGGCACCGCGCCGATGGTCGCGATCAGCGTTGCGATCGCCGAGACCGTGAAGCTCTTGCCATAGCGGGCGCCAAGGAAGTCGGCGATCGAGGTGATCTTCTCTGTCTTGGCCAGCCGCACGATGCGGTTGAGCAGTGGAAAACCGAACACGAACACCAGTACCGGGCCGGTATAGATGCCGAGGAATTCGAGGCCGCGCTCGGAGGAGAGGCCGACCGAGCCGAAGAAGGTCCAGGACGTGCAATAGATGGCAAGGCTGAGCGCATAGATGAACGGCCGCGCCCGGCTCGGCCCGGATAACGCCGAGCGGCGGTCGCCCAGGCTGGCGATGGCGAACAGCAGCGTCACATAGGCGATCGCGATGATGACGATGAACAAGCCCTGCACGCCTGAAATTTCCTCCTTTGCCGCCTTTTATCCGGCTTGTCCGAACGCAATCACAGCTTGGCGTCCGAGTCCATTGCGGCTTTGGAAGCATGGTGGCGACCTTCAGACCGCAACCAAGCTGACGTCCAAGGCGCCGCCCGAGGTTCCGTCATGTAAGGAGAAACCGGTTGCTTTCTCCTGTTTGGCCATGTTGCAACCCCAGGTTTTTGTTATGTTGCCCTCAGGTCGATGCCGAAAGGACGGAACGGCAGAGCGGCCGGTCACGACAAGGAGGGTCGAATGCTGAAGGAATTCCAGGAATTCATTTCCAAGGGCAATGTGATGGACCTTGCGGTCGGCGTCATCATCGGCGCGGCCTTCGGCAAGATCGTCACTTCGCTGGTCGACGACGTCATCATGCCGATCGTCGGTGCGATCTTCGGCGGACTGGACTTCAACAACTATTTCTTTGGACTGTCCTCGGCCGTCAACGCCACCGCGCTGGCGGACGCCAAAAAGCAAGGCGCTGTTTTCGCCTATGGCAGCTTCATCACCGCGTTGCTGAATTTCCTCATCCTTGCCTTCATCATCTTCCTCATGGTCAAGGCGGTGAACAACCTGCGCAAGCGGCTTGAGGCGGAAAAGCCTGCGGCACCTGCGGCGCCGCCGCCCGCCGACGTTGCGCTGCTGACCGAGATTCGCGACCTGCTCGCCAAGCGCTAATCTCGCGGGCGGCTTTGCTGGACCATAACCCCGGTCGTTCGCGGCCGGGGTTTTCTGTTTTCGCATCTGGTAAGGAGCGCTGATTGACGCTCGAGATTGGAACGGACCCGCCATGACCTTGATCGACAGCTTACGCGCGGAAGCCCGGGCGGCGCCCGAAAGCGGAATTGTCGCCGTCGTCAACTACGGCCGCCTGCGCGAGGGCATGATCCCGCTCTGGGCCGGTGAGGGCGATCTGCCGACGCCCGCCTTCATCACCGATGCCGCTTCGAAGGCTCTGGCAGCCGGCGAGACGTTCTACACCTGGCAAAGGGGCATCCCCGATCTCAGGCAGGCGCTTGCCCGTTACTATGCCAGGCATTTCGGCAAGACGTTCCCCGAGGAACAGTTCATCGTCACCGGGTCCGGCATGCATGCCATCCAACTGGCGCTCGATGCGCTCGCCGGCGCCGGCGACGAGGTTGTCTATCTGTCGCCAGCCTGGCCGAATTTCGACGCTGCCGCGGCGATTTCGGGGGCCGTTCCGGTGCCGGTCACGCTCGATCACTCCGGCAATGGCTGGTCCTGCGACGTCGAGAAGATCACGGCGGCGATCACGCCGCGCACCAAGGCGCTGTTCATCAACACGCCGTCCAACCCGACCGGCTGGACCGCCGACCACGAGACCTTGCAGGCGATCCTCGATCTCGCCCGCGCCAAAAATCTCTGGATCATCGCCGACGAGATCTATTCGCTGTTCCACTACGGCCATGGCCGTGCGCCCTCCTTCCTCGACATCGCGACGGCTGAGGATCGCATCCTGTTCGTCAACAGCTTCTCCAAGAACTGGGCGATGACCGGCTGGCGCGTTGGCTGGATCAAGACCCATCCTGCCTTGCAGCAGGTGTTCGAGAACCTAATCCAGTATTCCAACTCGGGCGTCGCCCAGTTCATGCAGCGCGGCGCGGTCGCCGCCCTTGATGAGGGTGATGGTTTCATTACCGAACAGGTCGAGCGGGCGAGGAAGGCGCGCGACCTGGTCTGCGGCATTCTCGGTGCCACCGGCCGCGCCCGGTTCACCGTGCCGCAAGGGGCGTTCTATCTGTTCTTCACGGTCGACGGCATCACCGATTCACGCACCGCCGCTTTCGACATCGTCGACAAGGCCAATGTCGGCCTTGCGCCCGGCACGGCCTTCGGCCCCGGCGGCGAAGCCTTCCTCAGACTGTGCTTCCACCGCCGCCTCGACCAGGTCGAGGAAGCCGCGCACCGGCTGGCGAAGTGGATGAAGAGTGTTTGAGAAGGCGGCGGCTTCCGCCGCCTGGCTTCAGCCGCCTGACTTGGGCACCAGCAGTGGAATGATCCGGTCGCTCTTGGCGACGGAGGGGCGACCAGCGGAGCCATAGGGTATGCCCAGCGCATCCCAGGTCTCGACCAGCGCGTCCTGCAGTTCGGCGATCAGCGCGTCGGAATGGAACGGCGTCGGCGTGATACGCAGCCGCTCCGTGCCGCGCGGCACGGTCGGATAGTTGATCGGCTGGATGTAGATGCCGTGCACGCCAAGCAGGCGGTCGCTGGCCATCTTGCAGAGTTCCGGGTCGCCGACCAGCAGCGGCACGATATGCGTCGGCGACTCCATCACCGGCAGGCCGGCGGCCGAGAGGATCTGCTTGGTTCGCGTCGCCTGCCGCTGCTGCGCGTCGCGCTCGGCCTGCGAGCGCTTGAGATGGCGGATCGAGGTGGTCGCGGCGGCGGCGATCGCCGGCGGCAGTGCCGTGGTGAAGATGAAGCCCGGCGCATAGGAGCGCACGGCGTCGATGACGGCACTGGTGCCGGTGATGTAGCCGCCCAGCGTGCCGAACGCCTTGGCCAACGTGCCTTCGATGATGTCGATGCGGTCGGCCAGGCCTTCGCGCTCGGTGATGCCGCCGCCGCGCGATCCGTACATGCCGACGGCATGGACCTCGTCGATATAGGTCATGGCGTTGTGGCGCTCGGCGAGCTCGACGATCTGCCTGATCGGCGCGATGTCGCCATCCATCGAATAGACACTTTCGAAGACGATCAGCTTGGCGCGTTCGCGGCCCGCCGCCTGCAGCAGGCTTTCCAGATGCGCGACGTCATTGTGGCGGAAGATCTTCTTTTCCGCCCCCGAACGCCGCACGCCTTCGATCATCGAAGCGTGGTTCAGCTCGTCCGAAATAATCAGGCAATTGGGCAAAAGCCGCGCGATGGTCGAGATCGAGGCTTCATTGGAGACGAAGCCGGAGGTGAAGACGAGTGCGGCTTCCTTGTCGTGCAGGTCGGCAAGCTCCAGTTCCAGCTCGACCAGCGGGTTGCTGGTGCCGGAAATGTTGCGGGTGCCGCCGGCGCCGGAGCCCATCTTGCCCGCCGCATTCTGGAACGCGGCGATGACATCGGGATGCTGGCCCATGCCGAGATAGTCGTTGGAGCACCAGACGGTGATTTCCTCGGCGCGCCCATTGGAACGCCAGATGGCGCGCGGAAACTTGCCTGCAATGCGCTCGAGGTCGGCGAAGACGCGGTAGCGACGCTCGGCATGGAGTTGGTCGATCGCTTCCTCGAAGAACCGCTGATAGTTCATGTCGACTTCCCAATTTTGCGCGGGATCATAATCATTGGCCCATTGGTCGTCCACCGGGCCTTTTTGGTCAAAATGCCACGCCCCGGACCTGTTCCTAACGACCACGGACCGTGGCCTATTCCCTTGATGTGGATCAATTTTGTTTCAGGATGATGCCACATGCCGATGATGCCGGTGACCACGGGTTGTAATGGCCATGCGGCAGGCTTTCCAGTAAGGCGGTGGTTGAGACAGTTTCCGATAAATCTTGAGATGCGAGGACTGGGATGACGGTTTTGGTAACAGGCGGTGCCGGCTATATCGGCAGTCATATGGTCTGGGAGTTGCTGGATGCCGGCGAGAGCGTGGTCGTTCTCGACCGACTCTCCACCGGCTTCGAATGGGCAGTGGCGCCGGAGGCGAAGCTGGTGGTCGGCGATGTCGCCGACAGGGAACTGGTCGGCTCGATCATCAGGGACAACAAGGTCGACGCGATCATCCATTTTGCCGGCTCCATCGTGGTCCCGGAATCGGTCGCCGATCCGCTCGGCTATTACGAGAACAACACCTGCAAGACGCGCACGCTGATCGAAACCGCGGTGCGCGAGGGCGTGCCCAATTTCATCTTCTCCTCGACCGCCGCCGTCTATGGCGGCGCCGGACTGGAGCCGGTGCGCGAAGATGCCCGCCTGGCGCCGGAATCGCCCTATGGCCTGTCCAAGCTGATGAGCGAATGGATGCTGCGCGATGCGGCGATCGCGCACGGGCTCCGCTACACCGCGCTGCGCTACTTCAACGTCGCCGGCGCCGACCCGAAAGGCCGCACCGGCCAGTCGACGCCGGGCGCTACCCATCTGATCAAGGTCGCCTGCGAAACGGCGCTCGGCAAGCGCCCGTTCATGCAGGTGTTCGGCACCGATTATCCGACGCCGGACGGCACCTGCATGCGCGACTATATCCATGTCAGCGATCTGGCGGCTGCGCATCGCCTTGCCCTGCAGCGGCTGCGCGACGGGGGACAAAGCCTCGTCGCCAATTGCGGCTACAGCCATGGCTATTCGGTGCTCGAGGTCATCGACAGCGTGCGCCGTGCTTTCGGCCATGATTTCGAGGTGAAGATGGGCGCTCGCCGTCCCGGCGACGCAGCGGCGGTGGTCGCCAATTCGGATCTCGCCCGCGCCGAACTCGGCTGGACCCCGCAACGCGACGATCTCGACCAGATCGTTGCCGACGCGCTGGCCTGGGAGCGCATCCTGACCGGCAAGAACTCCGCAAGGGGCTGAACAAGGGCTTTCTCCCAAGGGCTCGCAAGGCGCGCAGTGAAGCGCTATTGAAGGCATTCGCGGCATACGTGGAGGCGCTACGCCGCGAAGAGCTTTGGGGAATGGTATGAAAATAACGGTGCTTGGAGCCGGCGTCGTCGGTACGGCGGCCGCCTATTATCTGGCCAGCGACGGCCACGAGGTCACCGTGATCGAGCGCCATCCGGCGCCGGCGCGCGGCACCAGCCAGTCGAATGCCGGCCTGGTGTCGCCGGGCGACGCCACCGCCTGGGCCTCTCCGGCGGCGCTGAAGACATTCCTGCGCGCGCTCTACAACCATGATCTCGGCATCAAGGTGCGACTGCGCTTCGATCCCTATTTCCTCGCCTGGAGCCTGCGCTTCCTGCGCCAGTGCACGAAAGAGCGCTTGCGCGCCAACAGCCGGGTCAAGCTGCGTCTGGCGCTCTATTCCCGCGACTGCATCAACGCCATCTCCGCCGATACCGGGATCGGCTATGACGAGCGCAAGAAGGGCATCCTCTATTTCTTCCGCTCGCAGCACAGTCTCGACACCGGCACCGACAATTACCGCTATCTGGCCGAGCATGGCCTGCCGATCGAGATCGTCGGCCGCGACCGGCTGATCGAGCTTGAACCAGGTCTTGCCGGCGTGAAGGAAAAGATCGCTGGCGGCGTCTATTCGCCGGTCGACCAGACCGGTGATTCCCGGCAGTTCGTGGAAAAGCTCGCCGCCTATGCCGCCGAGAAACTGGGTGTGAAATTTCTCTACGGCACGACGGTCGAAGGTCTCGACATCGAGGGCGATCGGATACGCGCGGTGATGACCTCGACCGGACCGATCACTGGCGATGCCGTGGTCATCTCGATGGGACCGGAAAGCGGCCTGCTCGGCCGCCGTTACGGTATCGACCTGCCCGTCTATCCCGTGAAGGGTTACACGGCGACGATTCCCTTGGAGGACGACAGCAAGGGTCCGACCATGGGCGGCGCCGACGAAGACCAGCTGATCGCCTATTCCAGGCTGGGCAACCGGCTGCGGCTCGCCTCGACCGCCGAATTCACTGGCTTCGACCGCACCCACCGGCCGAGCGATTTCGCCGCCATGTTCAGGGCCGGCAAGGATCTTTTTCCGGGCGCCTTCGATGAGAAGAAGGCGGAGCTATGGGCAGGGCTGCGGCCGATGATGCCCAACTCCGTGCCGGTCATCGGCCAGGCGCGCTACGGGAACCTCTATCTCGACACCGGGCATGGCCATGTCGGCTGGACCATGGCCTGCGGCTCGGGCAAATTCCTTGCCGATCTGGTCGCCGGTCGCAAGCCGGAGATCGATCCGCAGGGACTGGTCTACGGGGGGTAGACATGTCGGGACCGCAAGTCGCCATCGACCTTGGCCGCATCGAGCGCAATGCGCGCACGATCGTCGAGCGCTGCGCATTGTCGGGTATCAAGGTGTTCGGCGTCACCAAGGGCACCTGCGGCATGCCGCAAGTGGCGCGCGCCATGCTGCGCGGCGGCGTCGCCGGCATCGCCGAATCGCGTTTCGAGAACATCCGCCGGCTGCGCGACAGCGGCATCAACGCGCCGATCATGCTGCTGCGCAGCCCGCCGATGGCGCGTGTCGAGGAAGTGGTGCGCACCGTCGACATCAGCCTGCAGTCGGAACTGACCATCATCCGCGAGATTTCGCGCATTGCCGAGCGCATGGGCCGCGTTCACGACATCATGCTTATGATCGACCTCGGCGATCTTCGCGAAGGCATCTGGCCGAGCGATCTTATCCCCACCGTCGAGCAGATCCTGCAGTTCAAGGGCGTGCGCATCGCCGGCATCGGCACCAATCTCGGCTGTTTCGGCGCCATCATGCCGACCGAGGAAAATCTCGGGCAACTCGTCGCCCACGCCTACAAGACCGAGCGTCTGTCCGGCAAAAGCCTCGACTGGATTTCCGGTGGCGCTTCGTCGTCGCTGCCGCTGCTGCTCGAACGCAAGCTGCCGGCCGGCATCAACAATCTGCGTGTCGGCGAAGCGATCCTGCAGGGCGGCGTCGAAACCTTCCGCGATGTGCCGTGGGCTGAACTCGAACCCGATGCCTGCCGCCTGACCAGCGACATCATCGAGGTCAAGCTCAAGCCGTCACGGCCGATCGGGCAATCCGGCTACGACGCCTTCGGCAACCAGCCAGTCTTTCCTGACGAGGGCGACAGGCTGCGCGCCATCGCCAATATCGGCCGCGAGGACGTGCTGGTCGAGGGGCTGACGCCGATCGCCAAGGGGGTGCGGGTGCTCGGCGCCTCAAGCGACCATCTGCTGCTGGATGTGGCCGACGCCGACCCGCCGCCCGCCGTTGGCGACCGTGTCGCCTTCCGCATGAGCTATGGCGCCATGCTGCTGGCGATGACCTCGGAATATGTCGAAAAGGCCCCGATGCACGATGTCGAGGATTTTTCCGGCCGTAAGATGGTGTCGATCTCAGCTGAACAGGGCGCTGCCGGCATCCTGGCCCGGGAAGGCACCGGCGCGCGGCTGGAAGCGATGAATTTCGATGTGGTGGAACTCGCCGATGTCGAGCGGCCGCCGTCAGGGCTGATCCGCCTGGCCGCCGGCGCCGACCGTCGCGTCGCGCACAAGGCGCTGACCGCCACGGCGCGTGCGACGCATTCCTTCGGGCTGATCTGGATCGATTCCATCGCCGCCCTGATGCCCGAGGACGAAGACGGCATCGACCTGCCGGAAGGCTCGGTGCTGGCGCGCGCGCTCGGCCTCGATCACAAGGCGGGTGCGCTGCAGCCACAACTGTCGCCGGAGAATGTCGTCATCGTCGGGCTGCGCCATGCCGATCCGGCTGAAGCGCGGGTGCTGAAGGATTCGCGCGTCTCGGCCTTCACCATGACCGACATCGACGCCATGGGTATGCGCGACCTGATGCACGAAGCGATCCGCATCGCCACATCAGGCACGCAAGGTTTTCACGTCAGCTATTCGCCCGAGGTTACCGAGTTCGCCGGCTGGGCGGCCGGCTCTGGTGGGCTGACCGTGCGCGAAACGCATCAGGCGATGGAGGCGATCGCTCTCTCCGGTGGGCTGCTGTCGATGGATGTTTCAGGCCTGACCGCGGATCTGGAGCCCCGGATAGGCACCGACACGATCAACTTCGTCATGTCGGCGTTCGGCAAGCGAATTTTGTAGTCAGCCCGGCGCTTCGACCGCCGCACGCCATGCGCTGGCGTAGTCGGCCCAGACCGGCTCGGTCGGCGGCTCCATTCTTTCGCCTTTGCCTTGAGCCGTTACCCTGTCCGTTGCAAGCAGCGCGGCACCAATGCTGGTCCCGGTCGCGGCTTCCGAGGCGATGACGGAACGGGCTGTGGCTGCGCCCAGCATGCGTGTGAAGAGAAGGTTGCGGGCAAAGGGCCCTTCGACTGTGGTCGGGCCGGCGGCACCGATCAGGTCGAGGCAGGTCGCCGTCATCAGCGCCAGATAGAACGAGATGGCAGCGAAGCGCTGGCCGCTGTTCACGCCCTCGGTGTTGAGCCACGTCGCAACATGATGCGGGAACGGCCCCGACCCTTGCTGGCCCGACTCTCGCTGGGTCGAGGGCAGCAGCAATGTCTTTCGCGCCAGCACGGCGCCGACATCATCCTCGGTCCAGTTGTCCGGCTGGCCTTCCGTCAGCACGGAAAACTCGCGTCCACCCATGAAGCGAGCGGAGGGGACAGGAGCACCCAATGCACTGACGTTGACCAACGTGTCGCGCGCCGCGTCCAGCACGATCTGCTTGCCGCCGACCGCCATCGACACCACCCAGGTGCCAGTCGAGACCACGGAGAAGGGTGGCGCGTCGGACAGGAGATGCGGCAGCAGCGAGGCGTTGGAATCGTGCAGGCCGCAGAACACCGGCGTCCGCGGATCGAGCCCGGTTCGTGCCGCAAGCACAGGCAGGATCGGACCGAGGCGGTCCTTGGCTGGCCGCACCGGCGCCATCAGCTCGCGCCAGGCCAGGCGGTCGACCAGCGACGAAAAATCCGCCGTCCATGGGTTCCACAGATCGGTGTGGCAGCCGAGCGAAGTCACCTCGTTGGCGGCGACGCCGGTCAGGCGCAGCGCCCAGTACTGCGGATACATCAGCATCGCGGCAGCCCTGGCGAAATCCGCCGCGAAGCTTTTCTGCTGCCAGAAGAATTGCGCGCCGAGATTGAGGCCGAGCGGCAGGCGTGGCGTGCCGGTCTCGGCAAAGGGCGGGCGGATCGCGTCGTAGTCCGCCGCCAGCCTGTCGGGCCCATCGAATTCATAATCGAGGACGGGCAGCACCAGTTCGCCCGCGGCGTCGACCAGCGCGCCCGTCGCACCATGCGTGGTGATCGAAATGGCGTCGATGCGCTGTTCGCGGTTGATGTCGGCAAGGCTGTCGAGGATGAACGTCCACAACGCCTCGACATCCTGATGAGGATAGGGCGCCTGTCGCACCGGCGCATTGGCCATGCGGCGCAGCGCGACCTCACTCAACGTCGCGAGATCGACCAGCGCCACCTTGGCATTGGTCTTGCCGATGTCGATGACGGCGATGTGGCGCATCGCGCTCATGCCATGTGGAACACGGTTTCCAGCGGCACGGCCACCGGCTCGTTGTCCGGCTTGGTCTCCATGATGTCGGCCATGTGAGCCCACCAGCGCTGCATCACCGGATGCCTCGGCAGATCGCCCATGCCATGGCCGTCTCGCCGCCACAGCACGCCAAACAGGATGTTGGTCTCTTCGTCGAGGTGGATCGAGTAATCGGAAACGCCCGCCTGCTTCAGGAGAGCGACCAGCGACGGCCAGATATCGTCGTGACGCTTCTTGTATTCGGCCTTCATGCCCGGCTTGAGCTTCATCTTGAACGCGTATTTCTCAGCCATCATCGTCCTCCGCGCAGCCGCCGCCAGACGATCGGCAGCGCGATGACGATAATCAACAGCAGGCCGATGAAGATCGACATGACGATGCCGGGCACGTTGAGCAGGCCAAGCCCGAAGGTCACCAGCCCCATGATGAAGGCGGCAAGCACGACGCCCAGGATGCTGCCGGCGCCGCCCAGGATGCTGACCCCGCCAAGCACCACCATGGTGATGACTTCGAGCTCATAGCCCTGAGCGATCGACGGCCGCGTCGAGCCGAGCCGCGAGGTGATCAGCACCGAGGCGATGCCAGACATCAGCCCGGTCAGGCAAAACAGGATGAACTTGATGCGGCTGACGCGCACGCCGGAAAACTGGGCCGCGACCGGATTGTTGCCGATGGCAAAGACGCGGCGGCCGAAGCTCGTCCGGTGCAGCACGAGCCAGTAGACGATAGCCGCGATGAGGAAGAGCACCAGCTCGAACGACACCACCCACCACACATAGCCCTGACCGAAGAAGGCAAAGCTTTCAGGGTAACCCTTGTAGGCCTGGTCGCCGAGGATGATGAAGGCGATACCGCGAAACAGGCTCATCGTGCCGATGGTGACGACGATCGACGGCAATCCCAGCCTTGTGACCAGCAGGCCGTTGAAGGCGCCGCAGCCGAGCCCGACGACGATGCCGATCAGCACTAGCACTGGCGTGCCGGCGCCGGCCTGCACGGCCATGCCCATCATGGTCGACGCCAGCGCGATGATGGCGGCGACCGACAGGTCGATCTCGCCGGAAATGATCAGCAGCGCCATGGCGAAGGCGATCAGACCCTTCTCGGTGAAGTTGAAGGTGAGATCCGACAGCGAATAGGGATCGAGGAAATAGGGCGAGGCGAAGCTGTTGATGGCGAAGATGGCGACGGCCACCACGACCAGCAGCGCTTCCCAGGAGAAGATCGCCGAGCTCAGCGGCTTGTCGAGCCGGTCGGGAATGTGGCGCGGGGCAGGGATTTCGGTCATGTCACCGCCTCCACTTTTCTAAGGATGATGCGGCCCTGCTGACGTTCGCTGCGCGCGTTGAGCACGACGGCAAGGATGATGGCGCTGCCCGAAATAGCCATCTGCCAGAAGGGCGAGATGTTGATGACCGGCAGCGCGTTGGAAATGATGCCGAGAAACAACGCGCCAAGCACCGCGCCGCCGACCGATCCGATGCCGCCGGCGATCGAAATGCCGCCGATGACGCAGGCGGCTATGATGTTGAGCTCATAGCCATTGGCGACTTCGACCGAGGCGATCACGTAGCGTGATATCCAGAGGCAGCCGGAAAGGCCGCCGATCATGCCGGAGATGCAGAAGACGATGAATTTCGTCCGGCCGACATCGATGCCGGCATAGACCGATGCAGTCGGGTTGACGCCGATGGCGTAGATCGAGCGGCCGAGCGCCGTGCGCGTCATCAAGACGAAGAACAACGCGATCACCAGGATGGCGATCCACGACAGCACCGGAATACCGAGGAAGGCCGCGCGTTGAAAGCCGATGAAGTCGGGGCTCATCTTGTCGGCATTGACCCAGGCGCCGCCCGACAGGACGAAAGTGGCGCCGCGATAGATGGTCAGCGTGCCCAATGTCACCACGATCGAGGGGATGTTCAGCCGCCAGACCAGCAGGCCGTTGATAGCGCCGAGCACCAGACCGACGACCAGTGCGACGACGATCAGCAGTGGGATCGGGATTGCCGGGTGCGCTGCGTTCAGCATCGCCACCACCATGCCGGTGAAGCAGAGGTTGGACGCCATCGACAGGTCGATCGACCGGGTCAGGATGACAACCATCTGGCCGAGGGCCAGGATCATCAGGATCGAGGTGTCGTTGAATACCTGGCGCAGATTGCCGGGATCGGCGAAGGCCGGGAAGCGTGTCGAGATCAGTCCGATCAGCACGATGATGGCCGCGAGCAGCCAGATTTCGCGGTATTTGAGAAGGGCTTTCATGCCGCGATCCCCGCTGCCGTCCTGACCAGCGTCTCGGCGTCCAGTTCCTTGTTGTCGTAGACCGCCGCGACGAGACCTTCGCGCATGACGACGACGCGGTCGGACATGCCGAGGATTTCGGGCAATTCGGACGACACCATGATCACCGACAGGCCTTGCGCCACCAGCTCGGCCATGAAGCCGTGCACGGCGGCCTTGGAACCGATGTCGATGCCCTTCGTCGGCTCATCGAGGATGATCACCTTGGGCGCTGTCGCCAGCCATTTGGCGATGACGATCTTCTGCTGGTTGCCGCCCGACAAAGTGCCGACATCCTGGCTGAGCGAGGAGGCGCGCAGGTCGAGCCGCTCGGTGTAGGAGCGGGCGAGCGCGAACTCCTCCGACAGCCGCAGCAAGCCGGATTTGGAGGTGAGCTTGAGCGAAGGCAGCGAGACGTTCTGGAAGATCGGCAGGCCGATCACCACGCCTTGCTTGCCGCGCTCCTCCGGCACGTAGACGATGCCGGCATCGATCGAATCCGCCGCCGATTTCGGCGCGATCGTCTTGCCTTCCAGGGTGATCGTGCCGCCCGTGGTGCGGGTGATGCCGGAGATCGCCTGCATCACCTCGCTGCGCCCGGCGCCGACAAGGCCATAGAAGCCGAGGATCTCGCCCCTGTGCAATTCGAAGCCGATGTCGTTGAATTCGGTTGGGTGCGACAAGCCGGAAACGGAAAGCACCGGCGCGCCGATCTCGGCCTTGCGCTGCGGAAAGATGTGGTCGACCGAACGGCCGACCATCATGCGCACGATCTGGCTCTGCCCGGCATCCTTGATCAACCCTTCACCAACCATCTCGCCATCGCGAAACACCGTGTAGCGGTCGGCGATGCGGTAGATCTCGTCGAACTTGTGGCTGATGAACAGGATCGCCTTGCCTTCGCTCTTGAGGAACTCGATGAGCAGGAAAAGCTCCTCGATCTCCTTCATCGAAAGCGCGGCCGTCGGCTCGTCCATGATGACGATCTGGGCGTCGATCGACATCGCACGGGCGACGGCGACGAGATGCTTGTTGGCGATGCCGAGGTCCTTCAGCCTTGTATCGGCGTCGATATGGCCGGCGTGCATTGTATCGAGCACTTCGCGCGCATTTTTGCGCATCGTCCGCCAGTCGATAGTGCCCAAGCGCGTGCGCGGCGCGTGGCCGAGAAAGATGTTTTCAGCCACTGTCAGGTCGTCGAACAGCACGGTTTCCTGATGGATGGCGGTGACGCCATAGCCGAAGGCGGCGTGCGCGCTGGGCAGAGTGACGGCCTGGCCGTCAATGGTGATGGTTCCCGTGTCGGGCTGATAGATGCCGGTCATGATCTTGACCAGCGTCGACTTGCCGGCGCCGTTTTCGCCGATCAGCGCTGTCACCTGGCCCGGATAGAGCGACAGGCTGACATCGTGCAATGCGCGCACGCCGGGAAAGCTCTTGGAGACGCCGGACAGCGCCAGGCGTGGGGCTGCGTCACCCACCCCCTTGTGGGGAAGGTCGCGAACAATTTGAGCGGGGTGGGTGTTGTCTAGCATATCAAGGTCCTGGTGTGTGGAGATGTCGCCACCCCCACCCCGTCTCGCCGATTTTGCTGCGCAAAGCCGGCTCGCCGACCCTCCCCACAAGGGGGAGGGTGCAAGCGTCCGAGATCAATAGATCTTGGAGAACTTCTCGATGTTGCTCTTGTCGAACTGGAAGGGCGGAGCCATCGCAGCCGAGTTGGTGTCGTCGAGCGTGACCTTGCCGACGCGGCCGATCGACAGCGTGGCGCCGGGCTTGGCCTCTTCCTTCTTCACCGCCAGATCATGGGCGAGATAGACGGCCGAGTAGCCGAGGTCGATCGGGTTCCACAGCGCAACCGCCTGAGAGGCGCCGTTATCGATGAACTTCTTGAACTCGGACGGCAGCGCGAGACCGGTGACATTGACCTTGCCGATCAGGTTTTCGTCGGTCACCACCTGGGCGGCGGCAACAACGCCGACGGTGGTCGGTGCGATGATCGCCTTGAGGTTCGGGTAGGACTTCAGCAGGCCCTTGGCTTCGTCCGTGCTCTTGGCCGAATCGTCATCGCCATAGACGGTGGCGACGAGTTTGATCTTGGGGAACTTCTCCGGCAGGATTTTCTTGGCCGCGTCGATCCAGGCGTTCTGGTTGGTCGCGGTGGAAGACGCCGACAGGATGGCGACGTCGCCGCCTTCCGGCAGATAGTCGGCGGCAAGCTTGATGATGGTCTCGCCGATCAGTCCGGTGTCGGACGGGTTGAGGTGAAGCTGGCGGCCCTCCTTGGCGACGCCCGAATCCCAGGAGATGACGGTGATGCCGCGCTCCATGGCCTTCTTCAGCACCGGCACCAGCGCGTCGGCGTCATTGGCCGAAATGGCGATGGCGTTGACCTTCTGGGCGATCAGCGAATTGACCACTTCGATCTGGGCCTCGGCGGTCGCCTTGGTCGGGCCGGTGTAGATGATGTCGACGCCGCCGAGTTCCTTGGCCGCCTCTTCGGCGCCCTTGTTGGCGGCATCGAAGAAGCCGTTGCCGAGCGACTTCACCACCAGCGCGATCTTCACGTTTTCCGCGTAGGCTGCATTCACGAACATGGCGGCCGAGAATGCCGCCGTCACCATCAATTTCTTCAAAAAGCTCATCGAATATCCTCCCTTGAGCGTTGCATTCCATCGCCGCTGCGGGCGTGAGTTGGCCTCAGGCCTGCAGTGAAGATTCTTCCTTGTTGGTTGCCGATTTGCGGGCGACGATCAGCGCCACCCCGGCGGTCTCTAACATCTTGGCTTCGCGATCCTCGATGCCGTCATCGGTGATCACGGTGGCGATGCGCGACAGGCCGCACAGGATCAGGCTGGAGCGTTTGCGGAATTTCGAGGAATCGACCAGCACCACCAGTTCGTCGGCCTGGTCGATCAGCTTCTGCTCCGCCTGGATCAACAGCGGGTCGCCTTCCATCAGCCCGAGCGGCCCCAGCCCCTGCGCGCCCATGAACATGCGGCGTGCGTAGAAATTTCGGGTCACGTCATTGTCGAAGGGCGACAGGATGATGTTCTGTTCGCGGTAGATGGTGCCGCCCGAGAGCATGACCGTGTTCTTGGAATGCTTGAGCAGGTGCTCGGCGATCGGGAACGAATTGGTGAAGATCGGCATGCGGCGGCCGGTCAGGAAATGCACCATCTGGAAGGTGGTGGTGCCGCCATTGATGATGATCGGTTCGCCGTCCTTGCAAAGCTCGACCGCTTCGCGGGCGATCGCCCGTTTCTGCGCGGCGTTGAGGGTTTCGTTGACGGAAAAGGGCCGGCCGGCAAGGCCGATGAACTGCGGCGGCGAGATCGCCTCGGCGCCGCCGCGCACACGGCGCAGGCGCTTCTGCACGTGGAGTGCAGCGATGTCGCGCCGGATCGTCGCCTCGGAGGACTCCGTCAGGTCGACCATCTCCTGCACCGTCACCACAGGCTTTTCCTGGACGGCGGACAGAATGATCCTGTGGCGCTCTTTTTCGTGCATGGTTCCTCCCTGCCCAAACATCTAGGCACCCAAACCGCGCAGTGTCAATCATTTCCGATCATATAATTTCATTGTGCAGTGCAATATGATCGATGTTGATCGTTTGTGATTGACAAGTCGGACGCTTCCGTGGAAATTCGGACCAAATGGGCCGCACCGTTTGCGTGCCTTCGGGAGGATCATCCATGCTCGACAAGCGCACCGGCGCGCGCCTCGCCAATCTGTGGGACGAGGCCAAGGCCCAATCGATGAGTGAGCCGGAGCGGCTGGTCTATCGCTCGAACACGCTCGGTTCCGATAAACGCGTCACCAATTATGGCGGCGGCAACACTTCCTCGAAGATATGGCAGAAAGATCCGCTCACCGGCGAGGACGTCGAAGTGCTCTGGGTCAAGGGCTCGGGCGGCGACAGCGCCTCGATTAAAACAGATGGTTTCGCCACCCTCTACATGGACAAGCTGCGGGCGCTGAAGGGGCTTTACCGTGGCCTTGCGCATGAAGACGAGATGGTCGGCTTCCTGCCGCACTGCACGTTCAATCTGAACCCACGCGCGGCCTCGATCGACACGCCGCTGCATGCTTTCGTGCCGAAACCCTATGTCGATCACATGCATCCCGACGCGATCATTGCCATCGCCGCCGCGAAGGATTCCAAGGCACTGACCAGCGAGATCTTTGGCGATGCCATCGGCTGGCTGCCATGGAAGCGGCCGGGCTTCGAACTCGGCCTGTGGCTGGAGAAGTTCTGCCTCGAACACCCCGCCGCCAAGGGCATCATCCTGGAAAGCCACGGGCTGTTCACCTGGGGTGATACCCCTCGGGAGTGCTACGAGACGACGATCTCTGTGATCAATCAGGCGATCGAATGGTTCGAGCGCCGCTCCGAAGGTCTTGCCATCTTCGGCGGTGAAGCGGTCAAGTCGCTCAAAGCTGCCGAACGCCGCGCCATCGCCGCGAAACTGATGCCGAGGATTCGCGGCCTGATTTCGGAAAAGAGCCACAAGCTTGGCCATTTCGACGACCAGCCCGCCGTACTCGAATTCGTCAACTCCAGGGACTTGCGGCCGCTCGCGGCACTCGGCACCTCATGCCCGGACCATTTCCTGCGCACCAAGATCCGCCCGCTGGTGATCGAATTCGATCCGGCAAAGCCCGATGTCGATGCCGTCATCGCGCGCCTTGCCGACGACATCGCCGCCTATCGCGTCGGCTACCAGGCCTACTACGACAGCTGCAAGCACCCGGATTCGCCCGCCATCCGCGATCCCAATGCGGTGGTCTACCTGATGCCTGGCGTCGGCATGTTCACCTTCGCCGGCGACAAGGCGACGGCTCGCATTTCGGGCGAATTCTATGTCAACGCCATCAACGTCATGCGCGGCGCCTCGACGGTCTCGTCCTATGTCGGCCTACCAGCACAGGAAGCCTTCGACATCGAATACTGGCTGCTCGAGGACCTGAAGCTGCAGCGCATGCCGAAGCCCAAGGCGCTCGCCGGCCAGATCGCGCTGGTCACCGGCGGCGCCGGCGGCATCGGCCGTGCAACCGCCAACCGGCTGCTGCGCGAAGGCGCCTGTGTCGTGCTGGCCGACATCGACGAGACAGCGCTCGCCAGCGCCAATGATGAGCTGGCCAAGGCCTATGGCAAGGATTTCGTCCGGCCGGTGCTGATTAACGTCACCTCGGAGGATCAGGTGATCGCGGGCTTCGCCGAGACGGCGGTCGAGTTCGGCGGCATCGACATTCTGGTGTCGAATGCCGGCCTGGCGTCCTCGGCGCCGATCGAGGAGACGACGCTGGCGCTGTGGAACAAGAACATGGACATCCTGTCGACCGGCTATTTCCTGGTCTCGCGGGAAGCGTTCCGGCTGTTCAGGGTGCAGAAGATCGGTGGCAACGTCGTCTTCGTTGCCTCCAAGAACGGCCTTGCCGCCTCGCCCAATGCCGCAGCCTACTGCACGGCCAAGGCTGCCGAGATCCATCTGGCGCGTTGCCTGGCGCTGGAAGGCGCGGAAGCGCAGATCAGGGTCAATGTCGTCAACCCGGACGCCGTGCTGCGCGGCTCGAAGATATGGACGGGCGAGTGGAAGGAACAACGCGCCGCCGCCTACAAGATGTCGACCGACGACCTGGAGGAGCACTACCGCTCGCGCTCGATGCTTAAGCGCTCGGTGTTCCCCGAGGACATCGCCGAAGCCATCTATTTCTTCGCCTCCGACATGTCGGCCAAGTCCACCGGCAACATCATCAATGTCGACGCGGGCAACGCGCAGAGTTTTACGCGATAATCGTTTGAAAGCGGTGCCGGAGCGCTTCCCTTCTCCCGTCTCTATACGGGGCGAAGGTGCCGGCAGGCGGATGAGGGGCAGCGCCGACCGAACGCATTTTGGGAGGAACAACTATGTCCGAATCCATCATCTCCGCTGACCTCGTCGACAAGGACAATGCCGCGCGCAAGGCCGATCTCGAGCGCGACTACGCCTCGCTCGGCGAGCGCCTCGACCGTCGCGGCATCGCCATCGAAGCCATCCGCGACAAGGTCGAGAAGTTCGCCGTGGCGATCCCGTCCTGGGGCGTCGGCACCGGCGGTACCCGCTTTGCTCGTTTCCCTGGTGCCGGCGAACCGCGTGACATTTTCGACAAGATCGAGGACTGCGCCGTCATCAGGCAATTGACGCAGGCTACGCCGACGGTGTCCCTGCACATTCCGTGGGACAAGGCCGATCCGAACCGGCTGAAGCAGGCGGCCTCGCGGTTCGGCCTCGGCTTCGACGCCATGAATTCCAACACCTTCTCCGATGCGAAGGACCAGACGCTTTCCTATAAATTCGGCTCGCTGTCGCACGCCGATGCCGGCACGCGCCGGCAAGCGGTCGAGCACAATCTCGAATGTATCGAGATCGGCAACACGCTTGGCTCCAGGGCGCTGACGGTGTGGATCGGCGACGGTTCGAACTTCCCCGGCCAGGTCAATTTCGCCAAAGCCTTTGAGCGCTATCTCGACGCCATGAAGGAGGTCTATGCCGGACTGCCGGACGGCTGGAAGCTGTTCACCGAGCACAAGATGTACGAACCGGCTTTCTACTCCACCGTCGTGCAGGACTGGGGCACCAACTACATGATCGCCAAGGAATTGGGCGACAAGGCGTTCTGCCTCGTCGACCTTGGTCACCACGCGCCCAACGTCAACATCGAGATGATCGTGTCGCGGCTGATCCAGTTCAAGAAGCTCGGCGGCTTCCATTTCAACGATTCGAAATATGGCGATGACGACCTCGATGCCGGTTCGATCGATCCCTACCGGCTGTTCCTCGTGTTCAACGAACTGGTCGATGCCGAGCTTTCAAGCGCCGAGGGTTTTGATCCGGCCCATATGCTCGACCAGAGCCACAACGTCACCGATCCGATCGAGAGCCTGATGCTGTCGGCGGTCGAGGTCCAGCGCGCCTATGCGCAGGCGCTGCTGGTCGACCGCAGGGCGCTGGAAGTCTATCAGGACGGCAATGACGCGCTGATGGCGACGCAGACGCTGAAAGCCGCCTACCGCACCGATGTCGAGCCTATCCTCGCCATGGCGCGGCTGAAGACCGGTGGCGCCATCGATCCGGTCGCCGCCTACCGGGCGGCCGGCTACCGCGCCAAGGTGGCGGCGGAACGCCCGGCGGTCGCCGGCGCCTCGGGTGGCATTGTCTGACATCTCAATTGATCCGTCTGGTCCATCATTGACGGGTGGACTCGGCGATCCCAACGGGTTCTTCTAGGCGTCCCCCCGCCTGGAGAACCGCCATGCCTCTCACCCGTCGGACACTGATCGCCGCCAGTCTCTCCATCACCTTCGTCCTGGCGCCATTGACGAGCGCCTTCGCCGCGTCACCCGCGCCAGCCAAGGGCGAGCATGGCATGGTGGTGACAGCCCAGCATCTGGCGTCTGAAGTCGGTGTCGATATCCTGAAGAAGGGCGGCAATGCGGTCGATGCGGCAGTCGCCGTCGGCTATGCGCTCGCCGCCGTCTACCCCAATGCCGGCAACATTGGCGGCGGCGGCTTCATGACCATCCGCTTCAAGGACGGCAAATCGACCTTCCTCGACTTTCGCGAGCGGGCGCCGCTGGCGGCAACCAAGACCATGTATCTCGACAAGGACGGCAATCCGGTGAAGGGCGCCAGCCTTGACGGCTATCTCGCGGTCGGCGTGCCTGGTTCCGTCGCCGGCTTCGAGATGGCGCGCGAAAAATACGGCACCTTGTCCAGACAGGATCTGATGGCGCCGGCCATCGGCTATGCCAAGGACGGATTCGTCCTCAATCAGGGCGATGCCGCCTCCTTTGCCGGCAGTGCCGACAGGTTGGCGAAGGACCCCGCGGCTGCCGCCATCTTCCTGAAACCCGATGGCAAGCCCTATGGCATCGGCGAGCGGCTGGTCCAGCCGGACCTTGCCGCCTCGCTCGCCGCCATTTCCGAGAAAGGCGCTGATGCCTTCTACAAAGGTGCCATTGCCGACGCCATCGTCAAGGCAAGCGGCGCCAAGGGCGGCATCCTGGCCAAGCCGGACTTCGAGCAATATGCGGTTCGCGAACTGAAGCCGGTGACCTGTACCTATCGCGGCTATGAGATCACATCGTCGCCACCGCCAAGCTCCGGCGGCGTCATCATCTGTGAAATCCTCAACGTGCTGGAAGGTTATCCGTTGTCCTATCTCGGCGCCGGTTCCGCCGACACGGTCCATGTCATGGTCGAGGCGATGCGCTATGCCTATGTCGACCGCAATTCAGCACTCGGCGATCCCGATTTCGTCGACAACCCGGTCTCGAAACTGTTGGACAAGGTCTATGCCAAGGACATTCGCGACAAGATCGATCCGTTCCGGGCCGGCGTGTCGCAGGACCTGATGCCGAAGGGCTTTGGCGAGAGCAAGGAGACGACGCATTATTCGATCATCGACAATGACGGCAATGCGGTCGCCGTTACCTATACGCTGAATGGCTCGTTCGGCGCCGGCGTCGTCGCCGACGGCACCGGTATCCTGCTCAACAACGAGATGGACGATTTCACCCAGAAACCCGGGGTGCCCAACCTCTATGGTCTGGTTCAGGGCGAGGCCAATGCCATCCAGCCGAAGAAGACGCCGCTGTCGTCGATGAGCCCGACCGTCGTGGCCAAGGACGGCAAGCCGTTCATGGTCATCGGCAGCCCGGGCGGTTCGCGCATCATCACCATCACGCTGGAAGCCATCGTCAACGTCGTCGACCATGGCATGAACATCCAGGAGGCGATCGACGCGCCGCGCATCCACCACCAGTGGCTCCCCGACACGGTTTACATCGAGCCGTTCGGCCTGTCGCCAGACACCGAAAAACTGCTGGCCGGCATGGGCTACCACCTCGATCTCGGTGATAAGACCTGGGGCCAGGCTGCGGGCATCCTGGTCGGTGGCAAGAGCCTGGCGGAGATCGAGAAGGGCGGCGGCGCGCGCTACAATGGCGCTATCGACAGCCGTGCCGCATCGGGCGAAGCGCTCGGATATTGATGTCTTAATTCACAAGCCGGACCGTCACGAAATCAGCGTGACGGTCGACGCTATCAGCAACAACGCGGCGATGCCGACAAACAGCGCGTAGATGCGCGGCCGGTCGAGCAGCAGCGCGTTTCCCGATATCCAGGCCGATGTGGCGCCGCCAAGTGCAAAGAGGAACCCATTGCGGTGCCCGAAGGTCATCGACGCGGCCATCAACCCACCAATGATCAGCGCGCCGAACACGATGATCACGGCAACCGCATATTTCTCGAAGTCGTTGCCGCTTCCCATGCTTGGACCTATCGCATTCAACGTCGGCAGATCGTCCGGGTCGAAGGGATTGGTCGACCCATATTCGTCTTGACCGGCAGGCTCACGCATTACTCGTTCTCCGTATAGCGGCAACAAATCATCAAGCCTTGCCGAGCGCAACCCGATCACACTGCCCTCGATGCGTTCGGCACGGTCTTCTACACCTTTCCGCCGCAGCGTGCCGCCGACTTTTTTGATTCGTGCCCTTGGCCGTCTTTGATCTCGGATAATCCTGGGCACACCTGCCCGAAGGCTGCCGTGGACCATCCCATCATGGAACGAATTCGTGGAGGAAAAATGATGCCGAACATGGATTGGTCATCCGTGCGGCGATTTTCGGTGGGACGTGACGTCGCACTGTGCGTAGCGTGGCCGAATCGCCTTGCCGTCGCTCGCCGACAGCCTGATCGCTCACGACGCGTCGCATCGCCACAGTTTCATGCGGCGCGTTTCAAGCCGCTGATGGCCTGCGCCGCATCGCTTTGCTCGTTGCTCCGCCCCAGGATGACGAAATGTGAACGTATCCATTGATCGCCAAGGCATGCGGCCAAACTTCTGTCCTGACACCGCGATTTCTATCCGCGAGCCGGCGGCAGCTCGAAGACAGTGGCGCCGTTCTCCTGGCCGCGCTCGACATAGCCGATTAGGTGAAACCATCTTGCGACATCCGACCCCTGGAGCCAGCTGCGCGAGTGAATGGGCAGGTTGCCGGCGAGTGCCTGGATGTGCCTGATATGCCGTTTGCAGAAGCGAATGGTCGCGGCACGGAAGAAATCCTCCTGTGCGGCGAACAGCGTATTGGCAGCGTCGCTGTTCTCATGCCAGGCGATGATCGCCACTGTCTTGTCGCCCTCGACAAGCGCATGCGCACGGCCTTCCTTCAAGTTCATCATCAAATTGTCGTAAGCGATCTTGCTGTCCTTGCCGGCAGCGACGTATTCGTCCGACATCCGCTTGGACAGGCCGCGAAAGACATCCTCGAGATCCCCGAGCGTTGCAGCGCGTGCTCTCATTTCTCCTCCTGGAGCCCCGGCAGGTAGTTTGCCCTAAGGTTGGGGGATCACCAAGCAAATCAAATCCGCTGGTAGGCCAACGAGCGCAAAGTTGTTTCACTCGACGATGTGCTATGACGCCACGGGCAGGCTTCCGCGTCTCCGTTAAGGTGTAGAGATGCGCCGCGAACCCGCCCAAGTCAGGCGGATTTTTCGCGCGTCAGTCTGGGATCGCGCGCATGAGGGGAAATGCACCCCGATCGTCAAGGGCGATAGCGCACAGGCGGAAGGCGGCTTGGCGGTTTAATACCCATGGTAGGTGATGCCGGTAACGTACCAATAGGTCAGCATGATAGCGGCGCCGATAACAACCAGCCGGAGGAAGCCCCTAGCTGGACCGGGATCCATTCTCGACTCGTAGACAAAGCCAGTTCCGCCGCACTTTGTGCAGTTCATCCTCAGTGGTCCAGCGCCCGGCATCTGGCAGTTAGGGCACACGACTTTGACTTGGTGCATAATGCGCCCCTTTAGTCCAGCGGTAGCTTGAATGCCAAGCAACGCTGCGGCGTACTTGAATTTAACGGATATTGGGAGGTGGGACATCATGTCTAAAGGTAGTAGTGGGGGGTAGAGATTTCTTGATCTGTTTTCGCGTACTCTTAGCAGGCCATGGCTGGCAAATCGGTACCATATCCACCAATGCGACGATCATCGCCGTAAATTCAAAAGCGTCGGAGAATTTCATGGGATCGGGCGCCACGCTTGGCATTTCAGTTGGTGCGTGCCGACGTGAACCTCTGCCCACGAAGAACTTCTCATTCATGAGCGCGTCAAGGCAAACGACTGCATAAGGAAGCCGAGTGCGCAGTGCGGCAAATTATTAAGCGATTTCAGATGGATAATGGTGCCCAGAGGCGGAATCCAAGCCAAGAAAATCTAGCTTTGTTTTCAAACGCTTGGAACTCGCACAGCGACAGCACTAACCAACAAAAATACCAACAAAATATTTCTGTGGATTGGTTCGGTTCCCGAATATTGCCTCACTCAACGCAACCGCACATACACTTCAACTCGGAAACCGATCGCCGTGCTACTAGATTTTGGCCTAGACTAGATCACCACCCGATGGGGTGTGGGGATCGATCCGAAGGTCCTCCGGTACGGCCATTCTCCCGATGGGAAATTCCTTTGCTGTCCAGTCGATCGTATTCAGTTATGACCTCTGTGCCCCTTGACATGGCAGAGCGGGATTCAATCCGATTTCTTGCGATAGAAAGATCAATAACTTTCCATCATGAGCAAATTCCAGTGCAAAAACCAGAGCAGGAACGAGGCTGATGCAGAACCAGCGTCGGCCGCGATGCGTTATTTCTGCCGCAACATCATCCCAGAACCTCAGCGTTGGCAAAATCACGATGTGGAGAACCAACCATATCGAATAGGTAGCGTCCGGGCTCCAGAATTCGCCATCGGTCATTTTCCCGTGTGCAAGTTCATGGCGTATCGGGGGTCCGCCGCGAAAGTTGAACAAGAGATCTATCTCGTCAATCAGAGCGGCAGGCATGATCTGCAAAAGCGGTTCCCGGAACTCGCCTAGCAGGCGGCTGAGCATTGCCTCTTCCCGGGTGCCATCCTGATTGATGCGATTGGTTTCGACACCCGACGAACTGAGCTCGACTTTGTACGTTAGGTGGCGAAGCACAGGGCTTGGGCCATTCGCAGGATGCGCTCTTGCGGGATATTTTGTCGCTCCCGGTTTGGCGGGGAGTGTTGATTAATATCGCCGATCCAGATTGCGAGGCGGACGGCGCCGATGGCGTCGCTGAACGTCAGGCTGGTTTTTCGGTACCACGCTGCGGCGTATGGGGTGGTAGTGCCGGTGAGCAGATCGCAGGCCCATAGCGATATGAAGCTGTAGAGCCCGAGCAATGCCGGGGTGGTTCGTGCAATGGCCTTGTCGGACTATTGCCGCTGGGTCTCAACGCCAAGATGGGCACGGGTCTCAGCGAACGTGACCTCGATCTGCCAGCGCCGGACGAACAGGGCGATGATTTCGGCGGGCTCGAGGGGATGTCCGTGCTGAAGAAGGCTTGAGGGGCGCGTTTGCCATCGGGATCCCGGACCAGCACCCAGCGGATCGGCATTACCGGGGTACCGGGCCTGTACCACAAGGCGGTATCAGACGTGATCTCGAGCGTCTTGCCTTCGACATGGCCATACCAGGCGGACACGATGATCCTGGCCCAGGTCGTGGCGGGGTTGGACAGGAGTGTCTTGAGCTTTGGTAGCGCTGGACCTTTTTGCGCTGGCCGACCGACGGTGCGCGTGGTCCGCTTTGACGGCGGCGCAAACAGGCTGGCATCCAGTCGCAGCCGGCTGATGAGCGTTGCCCTGGCAGTGATGGCATGGGCCAGTTCATGGACGGCAAAGCTGCTGTCGCCCACGAAGATGATGCGGCGCCCCGGCAGCCAGCGACAGAGTTGCAGTGCGCCCTGCCGCGCCCAGTCGGTCAGCAGCTTGTGGCGCCGCCCGCGTTGATGGTCGGATCGCTCGGACGGAGCAAGCAGGGTCAAGACCGGCAAGGCCTTTACCAGGCTTGTCCATGGCACCGGGGTTAGCACCATGAAGCTCAACCAGCGCAGGCCACTGGCTTTGACGAAATGGCCATGGCTGGAGCGCACTGGATCCCGGTAGATGCCCCGTGCGCTGATCCGGCGTCCCCATCGTCGTTCGATGGTGTCGTCCATGCCAATGACGATGAGGCCATCTGGCACGAGCCGTTCGACCACAAGGCCCAGCAATCGCCTGGCAATGCTGCGGGGGCTCCAGCAGGCTCGGTTGAGGATCTGGTGGTAGCTTGCAAAGTTGGCGGCCTCGGCCCGGCCGGTCATGCGTAGGCAGGAACTGACGGTCCGCTTGCCCGGCGCCAGCAAAGCTCCCATGATCAGAACAAGGACATGTTCCCAACTGGGCGCTGTGAAGCAGGTGCGCAACGCTTGAAGCCACTGGCGCAGGATCTGGGGAACGGCATCGCCGACAGCGGCGCTGGGATGGTGCAGCATCCCATGCTTCGAATCCCGGCCAGCACATGTTGCAAGGCAATGACCGTGCGGCGAAGTGAATCAGGCCTGCCCGGGCCCGCGGCAGCTATGACTGCACAATGGAAAAGGACGACGTGGCCCTGGCATCGAAGCGTTCGACGAGGCCAATGGTGGCGGCGTTGGCTGCTACCAGGACAAAGGTGCCTACCACCTGTACCTGCTGGCAACCGAGGCGCCGATCGCCCGTCTCAAGCCGACCGGCAGAGGCGATGAGGTCAGCATCGCCTACTGGTCACACCGCCGAAAATGGGAAGACATCGACGATATGGGCGGCTGTGTCCTGCCCCTCGATCAGGCGCTCAGCCACATCGCAACCAACAGCCTTTTCTGGAGCTGGACCTGACCAGAACGTACAAAGCCGAGCTGAGGATGTGGGTTAGATTAGGCGCAGGGCGAGGAACTTTACTTTATCGCGACGGCTAGAGCGTCCGACCCGGATGGGTTTGCGGCGTTGGCCGCAACATACGCGGCATCGGCTTCGCCGAAAGTGGTTCAATGACCAGACTAAAGTGAGCAACAGATATTCGAATTAGCCGCAATCGCAAATCGGCAAAGGAATTCTGGCCTTCTAGGTCCGGTTGGTGTCGTCGGATTTCCATTGTTCCATCATCATCGTCATCCACGGCCCGAATTCTTGCCAGTTCTCGCGATCCCACGCTGTCAACGTGTGCATTATTGCGGAGCGACCTTCGCCGGCAGAACAGTTGGCCGTCTCGCACCCTTGTTAGGACTGCGGAGATAAAATGGCCCAAGGTGTAATAGTCAGCATCCGAAATTCGCATTGCGGGCTACCGTCTGGCCAACAAGAACAGGACGGTAAAAATCAAACCGCCAATCAACCCCAGCACGCCAAAGAGGAACGCTGCCAGCGCTGTCACCAAAAGGCCTATGCCTATCCCCCCAATGCGGATTGATGCAAGGCCGGCGGCGACCAAAACCGCCACGACATAGCCAAACCAATGGCCGAAACCAACGCCGCTGTACAGCCAGACTGCTACTGCAACGACCGCAACAATACCGGCAAGGCCAACTCCCATGAGAAGCCGCTCGATCAATCGATCCGTGGCAGCCGCGTCTAACCGTTCCCAAGGTGACTGCTGGTTTGCGCTCATGTCGCCCTCCCATATGCCCATCGATCATCCAAGCACAAACGGCCCCAATCCTCAATTGCACGACTGGATGGGCTTGGTGGGGATGGTACCTCGCACCCAGCGCCGTCGCGACTTTTCAACGATCACGTAGCCGATAGCCGGGAGAAACGTCTTAGGAACAATCGTGCCTCGACATATTGGCTAAACATGTTGCTGGGATCGTGCCAAATCGCCCACGCATCATCCGACACCCTTTCCCAAACCCGCGCGGATTAAATACCGCCCACGGCGACAATCGGAAGTGATTGTGCTGCCTGAACGGTTGATTAGTAGATTGGTTAGTTGGTCACTAAGCGAAAATCGCCAAACCCCATGGTTCCCGGCCTTTTTTAGGGATTGACTGGCGGGGGAAGGCGTCTTTCGATTTCTCGCCATGCCGTTGAAAAAATTGAGCTTTCTACTTGTTATGCACCATGTATTGGTAGCCTGCCAGACAAATCGATCCCACATTTTAGGAATATCGCCGACGTGCTCCAGTCCGACATCGGACGGTCGGCCCGCAGGCATGGACAATCGGCCCTCGACTACTTATGCACCCGAACGGTATCAGACGGCGTTAGAATGTTCTCACTAAAAGCGCCTGAACCCGTTCGGGATCAATATGAGCTATGATACCGTTCGGGAGCGAATCTTCTTGAAAGTCTGAAGAAGCAAGGCTATGTTCCCGCTCGGGAGCAAAGCATGGCCAAAAGAATGCAATTTACGGGCGCTGGCAGCGCGACAGACATCGCAAAGCTGCTTGCGCAGGCGGGTCCTGCCCAGAATCTGACGAAGCTTCTCACGGATCTCAAATCGTCTGACGATACCTTTAGAAACGCCACTCGAGCCCTGTCGCGCCACAATGCCACGATCAAGAACTCTTTGCAGGCGGGAGAGATCGCTAAGGCGCTTTCCCAGATTCCCTCTTCTCAAGACCTGGCGAAACACATCGCACACATCAATGCTTCCAGTGAAGCGCTCGAAGCGGCCAGCAAGGACTTGTTGCATCGTAATGAGACGATCAGGAAATCAGTCAATGCGACGGGGACCGTCGAGGCACTTTCCCGCGTCAACGCTCTGGGGGACCTGACCAAACAACTGACCGGCGCAATACCGCAGGTCAACCTGAAGCTTCCTGGTGTTTCACAACTCATCACGGTTGCCCTGCCCAGAACGCTTCCCGACGCTTATCTGCTGCGCGGCAGCGAGACTAACGACGAGGACGAGGACGCCGGCGCGGCCTCACCGCGCCATAGCGGGACGGATACCTTAGGACTGGAGATCGTCTCTGCCTCAGATATTGGGCGGCTAGTCCGGCGCGCCCGCGAGGCCCGACATCTCTCGCAGCAAAGTTTCGCTGACCTTGCTGGAGTGGGGCGCAGGTTTTTATCCGAACTGGAAAACGGCAAACCCACACTTGAATTGGGTAAGGTCCTGAAGGTCGCGCAAGCCGCCGGCATATCGCTGCTTGCTCAGGTGCGCTGATACAATGGAGGTGCTTGCCCTTGATGTGCGGTTGGACGGTTTCGTCGATCCGATCGGCGCCCTCGTGCGTGACGAAAACGGCTCAGTCGCCTTCGTCTACAAGGCAGACTACCTTCGAAGATCAGATGCGACCGCCTTATCGCTATCCCTTCCGCTTGCCGAAGAACCTTACCGTGACGTTATAGCGCGAGCATTCTTCGACAACCTTCTGCAGGAGCGCAACGGCGTGCTCACCGACGTGCTGGCACGAGAAGGCCTGACCCGCGATGACATAGCTGGCCTGCTATATCACCTTGGAAAAGACTGTGCCGGAGCACTTTCCGTTCTTCCGTCAGGATCGCCGCCGACAAAAGTCCCGGGCGACTACGAAAGCGACTATGTACCCATTCCGCAGGATCGCATGATCGCGATCGTCGAAGCACTCCATCAGCGCAAACGCCTGCCGGACGGAACTGAAGATCCGTCCCCTTTGGCAGGCGTGCAAAGCAAGATAGCCCTGACTGTTCTGCCGGACGGTAGGTTTGCCGAGCCGAAGCGGGGATCGGGGGGCCCGACGACACACATCCTGAAAGTGCCCGATCGCGATCATCAGCAGGATGCCCGGTATGAGGCCGAGGCGATGAGGCTTTCCGGGGCGCTGGGGTTCGACACGGCCGAAGTCTCTGTAGTGCCGATTGGCGGGATCGAGACCCTACTCGTGACCCGCTTCGACCGAGGCAGAGACCGACAGAACAGGATCGTGCGTCTTCATCAGGAGGATTTCGCGCAGGCCCTCGGTTTGCCGGTCTCGATGAAGTACGAAAGGCGTGGCAAGGCAGGCCGGCGCTTCGACGTTTCGGGCATCCGCAGGATACTTGAGGCGACGGTCGATCCCGCCCAGGCGAAGGAAACCTTCATCAGGGCCACGATATTTGATCTCCTGATAGGCAATAACGATGGACATGCAAAAAACTTCGCCCTGCTCTATGAACCTGGAGGCAGAATCCACTTTGCGCCGCGTTACGATATCTTGCCGACCAGGCTCGACGACACTCTGACCGACGAGCTCGCTTACAGGATCGGTGAGGCGGAAACGCTCGATGAAGTTACCCCAGAACAGCTTAATGCGTTTCTCCTGGCGCTGGGAATAGAAAGTGCTGCGGCACGCAAACGCATGCACCAGCGTTATCCGTCCGAGATTGCATTAGGCCTCGCGGACTGTCTCGGCGCTCTTGAAAAGCGTCAGGTGAAGAGTTTGGCGGACTTGATCGCTACCAACATGCGCATGCTTCTCGGTGCGATGCGGTTGGAAATACCCCAAGCGGCCAGGGACCGAGACGCGTTCATTGGCCTAGCTGGCGGATGGCTGATGAGTTGAATCTATCGATGGAGACATGCCTCCATGTCTGGCGGAACGCGAGGATTGTACCAACAACGACGGGTTACGTTTTCCGGGACTGGTATCAGATTATTCGACACGTATGCAGAAACTATGTCGGCGGAGAGTGATACCAAGTCGGCGTTGTCGTGCTGCTCGTCGGATGCAGTCATCGTGCTTTCATTTTCCATTAACGTCCCGTTTGTGCCGTTTGTGGGGCTATATTGCCGAGAGGGTTTTTGCAAGAACCGCGGTTTGGATGAACCCATTTGGCCCGCTTCGCGCCTATAATCGGCCGTTACCAAGTCTTTCTCTGACTTTCGAAAGCCGCCATTCATCGCAAACGGATCGAAGGCCTAAAAGGGCGGCAAGCGGCTCCTTGGCCGAGATGGTCGCGAGCCGGTTCGCCCGTGGCGTACACGCTTGCCGAGGTGCGGGCACTCACGCCGGTCCGCGACAGCGTCGAAAAGCGAGCGCCCCGGCCTGACCTTCGGGACGTCTTTCTCTGCCATGCGTGGGACGACCGGAGAGGGGCCGCCACGGAACTGCACGATCTGCTCGAGTTGCGCGGTGTCTCGGTCTGGTTCAGCGAGAAGGACGTCGCCCTCGGCACGCGGTTGCTCCGCGAAATCGACAAGGGCGACGAAGTCGCGAGTCGGGATCGTGCTGGTGACCCCTGCGCTGCTGCGCCGCCTCCAAGGAGAGGGCATCGCCGACAAAGAATTATCGGCACTCCTAGCGCGTGACCTGCTCGTCCCCATTGTGCACGACACGACGTACGAAGCTCTCCGCGAAGTCAGCCCCCTGCTCGGTTCGCGAAGCGGGCTGAGTACTGCAGAAAATCTGATGGCAGACGTCGCGGCCAAGCTCGCCGAGCTGGTCGCCCTGTAGCTCTATTACCGGGGTGGCCGGCCCCACGTCGCACAAGCGGTCCGGGCGCCGGCGTGGTGTCAGCCGCCGGGCCGCCGCGCCAGTGTACTTCTACCCCCATTGCTACGACCGCTGCTACCATTTCGACCCCGTTAACACGGGTTTGCATCGGGCGATCCGTTGCGCGTCTTGCCGGTGAAGCGCACGTTTGAGCGACTACTTCATCGATCCGAGCTCTTGGCGCGGATCTCCGCTATGGGTTCGTTCTGCGGCCCCTCTGTCGATGCCGAGAACGTGAAGAAAAATGAGGTTCGTTACAAGGGCGAAATGACGAAAAGGACTACTTGTACCACTGGTTCTTAATATAGTTGGTAGCATCGTCCGACAGATTGTGCATGCCGCTTCGTTGTTCATGGCGTCGACGACATATACGTATTGCGAGTATGCATAGCGGACCAGACGTGCGCCGCCGCATGGCTGGCCGTATAGGACGGGTTCACATACAGAAAGACTTGTGGATTTTGGCCCAGTTCCCAAGCTCTTTGAGCTTGGATGTTACCCCGTCGTAGTTCTGGCCGGGCTGATACAAATCGTACGAAATATGTTGGTTGTTTGCCAATCTGGCTTCCTGTTTCAGAGCCGGCCTTGCCTACCGCTAAGCTTTCTTATCACCAGTATGTGGTTATCACGTAACAGGTGAGTCTGCTTTTTCCGTTCAGCTCTACAAAGCCCCCGTCCCCTCGCGGCCGAAGACGAGCCCGGCTCCGACCCCTGTTTCGGCCGGCGCGTGCCCTGCTTCAAATTCCGCCCATACAGAGATATTTCATTTCGAGGTAGTCCTCGAGCCCATGGCGGGACCCCTCCCGCCCGATGCCGGATTGCTTCATTCCTCCGAAAGGAGCTGCTTCCGAGGACATTCGTCCTGTATTGATGCCCACCATGCCATATTCCAAAGCTTCGGCCACGCGCCACACGCGTTTCAGGTTGGAGGCATAAAAGTAGGCTGCGAGCCCGTAGATTGTGTCATTGGCCTCGCGGACAACCTGATCCGCATCTTGGAAGCGAATGATAGGTGCTAGGGGTCCGAAGGTCTCCTCCTGCGCCACTGTCATCGCGCGAGAAACCTCGGTGAGGACAGTCGGTTGAAAAAGTGTGCCTTCCATGCCGACGCGATCGCCCCCGCATCGAACGATTCCGCCTTTCGCAACGGCATCGGCGATATGGGATTCGATCTTTGCCAGAGCGCGTTTGTCGATGAGCGGCCCAATGGACACCCCCGGATCGAAGCCGTCACCGACTGAAAGCTGGCAAACCTTTTCGGCGAGCTTTTCGACGAACTCATCGTGGACGCCGGATTGGACGTAAAGGCGATTTGCAGAAACGCAAGTCTGGCCGGCATTGCGGAATTTCGCCTGGATCGCACCGTCAACGGCAGCATCGATATCTGCATCGTCAAAGACGATGAAAGGCGCATTTCCGCCGAGCTCAAGGCTGACTTTCTTGATCTGGTCCGAGCATTGACGCATGAGGAGCCGGCCGACCTCGGTCGAGCCCGTGAAGCTGATCTTGCGGACCTTGGCGTTGGAGCAGAGTTCGCGGCCGATAGCGTCGCCTTCGGAAGCGTAGATAAGGTTGACCACGCCTTCGGGAAAACCGGCCAGCTGGGCCAGGGCGAACATAGCGCCTGCCACGAGTGGCGTCTGTTCAGCAGGTTTCAGCACGATTGTGCAGCCGGCGGCGAGAGCCGGCGAAATCTTGCGCGCAACCATGGAGGCGGGAAAATTCCATGGCGTGATCGTACCAACGACGCCGATCGGCTGCTTGATCACCAGCATGCGGCGGTCTGTTGATGGTGCAGAGATCGTTTCCCCGTAGATGCGATTGGCCTCTTCAGCGTACCATTGCAGATACGCAGCCGCATGGGTTACCTCCGACTTCGCTTCGGCGAGTGGCTTGCCCATCTCTGCGGTGAGAATGGCAGCGAGGTCGTCGGCGTGATCCACGATTAGTTGGTGCCAGCGCCAGAGTATATCGCTGCGCTCCCGGGCCGTCAGGGCTGCCCACCCAGGCTGTGCGCAATGGGCCTTGTCAATGGCGGCGCGCGTTTCTTCGACACCCATGTCGGGGAGTTCGGCCAGCAATTCGCCGGTCGATGGACTAGTGACCTCGAACGTCCGCGCGCTAACCGGCGTGCCCAATGCCGGCATACGGTCGATGCCAGCGAACAGCTCGCGAGACTTGAGGTAGCGGATCATCGGCTGAAAAATGGGCAAAAGGGGCTCTCCTCAACGCGATGGATATGTCTGCTGGCGGCGTGGATACGTATCTTCGCCTTCGCCCGTCGCATAGGACCTCGTACGGATGGCAGTTAGACCTCCTCGACGGAAGGAAGTATCGGAAGTTGGCTCTCAGAGCATCTCTCCGAGCATCTTGATCGGTTGTACGCTCTTACGGTCGCCCGGCCCGATCAGACCAGCAATGTACAGCGGACACATCCGGCGCCGAGCTGGATGCGAAAGACCTGCC
>NZ_JBWKME010000093.1:0-109574 GCF_056431085.1 Mesorhizobium waitakense | reverse complement strand
AGGGACGGTCGAATTTGGACCCAATCCCTTCCTTGACCAACACGGATACTCTATCGGCTCGGGCGCGGATCGGCGAGTGCCGCCTGCATCATCAAGCGCACCTGGCTTTCCATCAACTTCGACGTTTCCTTGCGGTTGGAGCCCTTGGAAAAGGCGATCGGTTCGCCGAAATGCACCTCGACGTCGACTGCCCCCTCCTTCAGCAACACCTTGAGATGCGGCATCAGATCCTCATCGCCGATCCAAGCGGCAAGTGGCCGGTGCCGGCGGCCGAGCGGCACGCCGTGCAGGCGCGTGTAGGCGATCGCCACCGGCTGGATGAAGACCTGTTCGGCCGCGCCTTCTGAAATCGCCATCGATGCGGCGCCGAACAACGTGCTCTTGAAGGGCAGGACGATGTTGCCGTCGCCGGTCGATCCCTCGGCGAACAGCACCATGGCGTCGCCCTTGGCCATGCGGCTGGCGATCTCGCTGGCCTGGTCGCCGGACGAACGCTTGCGCTCGCGCTCGATGAAAACGGTGCGCTGCAGCTTCGACAGCATGCCGATCAGCGGCCAGCCTTCCATATCGGCTCTGGCGATGAACTTCACATCGACCATGGAGCCGAGCACCATGATGTCGGTCCAGGAGATGTGGTTGGACGCGACCAGCAGTGGACGTTTGTCGGACAGCGCGCCCTTGACATGGATGCGCATGCCCAGCGCCCGGACGATCAGCCTGTGCCAGATCTTGAGGATGAAGGTCTCCGGCCACCAGCCGGTCCTCATCGACAGGATCTGCAACGGCACCAGGACCACCGAACCGGCGGCGACGAGGCCCAGCGCCAGGAAGATCCTGATTTTTCCGATCATACAGTCCCGGCCCTGCCGTTACAGCGCCGCGCGTCCTTTTTGGAAGCGCTGGGGACACTATAACCCTTGGATTTGGCGCTTCTGGCTAGCGAAGATCGCGGCGCATGACAAGCGCCCCGGAAGGTCCGTGCTCGGACGACCTGTAGTAATTGGGGCGTTTGCCGACCTCGCGGAAGCCCAGCCGCCGGTAGAGGGCGATCGCCGCGACATTGGTCTCATCGACCTCGAGGAACAGCGCTTCGGCGCGCTGAGCGTGCAGTTCGCGCAGCACCGCGTCCATCAACTGCCAGCCCAGCCCCTGCCGGCGGTGCGAGCGCGCCACCGCGACGGTCAGGATCTCGCCCTCGCCGGCAGCCAGCCTGGCCAGCACGAAGCCGATCGGCGGCTTAGCGCCCTGCCCGGTTTCGCGCGCGGCATAGCCGAAGACGGTGTCCTGTTCGAGCAAGGCGGCGAATTCGCCGTCGGTCCAGGGGCGGACAAAATCCTCGCGATGCAGCAGCGAGACCGCCGGGCTGTCGGTGATCCTCAGCGGCTCGAGCGCATAGTCCCGGCGGCGTGGTTGGAGAAAAGGTATGCGCATTAGTTTTGTTGCCTTGATAGTATGAACCCAGCCTGCGGCTTGGCGTCCGCACCACGCAAATAAAGCGGTTTCGGCCTTTCGCCCTCGCCCTTCCCGGCCGCCAGGCGAGCGTATGTGAGAATGTCGGCGGTGGCCGTCTCGGGGCCGATATCGAAGGCGCGCCCTGCTGAGGCTGCGATTTGCGAAGCCGCGGTGCCTGCGAGCACCGAAGCGCTTTCCGTCGCCATGGCCACGGCACTCGCCAGTGTGGTCACAGCCGGACCGTAAGTCAAAACTGACATTTCACTGAAAAGGGCGGCATGGAGTTCCTCACGACCGGCGTCGAGCGCCGCCAGCACGGCGCGGCCAGGAAATGTCCCGGCTGCCTCGGCGGCCAGCGCCTCCAGCGTCGTCACCCCGATCGCCGGAACCTTCAGCGCCAGCGCGAGGCCGCGCGCGGTCGAGACGCCGACGCGCAGGCCGGTAAAGGAGCCGGGACCGACAGAGACGGCGATGGCGTCGAGACCGGCATAGTTGGTCGCGGCCGCCTTGAGCGCTTCGGCGACGACCGCCATCAGGTGCTCGGCATGGCCCTTGCCAAGATCAAGCACCGAGCGGCCAAGCTCCTGCTTCGCCTTGGTGTCATAGACGCAAGCGGCGCAGAGGTTGGCGGCACAGTCGATGGCAAGCAATTTCATGAAACGACCGGTTCGAGAAACCATTCCCTGTGCCCGCCATGGCCCGCCACCGCAAGGGGATAGTGCATAATTTGTTAAGCGGCTTCGCTTCGGCTTGGCCGGAAAAGTATCTATGCGGCCTGGTCGATGCGCAGCATATGGTTGTCCCAGACATAGTCCGGTTCGGAGCGTGTCGCACCGCCGCCCTCGATGATTTCGCCGGCGCCTGTGGTCGCCATGAAGCTGGTCCCGTCGGGCGCCACGCCGCAGACCTCGACCAGCGCGCTGTTCGAGACGACCCGGCCGCTCGCCGCGTCGATCACCACAAGCGAATTGCCTTCCGGCGAAGAGACGGCGACGGTGCCGGCAACCGGATTGGCGGCGACCGAACCGATATAGTTGCGGAAACCGGACAGGACGTCTTGCGGCATGTCGAGCAGTTGCAACTCCTTGCCACGCGCGGCGCGGCCGACCAGCAGCGGCCGATCGGTGCCCGGCCCCCGGTACTGGCAGCCGAACCAGACGGTGCCGGATCGATCGGTGTCCATGTGGCGGATCGACAGCTGGTGCAGTGCCGCCGGCAATTCGTGCTTCTCGATCAGGTGGCCGGTGACGCGGTCGATCAGCACATAGGACGGCTTCATGGTCGCGATGTTGAGCTCGGCGCGGCCATAGTCCGGATGGGTCTCGATGCCGCCATTGGCAACCGCAATCGTCTTGCCGTCACCCAGGAGCAGAAGCTCGTGCGGGCCCATGCCGTAGGTCGGGAATTCACTGACGCGGCTGAATTTCGCCCGCGCATCGTAGATACCGACCACACCGGCGGCATTATCGAAATCGTTCTCGGTGGCATAGAGCAAAGCGCCGTCGGCCGAGAACACGCCATGGCCGAAGAAATGCCGGCCGGTGATGCTGGCGATGGTCAGCGGCGCGTCATGGCCCGAATGATCGAAGACCACGGCAAAGGTGCCGGGCTGGCGAGCGAAGACCACCGAACGCTTCGACACCGGGTCGAAGGTGACGTCGTGGCCGCGATCGGGCAGGTCGATCGCATGCAGGACCTTGCCGGCCTCGGACAGGACAGCGGCGCCATGGCTGCCGTCGCGCTTGACGAAGGCGGTGGCGAAGACGGCGTCCGCCGCCAGCGTCTGTGTCCAGGCTGGCGGCGCCATTGCCGCGGCGAAACCAGCACCTGCGGCCCTGAGAAAATCACGGCGGTCGATCAGCGGCGTTCTCAAAACATGATCTCCCCTGGAGCATGATCTCGTCCAGAAAGTCTGCGATTTTTCGGGATCATACTCAGTCTCCGTCGAGCGACGAGAAGCCAGCGGTCAGGCCGAATTCGGCGGTCAGCCTGGTGCCTATCAGGGTCGACAGGCTGGAGGTGATCAGCGCGAAGTGATCGAGCTTTTCGCGCAGCGCCGGATCGGCAAGCGCCTTGTCGATCGGACCGCCGACCGCCCTGGCGGTGGCCACACCGTTGACCAGCTGGATATGGATCGATTCCGCCATCCAGCGCGCATCGGGCGGCAGCGCGTCGCCAAGCTTCGAGGCCTGGAACAAATCGTCTATTCCCGACAGATTGGCGGCCAGCGAATTGGTGGTGTCTTGCGATCGCCAGTAGATTGCTTGCCTGGGCTTGTCGGCTTCCGGCTTGCCGCCGAAAAAGCCCTTCAGGCGCACGTCGCGCACCATTTCCAGTTCATTGATGAAGACGCCGACCAGTTCGGTCACCGCTTCGTTGCCGTCGCGATAAAGCGCGTTCTGCGACCCCGGATTGGCCCAAAGGGCGGCAAAGCCGTCCGGCTTGTTCCAGGCGGCGCTTACCTCGCCGGCCATGGTCTCGATGTTGCCGGCAACCGCGGCGCCATAGGCACAGCGATAGGGATCGGCCTTGCCCGTCAACGCCTCGGCGCCATCGCCGTAAAGGACGAATTCCAGCGCGCCCAGCCCCTGCATGGCGACGCTCTTGCCGGCCAGCTGTGCCGGATCGGTTGCTGTCGGGTCCTTGTCGGACAGCGCCGCCTGCACCTGCTTCAGGCCGATGCTCTTGCGGTCCGGCCAAAACAGCATGCGTTCCAGCCGATTGTTCTCCTTGATCGGCCCGAACCCGATGATCTCGGCTGACGACCAGGCATCGACCGTCGCCGAAAACTGAGCCCGCGCCGCATCGAGGTCTTCTTGCGAGGGCGCGGTGCAGAGCGTGTGCATCGCCTTGGTCAAATGGCTGGCATGGTCATGCAGGCTGGCATAGGCCGGGCGGACAAAGCCGTCGACCGCCCGCTGGATGATTTCGGAGGCTTTCACAGCCGCCGACGCCGGGACCACGCCCAGCAGAGCCAGCGGCAGAACGAGAACCAGTGCAGAGCGCTTGAGCATCACAGTGACTCCAGGAATTTGAGCAGTGCATCACGGTCGGCCGCGCTGACGGCGGCAAAGCGGTCGCGCGTCTTCTGCGCCTCGCCGCCATGCCACAGGATCGCCTCGGTCAGGCTGCGCGCGCGCCCGTCATGCAGGAAGAAGGAATTGCCGTTCACCGTTTCGGTGAGACCAATGCCCCATAGTGGCGGGGTGCGCCACTCATTGCCCGTCGCCTCGCCCACGGTCTGGCCGTCGGCCAGATCCGGCCCCATGTCGTGCAGCAGGAAGTCGGAATAAGCCCAGATCAACTGGAAGGCCTGCGCCTTGTTGGGCGTGCCGCGACGGGTGACGAATTTCGGCGTGTGACAGGCAATGCAGCCTGTCTCGTAGAAGATCTTCTTGCCGGCGAGCACTTGGGGTGTGTCGAGGTCGCGGCGTGCCGGCACCGCCAGGTTCTGCGAATAGAAGGTGACGAGATCCATCACCGGCGCCGGCGCCTCGACCGGGCCGAGGCGCCGCTGCACGCCATTCGGCGTGGCCAGGCATTTTTCCTGTGCGGCGGTGCAGTCGCCCCAATGTTTCGGCTCTTCCGGCGTCGAGATGCCGATGTCGCCGGCAAAGGCATCCGCCGCCTGCTGGCGGATCGATGCGGTCTGCGCCTTCCAGCCGAAACGGCCAAGCGTCAGCTCTCCGCTCTGGCCGTCGCGCACTATGTTGGGCCTGCCGGAAATGCCGTCACCATTCCGGTCGTCCGGGTCGGCATTGGCAAGGATATCCGCCGGTGCGATCTCCTCGATCAGGCCAAGGCCGATCATCGGCGGCGTCAGGCGCGGCGACAACGTGGTGCGCGGATCAAGCGACCCATAGCCGGGATCGATGACCGAATAGCTGGGTTTGCGCAGCGAAATCACGGTGCCGTCCGCCAGCGTCACCTGCCGTTCCTGATAGTCGACATGCATCCTGCCTTCGCCGCGCAGGCCAGGCACGGCCAGCTCCTGTAATTGCGTGCCGTAGACCGGGTCGGGAAAATTGAGCAGCCTGTGGTCGGCAAGCGCTGCCTTATCTTCTGCGCTGCTTGCCTCGCGGGCCAGCCGCAGGAACATCGACGTGGTGCCGACGTCGCCTTGCGGCGGGCGGCCGCGGCCATCCTTCAGATGGCAGTTCTGGCAGGCGCGTTCATTGAACAGCGGACCGAGCCCGTCCGAAGCCTGCGTCGAGGATGGCGACGACACCCAGTTCTTGCGGAACAGGGCGTTGCCGAGCTTGAAGTTACCCTCTTCCTCGAAGGTGATGTTGGCCGAGGGTTGCGAGAAGGAATCGCGGCTGACGTCCTTCCTGGACGTGCCGGCGCCACCTTGCATCCGTTCGAACTGCTCGGGCTTGGAAAAATCCGACGTCGGCCTGGTGATGGCTGTGACGCGCGCCTGATCCTTCGGATTGAGGTCGTTGCGCGTGGTGGCGAGGCCGGCGGTCTGAAGGTCGCCGGCAATCGCTGAAGAGGTGAGCGTTACCACGAGGACGACGCAGCGCCCGCGCGCCGATCCGCGTGGCGTTTTGTATCGAGGCGGCGAGCCATTGGCCCGCCGCAAGCGGCGCACGAATTCTAGCAGGCGCCGCATTCCCGCATGTCCTTAGTCCGCCTCGTCCGCCGATGCGGCGTTGAGCTGGCCGTATTTTTCCTCGCCGATCGAAGCAAGCAGGTCGAGCTGCGTCTCGAGGAAGTCGATGTGACCCTCCTCATCGGACAGCAATTCCTCAAACAGCTTCATCGACACGTAATCGCCCGCTTCCTCGCAGATCTCACGCGAGCGCTTGTAGGCGGTACGCGCGTCATATTCGCCGGCAAGGTCGGATTCGAGCACTTCCTTGACGTTCTGCCCGATGCGCAACGGCGCCACGGATTGCAGGTTCGGATGGCCTTCAAGGAAGATGATGCGGGCCACGAGCCGGTCGGCATGGTGCATCTCCTCGATCGATTCCGCCCGCTCCTTCTTCGCCAGTTTGGCGTATCCCCAGTCCTCCAGCAGGCGGAAATGCACCCAATACTGGTTGAGGGCGCCGAGCTCCAGAAACAGAGCCCCGTTAAGCCGCTCGATGATCTGCGGTTCGCCTTTCATGGATTCTGCTCCCATATTGGACGCGCAGGCCTCTGACGCGGTCCAGGTGTGAAACGATGTCCACCCCACTCGCCTCCGAGCGGGCGTGGTAATTTTCGGTGACCCGAATGATCGTTTCGACCACATTTGGGAAGCAGCCGCAACAGCGACCGCGCTTTTGCATGGTGTGATAAACCTTCGCCGGCACGATCAGTTGCCAGGGATCCTGATCCAGCAGCCCGATGATCGTCTGCTCGATTTCCCTCTCGGTGATGATGTTGCAATGGCAGATCAGCATTTGGCGGCTCGGATGGCTGACGGCGCCTCCCGCGCCGTGTGGCTTGATTTCTTACCGGGGCCTGTCGACGCTTACTTGAACACCTTGTCCGGCGCGTCGAGACTGTCGGAACCCTCGAAGGCGATGGCATTGAGCTTCAGGGTGCCGACGGCGCGTTCGATCGACTTGGTCTGGTCGATCAGCGCGTCGATCGCCGCCTGCACGGTGGCGTTGCCTTCCGTGTTGCCCTCGGCGATCTGCTGGTCATAGGCCTCGCCGGCCAGTGCCCGCGCCTTGATCGCCTCCATCTTGGCAACGGTGAAATCGAGCTTGCCCGACAGTTCCTTGTCGATCGCCGGATCGGCCGCCTTCACCATATCGGCCACCGAAGGTCCCGAGACGACGGTGCCGTCGAGCCTGGTATAGCTGGCATGGTAGGCGGCGCGAATGCCGATGGCGTCGTAGAGATGGGAGTTGTAGGTGTTGTCGGAAAAGCAGTCCTGCTCTTCTTCCGGATCGTGCAGCAAAAGGCCGAGCTTCATGCGTTCGCCGGCCAGTTCACCATAGGACAGCGAGCCCATGCCGGTGAAGATGATCGAGATGGCGGTGTTCGGCTCGCCGTCGACGAGGCTCTTGCGTGCGGCGCCGCCTTCCTTCCAGTCGTTGACCATCTTCTGCAGGTCGGAGACCAGAAGGTCGCTCGCCGACTTCAGATACTGGGCGCGGCGGTCGCAATTACCGCCGGTGCAGTTCTTGAGATCGTAGTCGGTATAGGGGCGTTCGCCGGCGCCCGGACCGGTGCCGTGCAGGTCCTGGCCCCAGAGCATGAACTCGATGGCGTGATAGCCGGTGGCGACATTGGCCTCGATGCCGCCGGCTTGCTGCAGCGTGCCGGAGAGGAATTCCGGCGTCAGGTTCGAGGCATCGACCTTCTTGCCGTTGATATCGATCTCCTTGTTGGCGATCACATTGGCCGTATAGAGCGAATTCGCATCCGATTCGGTGCCATAGCTCTTGGCGACATAGTCGATCAGCCCTTCGTCCAGCGGCCAGGAATTCACCTCGCCTTCCCAGTCGTCGACGATCTTGTTGCCGAAACGGTAGACTTCGGTCTGCTGGTAGGGGACGCGCGCCGCTTTCCAGGCGTCGCGGGCGGCGTAGAGGGTTTCCGCCGATGGATTGGCAAGCAGGGCGTCGACTGCCTTGTCGAGCGCCTGCGCGGTGGTCAGCGAATCCTGGTATTTGGCGAGCCCGATGTCGGCATAGGTCTTGATGACCGCCTTCGCATCGGTTTCGGCCTTGGCCGGCAGCACGAACACCGCCGCCGTCAGCAGGGCCGTGGCGCCGATCGCGGCGAACCTGCCGCCATACCGTGCCGTTATCATCGCTCTCATGACTGTCATCTCCTCAGGAATTCACTGAAATATGGGCGCGGCAAGGGGCGGCCTGCACAAGTCAGGCAGGGCAACGCCATCCGGCAAAAAAAAGGCCACGACAAGACGTGGTCTGTGGAAGAAAGACACCGAAATGCCTCCAATCGAAAGGGTTCAAGGCCCAGACATCAAAGGGATGCGCCAATGCGCGAGCCTCCATAAAGCTTCGACGTTGGTGGAAGTCAATTAAAATCGACGGGAAAAACCAATTGAAACAATAGTTTAGAATTATTCTAAACTACGAAAGTCAACTTTATGCCCTTGCCTACACCAAGGTCTTGCCGTTGAACGGTGCGATTGACAGCCGCCATTCCGGGTGCGACCCGCAAAAGCTCCCTTGCGGCGGTGCCAGACAATTGCCACTTGGCGGGACATCCTAGAATTGAACCGGGATTGGAATGCGATGAAGAACGGTGTGGTCATTGTCGGCGCGGGTCATGCGGGCGTGCAAGCGGCCGCGAGTCTGCGCGAGGAGGGCTATGACGGACCGGTGATCCTCGTCGGTGACGAGAACGAATTGCCGTACCACAAGCCGCCGCTGTCGAAGACCTTCATCAAGGATGCCGGGGCCAAACCGCAACCCTTACGCGGCGAGGCTTTTTACACCGGTAGCGCCATCGACTACCGGCCGGGCATCAGGATCGACCACATCGATGCCGGCCGTCGCAGCCTGGACATCGCCGGCGGCGGCGCGCTTGCCTTCGATCGCCTGATCCTGGCGACCGGCTCACGCCCGCGCATTCTGCCGCTGGCCGGTTCGGATCTTTCCGGCGTGGTGTCGCTGCGCTCGCTGGCCGATGCGCGGCTGATCCGCGAGCTCAGCGCGCAGAGCGACGATGTCGTTATCCTCGGCGGCGGCTTCATCGGATTGGAGATCGCCGCCACGTTGCGGGCCGCCGGCCGCACGGTGACGGTGGTCGAAGCGGTCGACCGGCTGCTCGCCCGTGCCGTGGCGCCGGTCGTGGCGAGCCATGTCCGTCAAAGGCTGGAAGCGATCGGTGTGAACATCCTCACCGGCACCTCGATTGCAAGGCTCGAAGGCGAAAACGGCCATGTCTCGGCCGCGATCACCTCAACCGGTGAAAGGCTGCCAGCACGCATGGTCATCGTCGGCATCGGCGCCGTGCCGAATGTCGAGCTGGCGCAGGAAGCCGGCCTCGCTGTCGCCAACGGCATCCACGTCGATCACCAGATGCGCAGCTCGGCGCCAGAAATCCTCGCCATTGGCGATGCCGCCTCTTACCGGCACTGGTTCACAGGCGGCGACGTGCGGCTGGAATCGGTGCAGAACGCCACCGACCAGGCGCGGCTCGCCGCACGCACCATTACCGGCCATGCGGACGCCTATTCGGCGGTGCCGTGGTTCTGGTCCGACATCGGCGACATGAAGCTGCAGATGGTCGGCCTGACCGCCGGCGGCGACAGCCATGTCGTGCTGGGCGACCTGCCCGACAACAAGTTCTCGATCTACCACTACGCCGGAGACCGGCTGCTCGGCATCGAATCGGTCAACCGGCCCGGCGACCACATGCTCGGCCGCAAAATGCTCGGCGCCGGCTTCTCGCCGACGCCGCAGACGATTGCGGCTGGCCCCGAAGGCCTGAAGGCGGCGCTGGCCGCTTTCCTTGAGGGTGAACCAGCCAGAGCGGCTGGTTAATTCCGGGCCTCCGGGCCGGCGCCTCGTCGATCAGGCAGCGCAGACTTCGCGGATCGAGCTTTCCAGAATGTCGAGCGCCTCGTTCATGACGCCGTCCTGGATGGTGATCGGCGCCAGGAAGCGGATGACATTGCCATAGACGCCGCACGTCAGCAGGATCAGCCCCTTGTCGAGCGCCTTCAGCCTGATCGCATTGGCGATCTCGGCCGACGGCAGGCCTTTCTTGACGTCGTTGAACTCGACGGCGTTCATGAAACCGAGGCCTCTGATATCGACGATCTCGGGCACGTCGTCGCGGATCGACTGCAGCCGCTGCTTCAACCGTGCACCCAGCGTGTTGGCGCGGTCGCAAAGCTTCTCCTCGTCGATCACGTCGAGCACGGCGTGCGCTGCGGCGACACCGATCGGGCTGCCGCCATAGGTGCCGCCGAGCCCGCCGGGGCCGGGCGCATCCATGATCTCGGCACGGCCGGTGACCGCGGCCAGCGGGAAGCCGCCGGCCAGGCTTTTCGCCATGGTGGTGATGTCGGGCGCCACCTCATGGTGATCCATGGCAAACATCTTGCCGGTGCGGGCAAAGCCGGTCTGCACTTCGTCGGCAATCAAAAGCATGCCGTGCTGGTCGCAGAGCTTGCGCAGCGCGGTCAGGAACTCACGCGGCGCGTCGTAGAAGCCACCCTCGCCCTGCACCGGCTCGATGATGATGGCGGCGACGCGGGCCGGATCGACATCGGCCTTGAACAACCGGTCGAGTGCGGCCAGCGAATCGGCGATCGACACACCATGCAGCGGCACCGGGAATGGCGCATGGTAGACGTCGCCCGGCATGGCGCCGAAGCCGACCTTGTAGGGCACGACCTTGCCGGTCAGCGCCATGCCCATGAAGGTGCGGCCGTGGAAGCCGCCGGCGAAGGCGATGACCGCCTGGCGGCCGGTGGCGTTGCGGGCGATCTTGATGGCGTTCTCGACCGCCTCGGCGCCGGTGGTGACGAAGATCGTCTTCTTCTCGAACTTGCCGGGCAGCATGCCGTTCAGCCGTTCGGCCAAGCGCACATAGCTCTCATAGGGCACCACCTGGTGACAGGTGTGGGTGAAGCGGTCGAGCTGCGCCTTGACCGCTTCGATCACCTTGGGATGGCGATGACCGGTGTTGACGACGGCGATGCCCGACGAGAAGTCGATGTAGCGGCGGCCCTCGACATCCCAGATCTCCGAGTTTTCAGCCCGGTCCGCGTAGATTTGCGTGGTCATGCCGACGCCGCGCGAGATCGACTGGTTCTTGCGTTCGGAAATTGCTGAATTCTTCATGGGATCCTCATCGGGCCGGCGCCCGTTCTTGTTTGATGTCGCTGACACGTCTTCTGACCTTATTTCACGTTTTCCTCAAGTCGGCACCGTCAACAGGCGATTGGGCCTGCCGCCGGGCGCCGCCTTGACCAGTCGACCGATGCGCGTACGAGAGAGGTTCCCTTTTCATCGGGATCGATTATCTTTGGACGGCCCTCGAGGCTCCGCGGTGGGAGCGTCCTACGCAGGCAGGGGAAGCCATGAGCAGGAACGCGAAATCGTCCGCCTTGCAACCATTGCTCCCCAGCCCTTTGCCGTACCGAAACACCTCAATCCTTGCCTGTGCGATGGCGAGCCTGCTGCTGGCCGGCTGCCAGAAGCAGGAGGCAGCCGAACACAGGCTGCCGGTGATGGTGCGCACCGAGACAGTGGCGATCGCAGACTTTTCGCCAAGGACCTCGTTGACCGGCGTGATCGCGGCGCGCACGCTGAACAATCTGTCGTTCCGGGTGGGTGGCCGCGTCGCCGAGCGGCTGGTCGATGTCGGCCAGCATGTCGCTCAAGGTGCCGTGCTCGCCCGCATCGACCCGCATGAGCAGGAATCCGATTTGCGATCGGCACAGGCCGACCTTGACGCCGCGCAGGCACAGCTAGCCCAGTCCGCCGCCACCTTCGAGCGGCAGAAGACGCTGCTTGCCCAGGGTTTTACCACGAGGCGCGACTATGACGCCGCCGATCAGGCGCTGAAGGTGGCGCAAGGTAGTGTCGATGCCGCGCAGAGCGTACTCACCAACGCCCGGCAGGACCTGTCCTTCACCGAGCTCAAGGCGGGTGCCGCCGGCGTCATCACCGCCCGCCAGGTCGAAACCGGACAGGTGGTGCAGGCGGCGCAGACCGTCTTCACCGTCGCCGAGGACGGCGATCGCGACGCGGTGTTCAATGTCCAGGAAACATTGGTCGCCAAAACGGCGCCATCGCCGGCGGTGACGATCACGCTGTTGTCCGACCCGCAGGTGAAGGCCGTGGGCAACGTGCGCGAAGTCTCGCCAGCGGTGGATCCGGCTTCGGGCTCGATCCGGGTCAAGGTCGCCATTCCCGACACGCCAGCCGGCATGCCACTGGGAGCGGCTGTCATCGGCTCGGTCAGCGCCAGTCCGACGAAGGCTATCCTGTTGCCCTGGCAGGCGCTGACCTCCACTGCCGGCAAACCGGCTGTCTGGATCGTCGACCCCTCGACCAAGGCGGTTGCGACGGCGCCGGTCGAGGTGCTGGCGTTCGAATCGGGCACGGTCGTCATCGCCAGCGGCCTGAACGAAGGCCAAAGCGTCGTTACGGCAGGCGGGCAGTTGCTCAGTCCCGGGCAAACGGTCGAGATATCGGGAGCGGGCCAATGAGAAGGCTGCCGCAGCTTATGCTTGGCCTGTTTGCACTTGGCACGCTCGTGTCCTGCTCGAAGTCCGAGGAAAGGCCGCCCGAGATCATCCGGCCGGTGCTGTCGGTGGTCATCGAGCCACGCACCACCCAGACCTTCGGCTTTGCCGGCTCGGTCGAGCCGCAGGTCAGTGCTGACCTCGCCTTCCGCCTGCTTGGCCGGGTTGTGTCGCGCGACGTCAATGTCGGCGACATCGTCAGCAAGGGCACGACGATCGCCGCGCTCGACCCGACCGCACTGCAGCTGGCCGTCCAGGCCGCCAAGGCGGAACTCTCCAATGCCGAGGCGCAATTCTCCAACGCCGCAGCCAGCGAGGAACGCCAGCGCCAGCTGCTTGCCGCCGCCAACACCACGCAGGCGGTCTTCGATGCCGCGCAGCAGGCGAGGAAAGCGGCGGAGGCCGGCGTCGAACGGGCCAAGGCCTCACTTGCCAAATCGCAGGAGCAGCTTGGCTACGCCCGGCTGTTCTCGGATTTCGACGGCGTCGTCACCGCCACCGGCGCCGAGGTCGGGCAGACGGTCTCGCCTGGCCAGACGGTCGTCACGGTGGCGCGCTCGGACCTGCGCGAGGCGGTGGTCGACATTCCCGACCAGTTGATCGGTGACCTCACGGCCGGCACACCATTCCAGGTCATCCTGCAATCGCTGCCGACGTTCCAGACCGAGGCCAAGCTGCGCGAGATCGCGCCGCAGGCCGAAGGCTCGACCCGCACGCGGCGCGTGCGTCTGACGCTCACCGATCCGCCGCAAGCCTTCCGACTCGGCTCGACAGTGACGGCGACCCGCGTGACCAAGGTTGCGCCGACGATAGAATTGCCCATGTCGGCACTGCTTGAGAAGGACGGCGTCGACAAGGTGTGGATCGTCGATCCGCAGACATTGAGCGTTAACGCCAAAGATATCAAGGTCGCCGCCAAGGGCGCCGCTACCTTCACCGTCGCCGGAGGGCTGGAAGCCGGTATGCGCGTCGTCACCGCCGGCGTCCACAGCCTGAGCGAAGGCCAAAAGGTCAAAGTGCCGGAGGGCGGCGTCTGATGAAGGGTTTCAATCTCTCCGACTGGGCGCTCAGCCACCGCTCCATGGTCTGGTACTTCATGATGGTCTTCGTGGTGGCCGGCATCTTCTCCTACCTCAATCTCGGTCGTGAGGAAGACCCCAACTTCACCATCAAGACGATGATCATCCAGGCAAACTGGCCGGGCGCGTCGGTCAAGGAGACCGGGCAGCAGGTGACCGACCGCATAGAGAAGAAGCTCGAGGAGCTCGACAGCCTCGACTTCACCAGATCCGTCACCACCGCCGGCCAGACCGTCATCTTCGTCAACCTGAAGGACACCACCAAGGCGCGCGATGTCGTGCCGAACTGGATTCAGGTGCGCAACATGGTCAACGACATCCGTTCGCAGTTTCCGCAAGGCGTGCAGGGGCCGTTCTTCAACGACCGCTTCGGCGATGTCTTCGGCAACATCTACGCCTTCACGTCGGACGGGCTGACGCCGCGCCAGCTGCGCGACTATGTCGAGGACGCCCGCACCAAAATCCTGACCGTGCCGAATGCCGGCAAGGTCGATCTCGTTGGCGCGCAGGACGAGGCGATCTATCTCGAATTCTCGACCCGCCAGATCGCCGCCCTTGGCCTGAACCAGCAAGCGATCATTGCCAGCCTGCAAGCGCAGAACGCGATCACTCCGTCCGGTGTCATCGAGTCCGGACCGGAGCGCATCAGCGTGCGTGTCGGTGGCCAGTTCACTTCCGAAGAGAGTCTGCGTGCCATCAATCTGCGCGTCAACGACCGCTTCTTCCGGCTGAGCGACGTGGCGACGATCACGCGCGGCTATGTCGATCCGCCGACTGCGCTGTTCCGCTTCAATGGCCAGGACGCCATCGCACTCGCCATCGGCATGAAGCCCAACGCCAATCTGCTGCAGTTCGGCGACGCGCTGCACACGGAGATGAACAAGGTGCTGGCCGACCTGCCGGTCGGTGTCGGGGTGCATCTGGTCGCGGACCAGCCGGTCATCGTCGAGGAGGCCGTCTCGGGCTTCACGCGCGCGCTGTTCGAGGCGGTCGCCATCGTGCTCGCGGTGTCCTTCATCAGCCTCGGCATGCGCGCCGGCTTCGTTGTGGCGCTGTCGATCCCGCTGGTGCTGGCCATCACCTTCACGGTCATGGCCTATCTCGGCATCTCGCTGCAGCGCATTTCGCTGGGGGCGCTGATCATTGCGCTCGGCCTCCTGGTCGACGACGCGATGATCGCGGTCGAAATGATGGTGGCGCGGCTTGAGGTCGGCGACAATCTGCGCAAAGCGGCGACTTACGTCTACACATCGACTGCCTTCCCAATGCTGACCGGTACGCTGGTGACGGTCGCCGGCTTTATCCCGATCGGCCTCAACAACAGCGCCGCCGGCGAATACACCTTCACCCTGTTCGTCGTCATCGCGGTATCGCTTCTGGTATCATGGATCGTGGCCGTGCTGTTTGCACCTCTACTCGGCGTCACAATTCTTCCGGCGACGATGAAGACGAAGCACCACGACCAGCCGGGCCGCTTCACGTCACTGTTCCGGCGCGTGCTTATCGGCTCTGTGCGGTATCACTGGCTGACCATCATCGCCACGGTGCTGTTGTTTGCCGGCTCGATAGCCGGCTTTGGCCTCGTCCAGCAGCAGTTCTTTCCGCCTTCCGACCGGCCGGAGCTGATCGTCGACTGGAACCTGCCGCAGAACTCGTCGATCACCGAGACCCGGGACCAGATCGAGCGTTTCGAATGGCGCGCGCTGGCCGGCAACCCCGACATCGACCATTTCAGCTCCTATATCGGCCAGGGCGCGGTGCGCTTCCTGCTCGCCTTCGACGTGCAACCGGCCAATCCGTACTTCGGCCAGACCGTCATCGTCACCAAGAGCATCGAGGCGCGCAACCGGCTGAAGCCGCAACTGGAGAAGCTGCTGCGCGAGGAGTTCGTCGGCACCGATGCCTTCGTCAAGCCGCTCGAATTGGGGCCGCCGGTCGGCCGCCCGGTGCAGTACCGCGTCGGCGGTCCCGACATCCAGACGGTGCGCGGCCTGGCGCAGCAATTCGCCGGCCTCATCTCGACCAATCCGAAGCTTGCCGCGCCAACCTTCGACTGGAACGAGCCGCAGCGTGTGCTGAGGGTCGACGTGCTGCAGGACAAGGCGCGCCAGCTCGGCATCACCTCCTCCGATATCGCCAGCGTACTGAACAGCACGGTCGGCGGCGACACCATCACGCAGGTGCGCGACGCCACCTATCTGATCAACGTCGTGGCGCGCTCACGCGATGCCGAACGCGGCTCGATCAGCACGTTGCAGAACATGCAGCTGCCAACCAGCACCGGCGAGGCGATCCCGCTCGCGGCGGTGGCCAACTTCCGCTACGAGCTGGAGCAGCCGACGGTGTGGCGGCGTAACCGCATTCCAACGATCACCGTGCGCGCCGGATTGGTCGGCGACACGCTGCCGGCCACCGTGGTCAACGAACTGAAGCCAACCGTCGATGCCTTCATCGCCAAACTGCCGCCTGGCTATTCGGTCGAGACCGCAGGCTCGGTCGAGGAAAGCGCTAAAAGCCAGGGACCGATCGCCGCCGTCGTGCCGCTGATGCTGTTCGTCATGGCGACCATCCTGATGGTGCAGTTGCAGAGCTTCCAGCGCCTGTTCCTGGTCGTTGCCGTCGCGCCGCTCGGCCTGATCGGCGTGGTGGCCGCACTGGTGCCGAGCGGCGCGCCGCTCGGCTTCGTCGCCATCCTCGGCGTGCTGGCGCTGATCGGCATCCTGATCCGCAACTCGGTCATCCTGATCGTGCAGATCGAGGACCTCGTCACCGAAGGCAAGGGCCGCTGGGCGGCGGTGATCGAGGCGACCGAGCACCGCATGCGGCCGATCGCGCTGACGGCAGCCGCCGCCAGCCTGGCGCTGATACCGATCGCGCGCGAAGTGTTCTGGGGGCCGATGGCCTACGCCATGATGGGCGGCATCATCGCCGGCACGGCGATCACGCTATTGTTCCTGCCGGCGCTCTATGTGGCGTGGTTCCGGATCAAGGAGCCGAAACAGGGATTGGGGAGCGAGGGCGCGCACGGGGACACGGTGCCGGAAGGCGGGGCAGCCTGAGGGCAAATTGCGAGTAGTGTCGCGTTCCTTCACGCCCCCCTCTGCCCTGCCGGACATCTCCCCCTCAAGGGGGGAGATTACTCGCGCAACCGCTTTCGCCAATTACAAACGGGCGGAAGGTTGGCGAGGCAACTGAAACCGCCAATCTCCCCCCTTGAGGGGGAGATGGCTGGCAGGCCAGAGGGGGGGCGCGACGGAACTCGACGTGGAAAGATCAGCTACGCCCGCACAAATCCGTCGCTCGCCCTGAGCAGATTGCGCGTATAATCCTTCGTCACACGCCGCTCCACAAGGTCGTCCGCGCTCAGATTCTCCACCGCCTCGCCGCTTTGCATCACCATCAGCCGCCCGCACATATGGGTGATGATGGCGAGGTCGTGGCTGACCATCAGGAAGGTCAGCTTGCGGCGCCGGCGGACCTCTTCCAGAAGGTTGAGCACTTCCGCCTGCACCGAGGCGTCGAGCGCCGAGGTCGGCTCGTCGAGCAGCAGGATCGAGGGTTCGAGGATCAGGGCGCGCGCGATCGCCACGCGCTGGCGCTGGCCGCCCGACAATTGATGCGAGTAGCGGAAGCGAAAACCGTTACCGAGGCCAACCTCGTCGAGCGCCCGCTGGATGCGCTTTTCGCCGTCGGCAAAACCATGGATGGCGAGCGGTTCCTGCAGCAGGCGATCGACGGTCTGGCGCGGGTGCAGCGAGCCGTACGGATCCTGGAAGACCATCTGCACTTCGCGGTAAAAGGCCTTGTCGCGGCGAGTACCAAGTTTTTTGCCGTTGACGGTGATGCTCCCCGACGCAACCGGCGCTAGGCCGGCGATGGCTCGCAGCAGCGTCGATTTCCCGGAGCCGGATTCGCCGACCAGGCCGAAGGATTCGCCCGGCTGCACGTCGAGGCTGACGCCTTTCAGCGCGTGAAAGCGGTCGAAGATCACTCCCAGCCGGTCGACGGCAATCGCTGCTGTCATGCCGCCCACTCCGGCTTGCGGTCGAGCACCGGCAGCGGATGACGGTCAGCGCCGATCTTGGGCATGCAGTTGAGCAGGCCGCGCGTGTAGGGATGCTGGGCGCGGCCGAGTTCGGACGCCTTGAGCTGTTCGACCACCTTGCCGGCATACATGACGATGACACGGTCGCAGAAGGACGAAACCAGACGCAAATCGTGCGAGATAAAGATCAGCCCCATGCCGCGCTCGCCGACCAGCCTGTCGAGGATGCCGAGCACGTCGAGCTGCACGGTGACGTCGAGCGCCGAGGTCGGTTCGTCGGCGATCATCATTTCCGGCCCGGCGATCAGCATCATGGCGATCATGGCCCGCTGACCCATGCCGCCGGAGACCTCGTGCGGATGCAGGTCGAAGACACGGGCCGGATCGCGGATCTGCACCGCTTCCAGCATCGCCAGCGCGCGGTCGCGCGCCTCGGCCTTGCCGACTTTTTCGTGGGTGCGCAGCGTCTCGACAATCTGGCGGCCGATGCTCATCACCGGATCGAGCGAATATTTCGGATCCTGCAGGATCATGGCGATGCGTTTTCCGCGCAACGCACGGCGTTCGCGTGGCGAGACGCTGAGCAGGTCGATGCCGTCGAAGGCAAGCTTGTTCGCCGATATACGGGCCTGCGGCGGCGTGAGCCCCATGATGGCGCGGCCGGTCTGCGATTTACCGGAGCCGGACTCGCCGACAATGCCGAGCCGTTCGCGGCCGAGTGAGAAGGTGACGCCGCGCACCGCCTCGACCAGCCCGGTGCGTGTCTGGAAGGTGACGCGCAGGTCCTCGACATCGAGAAGCGTGCTCATTGGTCACCACTCCGGGGATCGAGCGCGTCGCGCAGGCCGTCGCCGAGCAGGTTGAAGCCGAGGCTGACGATCAGGATGGCGAAGCCAGGCGCACCGGCCACCCACCATTGGTCGAGCACGAAGCGGCGGCCCGACGCGATCATGGTGCCCCATTCGGGCAGCGGCGGCTGCGCGCCGAGGCCGAGGAAGCCGAGACCGGCGGCGGTCAGGATGATGCCGGCCATGTCGAGCGTCACCCGGACGATCAGCGACGAGATGCAAAGCGGCATGATGTGGCGCAGCACGATGCGGAAGGACGAGGCGCCCATCAGCTGCACCGCCTTGATGTAGTCGGAATTGCGCACGGTCAGCGTTTCGGCGCGTGCGATGCGCGCATAGGGCGGCCAGGAGGTGATGGCGATCGCGAGCACCGCATTCTCGATGCCAGGGCCAAGGGCGGCGACAAAGGCCAGCGCCAGGATCAGCTTGGGGAAGGCGAGGAAGATGTCGGTGATGCGCATCAGGATGGCATCTGTCCAGCCGCCGGCATAGCCGGCGACCGTGCCGACCAAAAGGCCAATGGGTGCGGCGATGATGGCGACCAGGATGACCACGTAGAGCGTCCATCGCGAGCCGTAGAGAATGCGCGAAAGGATATCGCGTCCAAGGTCATCGGTGCCGAACCAGTGCTCGGCGCTCGGCGCCAGCAGGCGCGAGCCCTTGAGATCGCCGAATGTCGGCGAATAGGGCGCCAGCACGCCGGCAAGGGCGGCAACGACCAGCAGGGCAATGATGATGAGCAGGCCGAGAAAAGCCAGCCGATTGGCGGAAAAGCGCCGCCACGCCACATAGGCGCGGCCGAGCCTTGCCTGCATGCGCGACGCCGGCCGCTCGCTGAGCAGCCAGTCGCGACGGCTCTGGATGGCGTCGGTGCTCATGCGGACTTCGTCCTCGGATCGAGCACGCGGTAGAGAAGGTCGGAGAGAAGGTTGATGGCGATGAACACCGAGCCGATGACAATGGTGCCGCCGAGCACGGCGTTCATGTCGGCGTTCTGCAGCGAGTTGGTGATGTAGAGGCCGATGCCCGGCCACGAGAACACGGTCTCGGTCAGCACCGAACCTTCGAGCAGCCCGGCATAGGAGAGCGCGATCACCGTCACCATCGGCACCGCGGCGTTGCGCAGCGCGTGGCCCCAGATGATGCGGGTTTCCGACAGGCCCTTGGCACGCGCCGCGACGATGTATTCCTGGGAGAGCTCGTTGAGCATGAACGAGCGCGTCATGCGGCTGATGTAGGCGAGCGAGAAATAGCCGAGCAGCGAGGCCGGCAGGATGATGTGGCGGAAGGCATCATAGAAAACATCCCACTGTCCCTGCCACAGGGAATCCAGGAGATAGAAGCCGGTGATCGGCGTGAAGGTGTATTCGTAGACGACGTCGAGCCGGGCCGGGAAGGCGACCCATTGCAGCTTGGCGTAGAACAGCACCAGCGCCAGCAGCCCGAGCCAGAAGATCGGCACGGAATAACCGATGAGGCCGATGATACGCACGATCTGGTCGATGAGGCTGCCTCGTTTAACCGCGGCCAGCACGCCAAGCGGCACGCCGAATAGCGCACCGATCAGCGTTCCCAGCGTCGCCAGTTCCGTCGTTGCCGGAAGGGCGCGGCGAATGTCGGTCATGACCGGATTGGTGGTCAGCACCGAGGTGCCGAAATCACCATGCACCGCACTTTTCACATAGATGTAGAACTGCTCGACCAGCGGCAGGTCGAGGCCCATCTCGCGGCGCGTGCGCTCGACGACATTGGCCGGCGCCCGGTCGCCGAGCACCGCCAGCACCGGGTCGATCGGGATGACACGGCCGATGAAGAAGGTGACCGCGAGAAGACCAAGATAAGTCGTGATCGCGATGACCAGGAAGCGGCCGAGCGATGATGCAAGGGTGACAGCGCGGGCGCTGCCGCGCCCGCCCTCGTTTTCAATCGCGCTCATGCCGCGCGTCCGCGGACGTTACTCTTTCGAGACCGGTCCGACGAAGTTGGTGTCGAAGCTCGGGCCGAGTGCGAAGCCCTTGAGGTTCTTGCGCAGGCCGGCGACTTCTAGCTGCTGGTGAATGATGACGAAGGGACTGGTGTCGAGAACCTTCTTTTCGAGATCCTTGTACATATCGGCGCGCTTGGTCGAATCCTTCTCCAGCAGAGCCGCTTCGGTCTCCTTGGTCAGATCCGGAATGTCCCAGGAGTTGCGCCAGGCAAGCGTATGGGACTTGCCGGCATCCGAATTGTCCGGGTTCGAGGCAAAGGTCTGGGCGTTGGAGTTCGGATCGAAATAGTCTTGGCCCCACTGGCCGATATAGATGTCGTGATTGCGGGCGCGGTATTTGGTCAGCGTCTGCTTGCCGTCGCCGGGAATGATCTCCAGCTTGATGCCGGCCTGGCCGAGCGTCTGCTGGATCGATTCCGCCATGCCGGTATACGGCTGGCCGGTGCGCACATCCATGGTCACGCCGAAGCCGTCGGGCAGACCGGCCTTGGCCAACAGTTCCTTGGCCTTGGCGACGTCGAGCTTGAACGGATTCTCGTCGAGTTCACCGAGCACGCCCTTCGGCAGGAAGGTCTGGTGGATCTCGCCGATGCCCTTGAGGATGGTCGAACCCAAGGCATCGTAGTCGACCAGATATTTGAAGGCCTGGCGGACCTCGGGCTTGGCCAGGTTCGGGTTCTTCTGGTTGAGACTGATGTAAAAGACGGTGCCCTTCGGCGCGCTGGTGGTCGTCAGATCGGCGTTCTTGGCGATGGCGTCGAGGTCGGTCGGCTCGAGATTGCGGGCAACGTCGATGTCGCCGGCTTCAAGCGCCAGGCGCTGGGCCGAGCTTTCCTTCATGTTGCGATAGATGATGCGGGCCAGCTTGGCCTTTTCACCGTAGTAATTGTCGTTGCGCTCCATGACGACGGCTTCGTTGGCGCGCCATTCGCGCAACTTGTAGACGCCGGAGCCGGCATAGCCGGTTTTCAGCCAGGCATTGCCGAAATCATTGTCCCATTTGTAGTCGGCGCTGGGTGTGGCCGCCGCGACATGTTCCTTGACCAGCTTGGCGTCGACCACCGAAGCGACGGTTGCCGACAGACAGTTCAGCACGAAGCTAGGCGCATAGGCCTTGTCGACAGTGAACTGGAAGGTGGTGTCGTCGACAGCCTTGGCCTTTTCGATGACGTTGTCGCCGCTGATGCCGAACTGGCCGATAATGAAGGCAGGGCTCTTGTCCAGCTTGACGGCGCGTTCGAAGGAATAGGCGACGTCGGCCGCGGTGATCGGATTGCCCGAGGCGAATTTCAGTCCGGGCTTGAGCTTGAAGGTATAGGTCAGGCCATCATCGGAGACGGCCCAGCTTTCGGCGAGGTCGCCCTTGACCTTTGAGGTGTCGCTGAGGTCGAGACGGACAAGCAGATCATAGGTGTTGCCGGTGACCTCGGCGGTCGACAACTCGAACGCCTCGCCCGGATCCATGGAAATGATGTCGTCGATCGCGAAACCTTCGACCAGGGTGTCGGCGGGGGTGACCGCGCCCGCCGGCGCGCCGGCCAGAAGCAGCGCGGACATGGCGGCACCCGCGAGCAGGATGCGGGAGCGTAGAGCAAGCTTTTCCATCATCATTGTGATTGTTCCCTGTTTTGTTGACCTGAGTTCCCGGCTCAGGATTGCAGTATTCTTTTCGGGGCCGACAATGGCCCTCTGCCCACTTACCGTCGTGGTTTTTGTCCAATTGGTCAACACCATATCCGGCGGCATTCTGGCCCGCAACGAGCATTTGCAAGACAGCGTATTGGACCAGAATGGGCTGGGGCGAGTCGATGCACGCGCCGGCTAATAGATGCCGCCAATCGGGAAAAATCTGCTAATATCGGAGCTACTTCAGCGCCGCGACCAGATCGGCATTGGGAAAACAGGTGGCGGCGCGGCCATTCTTGGCCTGCCACTTGCCGATCGACCGGCGGGTCTTGAAGCCGGGCAGCCCGTCGGCGCTGCCGACATCATAGCCCTTGGCCTCCAGCGCCCGCTGCAAGGCGGCGATGTCCGACCGATAGAGCCCGCCGACCGCGCCCCAGCTGCCGGCAAAATTGCTGTCGCCATGGGCGATGCGATCGGCGCCGTGGCCGATGAACAGCGCGTAGAGGTCGCTGGTGTTGTATTCCTTCAGCACGTAGAAATTGGGGGTGGCGATGAAGGCCGGCCCGCTGCGCCCGGCCGGCATCAGCAGGAAGCCTTCGGCTTTCAGCTCGCTCGCCGGAAACGGCTTTCCGCCGATGCGCTTGATGCCCATGTCAGCCCATTGCGAAACTGTCTTGCCCTGGTCCGGACCCTCCAGCGAACAGGAGACCGTCTCCGGGACGGTCACCTCAAAACCCCAGCCTCGCCCCCTCGCCCAGCCATAGTGGACGAGGTAGTTGGCGATCGAGGCCAGCACGTCCGGCGTCGAGTTCCAGATGTCGACACGGCCATCGCCGTCGAAATCGACGGCGTGCTTCAGGAACGAAGTCGGCATGAATTGCGGCTGGCCGAGCGCGCCGGCCCAGGATGACTTCATTGCGCCGACCGGGGCCAGGCCGCGCTCGACGATTTCCAGCGCGGCCAAAAGCTCCGTGCGAAAGAATTCCTTCTTGGTCGACATGAACGCCTTGGTGCCTAGCACCTCGAAGGCATCGTAGGGCATTTTCGCTGCGCCGAAGCCGGTTTCACGGCCCCAGATCGCCAGCAGCACTTCGCCCGGCACGCCATAGCGCTTTTCGATGGCGGCCAGCGTGCGGGCATTGGTCGCTTCGCGCGCCCGACCGCCGGCCGTCACCGCACCGATGGTCTTCTCGGCGAAATAGGCGCCGGGTGAGCCGAATTCGGCCTGATGCTGTTTCTGGGGCGTGGTCGCCTTTTCGCCCGGCTTGACCAGGTCGGGCAGCTTCAGATTGGGCTTGATGCCATCGAAAGCGGCGTCGAAGGTTTTTTTGGAAATGCCTTTCGCCTTCGCTTCCGGCCACAGGTCGTTCTGCAGCCAGGCGCGGAATTGGTCGTCGATTTTTGCAGCGGAGGCGGAGGATGAAGCGCCCAACGCCATAAGGATTGCGAGGAGAATCGTAATGGCCAGTTCGTAGAGGCCGCGTTCTGTCGCGCCCCCCTCTGTCCTGCCGGACATCTCCCCCTCAAGGGGGGAGATCGGACGCCATCTCGGGTTTCGCCTATCGCCCACGTTGAAAAAAGAGTGCCGCCAGCGAAGCTGCCAATCTCCCCCCTTGAGGGGGAGATGTCCGGCAGGATAGAGGGGGGCGCGAAGGAATGCAGTCATCTCAGAAGCATCCTTCCCCGCCAATTGCGTCAAAACGCCGTCCGCGAGCGAAGTGCGGCAGCCAGCGTGCCCTCGTCGAGATAATCGAGCTCGCCGCCGACCGGCACGCCATGCGCAAGGCGTGTCACCTTGATGTCGAAGCCGGACAGCTGATCGGTGAGGTAGTGCGCGGTGGTCTGGCCCTCGACCGTCGCGTTGACGGCGAGGATGATCTCCTTGACCTCGCCGCCGGCGACGCGGTCGATCAGCGAGCGGATGTTGAGCTGGTCGGGGCCGATACCGTCGAGCGGCGACAGCGTGCCGCCGAGCACGTGGTAGCGCACATTCATCGCCGCCGCCCGCTCCAGTGCCCATAGGTCGGAAACGTCCTCGACGACGATGATGGTGCCGGCGTCACGGCGCGGATCGGTGCAGATCATGCATGGGTCCGACGTATCGACATTGCCGCAGGTCGAGCAGATGCGCACCTTGTCGGCAGCCTCGGCCATGGCGGCGGCGAGCGGCGACAACAGCTGCTCCTTCTTCTTGATCAGATGCAGTGCCGCACGCCTGGCCGAACGGGGCCCCAGCCCGGGCACCTTGGCCAGGAGCTGGATCAGACGTTCGATCTCCGGACCGGCGATTCGCTTGGACATCGCTCTGATCTAGGATTTTTCAGTGCGTTTTGGAACATCCCGCGTCCGCATGACCCGCCATATGTCCTGGCGGACCATGGAGTACGGATCAGTTGACCTCGAGCGGACGGCTCTGGCTGGCGATCATCGCGCCGATGGCGTCAGTGTTCTCCGGTGTCGACTGGAATCCCATCGACGCCTCTTGCGGCGCGTTCGCAACCGAGGAAATGACCGGCTTGGCCAGAGTTCCGCCAAAACGGGCGGCATCCGGTTCCTCCATCGGTTCTTGCATCGCCACCACCGTCGGCTCGGCCGAGGTGCGCAGGGGTTTCGCGGTCGGCACCACGGCGGCGGTCACAAAGGTCTGTTGGGCAGGCGCGGATCGGATGGTTGCCGGCTTGGCCGGACGCACCGGCTCGGCGGAAGCAACAAGGATCACCGGTGCTGCCGGCTTCACGGGCGCCGCCGAGGCAATGGCGACCTGCGGCTCATCCGGCAGCGGCTGCCAGTTGCGGCCACGCTTCTCGTAGAAGGCATTGCCGCCGGCAACCATGGTGTAATGCATGTTCTTGTAAGGGAAACGCAGCCCGGCGGTGTGGAAATACATCGTGTTCTTCAGTTTGCCCTTGCGCTCGCCCTTGAGCACGGCGTCGGCGGCTTCCTCGACATCGGGCATGGCCCGCGAATTCATCGGCCGGGTCATGACGCCAGGCGCGAACTGCCCGGGCTCGCCCACCACCTCGCAGATAGTGCTGCCGTGGTTGCCGGAGCGCAGCCGGTTCATCACCACCGTGCCGACGGCGATCATGCCGTCACGGCTCGACCGGTTGGACTCGAAGAACATCGCCCGTTCCAGGCATTCCCTGTCCTTTGGCGTGTGACTGTAAGATCGGGAACTCAGGAAACTCGGCGTGATGGCGTCGGTCAGGCTGGCGACGGACATGCCGTGCGAGGTGGTCTGGCTGCAGGCAGCCAGAAACAAGGGTGAAATGACGGCGCCGAGCAACAGCGGCGTCTTCCATCGCATGGAAATCAACAGGTAACCCTCACTTCGATGCCCGCCCCCAGGCTGCGGCAAGAATGAGACACTTTCAGGCAAAATGATGGCTAAAACGTTATTAGCGAGGCACCGTTGCCAAACTGGCACAGTTGCATGGCTTTATTCTGTCAACGCGCCGCAGCCATCAAGACTGGCTGACCAGGTTCGACCTCTTCGACTTTCTCCGAAAACAGGCCGCGCCTGAGGAACAGCGCCAGTGCGTCCCTGGCCGTCGGCGCGATCTTTCCCGGCCAGTCGCTTTCGATGAATTCGGCCTTGGTGAAGTCTGGATTTGTCTCGCAGGCCGCCTCCAGGAATTCGGCGATCTCGAGCACGACCACACGCTCGTCCTTCGACAGCGCCGACGTGCCGGCCTCGATAGACGGGCGATGCACGTAATCCTCGAACAGGTCGAAGTAGCCCCTGATGCCGACAAGATCGACGCCGGCGTCGCAATCGGCCAGTATTTCCAGGATCTCGTAGATCCTGCTGCGAACGCGCTGCTCGATCAGTCTTTCGGAGGGCTCTTCGACCATGGGCTTACCGCCACCGAACGTTAGAAGGGCAGTTTCATTCCTGGCGGGATCGGCAGGCCGGCGGTCAGCGCCTTGGTCTTCTCCTGCATGATCTGCTCGACCTTGGTCTTGGCGTCGTTGTGGGCGGCGAGCACCAGGTCCTCCAGGATCTCGACATCATCCTCCTTGAACAGGGAGCGATCGATCTTCAGAGACTTCATCTCGAATTTTCCGGTCAGCGTCACGTTGACCAGGCCGCCGCCGGCCTGGCCGGATGCTTCCAGCGTGGCGATCTCGTCCTGCATGGCCTGGAACTTGGCCTGCATTTCCTTCGCCTTACCCATCAGGCCGAGAAGATCTTTCATGGTCGCGTCCTTTGCGGATTCATGGCTGTGGTCAGGTTTCGTCGTCGTTCGCTGGCGGCTCGACCGGCACTTCGGCCTCGGTCGTATCGGCTTCCGGCGAGTCGGGAATGCGCACGTCGATGATCTTGGCGCCGGGGAACCGCGCCAGAATGGCGGCGACGGTAGGATCGCTCTTGGCATCGAGGAAGGCGGTCTCGCGCTTGGTCGATTCCATTTCGGCGAGCGTCTGGCCGCCCTCTTCCTTCGACAGCGAGACCAGCCAGCTGCGGCCGGTCCAGGCGCGCAGTTTCGTCGTCAGGTCGTTAAGCAACATCTTTGGCGCATCAGCGGTCAGTCCGACGTCGATGCGGCCGGGCTCGATGCGCACAAGACGGATACAGCTCTTGACCAGCACCTTGAAGGCGATGTCACGCTGCGCGTCGGCAAGGGCAATGATGTCGGCCAGCGATTTCAGCGGAACCTGCGGCGTCTCCTGCACCGGTTGCGGGGGCGCGACGAAAGCGGCAGGCGCGGGCGTGGCCTCGACCAGCCGCATGGTCTGCGCGCCGCCTGGCCCGGATGGCATGCGGGTCTGTGCAACCGCGCTGGCGCCGCCACCATTGCCGGAACCCGCGGGTGCGCCGTTGGGGCGCGACGCGCCATTTTGAACTGGCGCTGCGCCCTCAAGCGATCTCAACGCCTCGTCCAGCGTCGGCAGGTCGGCGGCGTGGGCCAGCCGGATCAGCACCATCTCGGCGGCGCTCACCGGCCGGTTGGAGGACTGCACCTCCGGGATGCCCTTGAGCAGCATCTGCCAGGTCCGCGACAGCACCCTGACCGACAGCGTCCTGGCGAAATCCGCGCCGCGTTGCCGCTCGTCCTGCGACAGCGCAGCGTCGTCGACGGCCGACGGCACGAAACGCAGCCGGGTGACGAGGTGGTTGAACTCGGCAAGATCGGTCAGCACGGCAGCCGGATCGGCGCCGGTGTCGTACTGTGCGCGGAATTCCCCGAGAGCGGCGGCCACATCGCCCTTCATCACATGTTCGAACAGGTCGACGATGCGGGCACGGTCGGCCAGCCCCAGCATCGCCCGCACCGCGTCCGCGCTGACCGAGCCCGCGCCATGGGCGATCGCCTGGTCGAGGATGGAGAGCGAATCACGGGCCGACCCTTCGGCTGCGCGTGCGATCATTGCCAGCGCGTCGTCGTCGACCGAAATGCCTTCCTTGGCCGAGATCGAGGAGAGGTGCGCGACCAGCGCGCCGGCGTCGATGCGCCTGAGGTCAAATCGCTGGCAGCGCGACAGGACGGTGATCGGAACCTTGCGGATTTCGGTGGTGGCGAAGATGAATTTGACGTGCGGCGGCGGCTCTTCCAGCGTCTTCAGCAGGCCGTTGAAGGCCTGTGTGGAAAGCATGTGCACTTCGTCGATGATATAGACCTTGTAGCGGGCCGAGACCGGCGCATAGCGCACGCGCTCGATGATGTCCCTGATGTCGTCGATGCCGGTGTGCGAGGCGGCATCCATCTCGATGACGTCGACATGGCGGCCTTCCATGATTGCCTGGCAATGCTCGCCGAGCACGGCAAGGTCGACCGAAGGTTGGTCCGTTGTCGGGGTTTTATAGTTCAGGGCCCGCGCCAGTATGCGCGCCGTCGTGGTCTTGCCAACGCCGCGCACGCCGGTCAGCATCCAAGCTTGGGCAATGCGGCCGGTGGCAAAGGCGTTGGTGAGGGTACGCACCATCGGCTCCTGGCCGACCAGCTCGGAGAAGTTCGAAGGACGGTACTTGCGCGCCAGCACCCGATAGGCAGCGGCCTTGTCCGTTCCCGAATTTCCGGCTTCGCTCATTCGCCCGTAAAGCTCCAAAGGGCCGCGCCCGAAGGCGGCCTATTTCTGCGCATAGTCTCGCCCGCGCAGCAATGCGTCGTCAATGTCGCGAGAGGAGCCGATGAGGTGGGAGGCTGGAACAATGACCCGTTCCGGGCTCGTTAGGGCTGCTTCCTTCCGGACCTGACCCGGTTGGCGAGTGGATCGTCCACCACCAACCTCCCGCTGTCCATATCGGCAATTCGGCGATGAAATGCAAGTGCGCAGGCGAATCGGCATCACGAACCGCTGGGGATCAATGATTCGCTTGCAGCCCTGTTGCAGCCGCTCTAGCGTTTATGAGTTTGAGGAAACCAAGAAAAGCAAGGGAAACGCCGATGCTGCCGGGCCTTAAGGCCGGATTCACGCTGGATGCCCGGCTGGAGGCGGACAGCGAACAGTTGATGTGGCTTGGGCTGTGCGAATTGCGGGTGATGAACGACCGGCGCTGGCCATGGCTGCTCCTGGTGCCGCAGCGGCCGGGCGCGGAAGAAATCCACGACATGACGCCGCTCGACCAGGCAATGCTGACCTTCGAGACCAATATGGTGGCGCAGGCGCTGAAGAAGGCCACCGGCTGCACCAAGATCAACACCGGCGCGCTCGGCAACATCGTGCGCCAATTGCACATCCATGTCGTCGCGCGTTCAGAGGGCGATTCCGGCTGGCCAGGCCCGGTTTGGGGACACGGCCTGCGCGAGCCCTATCAGCGTTCCGACCTGCGCCGGTTTGCCCAAACGATAAGGGCGGCGCTATAAGCCTTCCCCGTGTCCATCCCAAAGCATCAGAGTCCGCATGAGCTTCCGCCTGTTTGACGCGCCGCTGCGCGAGCCGAGCCAGTTCGTCGGCTTTGCCGGCAACATCATCGACCGGCAATCCGAAAACCGCGCCGACGATTCCGTCGACAAGGCCATGGCCGATCCGACGACGCGGCTGCTTCTGATGAATGGCGGCCGGCTCTACCTGAAGCTCGGTGATGGTGGCGGCCTCGACCCCTGGTTCGGCGCCGCCGAGAGCGAGCCGTTCAAGGTTTCCTTCGCCCACGGCGTCCTGCTCGGCTTTTCCGACCTGGGACCCATCTTGGCGATACCGGCCGGCGTCGAGGCCGAACATTTGCCCGAGACGGTCAAGGCGATCGACTACCGCTCGGTCTACATGCAAGGACTGATCGATGAGGCGGCCGCCGGCGCGATGGCGCAAGGCGCTGCCCTGCTCGCCTGGCATGCAAGCCATCGCTTCTGCAGCAAATGCGGCACCGAATCACAGATGCGGGCCGGCGGCTACAAACGGCATTGCCCAAATTGCGGCACGGAGCATTTTCCGCGCACCGACCCGGTGGCGATCATGCTGACGGTGACACGGGACAAATGCCTGCTCGGGCGGGGTCGGCATTTCGGACCGGGTATGTATTCGGCCCTTGCCGGCTTCATCGAGCCGGGCGAGACGATCGAGGCGGCGGTGCGCCGCGAGACGCTGGAGGAGGCCGGCATAAGGCTTGGTCGTGTCGTCTATCACGCCAGCCAGCCCTGGCCGTTTCCCTATTCGCTGATGATCGGCTGCTTCGGCGAGCCGCTCAACGAGGACATCCAGGCCGACCTCAACGAGCTTGAGGACTGCCGCTGGTTTGCCCGTGACGAGGTGCGCTTGATGCTCACCAGGGAACATCCCGGCGATCTGGTCACGCCACCGAAGGGCGCCATTGCGCATCACCTCATCCGCGCCTGGGTCGACAGCGAATGATGATGGCAGCCAGTACCGAAAGACATTGCAGGAGCAGAAAATGATCCGTCACACCGTCGTGTTCACGCTGAAGCATCCGCCGCATTCGCTGGAGGAAAAGAGGTTCCTGGTTGACGCCAAGAAAGCCCTGTCGGCGATCAGGGGCGTTGCGCATTTCGAGCAATTGCGGCAGGTCAGCCCTAAGAACGACTACCGCTTCGGCTTCTCGATGGAGTTCGCCGACCAGGCCGCCTACAACAGATACAACGACCATCCCGACCACGTCGCCTTCGTGCGCGACCGCTGGATCCCGGAAGTCGAGACCTTCATGGAGATCGACTATGTGCCGCTTGGCGCGGTGATCTAATCCGCCACCTTCCACTGCTCGCGTGACTCGCTGGCCGGATAGACGCCCAGGATGCGCACCTCGCGGGAGAAGAAACGAAGCTCGTCCAGCGCCAGCTTGACCAGCGGATCGTCGGGATGGCCCTCGATGTCGGCGTAAAACAGCGTCGCGGTGAACGCCCCCAACTGGTAGCTCTCCAGCTTGGTCATGTTGATGCCGTTGGTGGCGAAACCGCCCATTGCCTTGTAGAGCGCGGCCGGCACGTTGCGGACGCGGAAGATGAACGTCGTCATCATCTTGGTGTCGGCCGACGGGCGTTCGGCCCATTGCTTGTTCTTGGTCAGAACGACAAAGCGGGTGACGTTGGAATCGGTGTCCTCGACATTCTCCTCGATGATGTCGAGCCCGTAAAGTTCTGCCGCGAGCGCCGGGGCGAGCGACGCCATGGTGCGGTCCTTGACCTCCGAAACCAGCTTCGCCGAACCCGCCGTGTCGCCGGCGACCACCGGCTTCCAGCCATTCTTGCGGATGTATTTGCGGCACTGGCCAAGCGCGTGGATGTGGCTGTGCACGGTCTTGATCTCGTTGCGTTTGACGCCGGGCAGCACCATCAGCTGGAAATGGATTGGCAGGAAATATTCGCCGACGATGTGCAGCCTTGATTCCGGCAACAGATGGTGGATGTCGGCGACACGCCCGGCGATGGTGTTCTCGATCGGGATCATGGCGAGATCGGCCTTGCCCGTCTCGACCGCGTTGAACGCATCCTCGAAGGTCGGGCACGGCAACGGCTCCATTGAGGGATAGACGTTGCGGCTGGCGGTGTCGGAATTGGCGCCCGGCTCGCCCTGGAAGGATATTCTGTTGGTCTTTTCAGGCATGCCAAAGTCTCGGTTCAAAGTGTCTCTGTTGGAAGGGATTGTTCAGTGTGAAAGGATGGTTCTGGCGCGTTCGAGGTCTTGCGGCGTGTCGACGCCAAGTGGCAACGAACGCACGATCTCGGCATCGATGCGCATGCCGGCTTCCAGTGCCCGCAGCTGTTCCAGCCGTTCGCGCCGTTCGAGTGGCGACGGCTTCAGCGCCACGAAGCGCTCGAGTGCTGCGCGCCGATAGGCGTAGAGGCCGACATGGTGGTACAGCGCGCCCTTGCCCCATGGCGCGGTGGCGCGGGTGAAATAGAGCGCCCTCAGCCTGCTGCCGGAGAGCGGCGAGCCGACGATCTTGACGACGTTGGGATTGGTCTTTTCCTCGTCGCGGACGATCTCGACGCCGAGCGTGGCGATATCCACCGCCCTGTCCTCGAACGGCCTGAGCGATGCGGCGATGATTTCCGGGTCGATTGTCGGCAAATCGCCTTGCACATTGACGATCGTTTCGACCTTGCGTTCAGGATCCAGCGCGACCAGAGCCTCGTGGATGCGATCGGAGCCGGATTCGTGATCCATGCGCGTCATCACGGCCTCAAAACCATGCGCGCGCACCGCTTCCGCCACGCTTTGCGTGTCGGTCGCCACCACCACCCGGCCGAGGCCGGCCTCGGCCGCACGACGGGCGACATGGACGATCATCGGCGCGCCGGCGATGTCGGCCAGCGGCTTGCCTGGCAGGCGGGTCGAGGCCATGCGGGCCGGGATCAGGATCAGCGTGGACATGCGCGTTGCAAGGCGTCTCAAAAGGGGAAGGGAAAAGTGGCAAAAGGTCTCACTGGAAGCGCCCTTATAGGTGTTGCAACGCCGGAGCAAAAGACCTAGTTTCCGCCCGATTTGACCGCCTTAGCAGGGTGGGTCACGATACCGACGGACGGAGTGGACGGATCGGTCCGCCGGAAAAGGGAGCAAGGGGCGTATGGATTCCAACGAAGTCAACAAGCTGCTCGCCGGATTGCTCGGAACTGTTTTCGTGGTCTTCTCGGTTGGCCTTGTGTCGGATGCGCTGTTTGCCTCGCCGGCGCCGGAAAAGCCCGGCTTCGCCATCGAAGCCACCGAGCCCGCCGAAGGCGGCCCGGCCGCTCCGGCTGCCGAAGCCAAGCCGATCGCCGACCTTCTGGCGACCGCCAATGTCGAAGCGGGCGCTGCCGTGTTCAAGAAGTGCCAGGCCTGCCATTCCGGTGAAAAGGGCGGCCCCAACAAGGTCGGCCCCGATCTGTGGGATCTCATCGACCGTCCGGTTGGCGAGCATGAAGGCTTTGCCTACTCGGCCGGCATGAAGGAATTCTCCAAGGGCGGCACCGAGAAGTGGACCTATGACAACATCAACCACTTCATCACCTCGCCGAAGAAATTCGTGAAAGGCACCGCCATGGGCTTTGCCGGCCTGCCCAAGGACGAGGACCGCGCCAACGTCATCGCCTATCTGCGCACGCTGTCCGACAATCCCAAGCCGCTGCCGGCGCCAGGGGCTGCAGCCGATGCGACCGCGCCTGCCAAGCCTGCCGAAGCAACCGCCCCGGCCAAGCCGGCCGAGGGTGCTGCTCCCGCCAAGCCGGCGGCTCCGGCCGCGCCAGCCCCCGCCGCCCCGGCTCCGGCCGCTCCGGCACCGGCGCCTGCTCAATAAACAAATTGTCACCTCGACGATCTTGAAAAAGCCGGGTTCAGCCCGGCTTTTTTGTTAGCAAGATCGCATATGCAGCGACAAAGCCGCGCATTGCGGTTTTCACCAGCGGCAAATCATCTAGATTGCCTTTGTGGAATGGACACGCAGCACGAAGAGGACAGTGCATGACGGTTGGCCGAACGCTTCTCAAATCGTTGCTGGCGGCAGCCCTGCTGGCGGCGGGATTGCCAGCGACGCAAGCCGACGAATGGCGCACCACCTCCTCGCTGATCGGCGAGTCCAAATACGGCGACAATTTCCAGCACTACGACTACGTCAACCCGAACGCGCCCAAGGGAGGCACGCTGAATTCGGTGGTGCCCGGCACCTATGACAGCTTCAACCCCTATATCGTCCAGGGATCGCCGGCCGCCGGACTGGTCGGATTCGGCGGCGGCCTGCTCTATGACACTCTGATGGAGCAGGCGACCGACGAAGGCAGCACCAGCCATCCGCTGATCGCCGAAGCCTACAAATATCCGGCCGATTATTCCTCCGCGACCTACCGGCTCGACCCGCGCGCCAAATGGCATGACGGCCAGCCGATCACCGTCGATGATGTGATCTGGTCGTTCCAGGTGCTGAAGGCGAACAGCCCGCAATACAGCCGCTATTTCGAAAACGTCACCGATGCGGTCGCCGTCTCCGACCGCGAGGTCGAGTTCCATTTCAATCAGAAGGGCAACCGGGAACTGCCGAAGATCATCGGCGATCTTGCCGTGCTGCCGAAACACTGGTGGGAAGGCACCGATGCCAACGGCAAGAAGCGCGACGTGACCAAGCCGACGCTGGAAATTCCGCTCGGTTCGGCCGCCTACAAGATCGCCAGTTTCAAGCCCGGCTCGGAAATCATCTGGCAGCGCGTGCCCGACTACTGGGCAACGAAACTGCCGGTGAAGATCGGCCGCGAGAATTTCGACACGCGACGCTACACCTATATACTCGACGACAACGCCGCCTGGCTGGCCTTCACCAAGGGTGGGCTGGAGGACATCAACCGCGAATACAGCTCGCGCAAATGGGCAACGGCTTACAATTTTCCTGCATTCCAAGCCGGTGATGTCGTCAAGAAGGACTTCCAGACCCAGGCGCCACAGGCGATGCAGGGTTTCGTCCTCAACCAGCGGCGGTCGCTGTTCCAGGACCGGCTGGTGCGTGAAGCGCTGACAATCCCGTTCGATTTCGAGAGCATGAACCGCACGCTGTTCTTCGGCTTCAACACCCGCACATCGAGCTATTTCCAGGGTACCGAACTGGCATCGAGCGGATTGCCGCAAGGCAAGGAGCTGGAAATCCTGGAAAAATATCGCGACAAGCTGCCGCCCGAACTCTTCACCCAGGAATTCAAGTTGCCGGTCTACGATTCCCCGCAAGCGGAACGGAAGTACCTGAAACAGGCGGTTGATCTGTTCGCCAAGGCTGGCTGGGTGATCAAGGGCGGCAAGATGGTCAATGCCAAGACCGGCGCGCCGTTCAGGTTCGAAATTCTCGGCTGGAACGACACCGACCAGGTGATCGCCAGCCCCTACATCGCCAATTTGCGCAAGATCGGGGTCGACGCCACGCTGCGCATCATCGACCAGACGCAGTACATCAACCGCGTCAACAATTTCGATTTCGATGTCGTCACGGGTCTTCTCCAGCAGTCGGATTCGCCGGGCAACGAGCAACGCGACTTCTGGACTTCGAAAGCTGCCGACGCGCCGGGTTCGCGCAATCTGATGGGCATCAAGGATCCGATCATCGACGCGCTGGTCGACCGCATCATCTTCGCCAACGATCGCGACGACCTTGTCGCCGCCACCCACGCGCTCGACCGTATCCTGTTGTGGAACTTCTACGTCGTGCCGCAATATCACCGGTCCGCCGTCTGGCTGGCCTATTGGGACAAGTTCGGCTTTCCAGACAAGCAGCCCGCCTATGTCGGCGCCGATATCGATTCCTGGTGGATCGACCTCGATAAGGAAAAGGCGTTGGCGGCCAAGTACAAGGGCGGCAATTGATGGCGGTCCTTGCCCGCCGCGATTTTCTGGCATTGGGCGGTGCTGCCGCAGCCGCCGCCCTGCTGCCCGGCCGAGCCTTTGCCACCGTCCCGACTGGCGTAAAACTGCACGGCCTGTCGGCTTTCGGCGATCTCAAATACAAGCCGGACTTCGCGCATTTCGACTATGTCAATGCGGACGCGCCCAAGGGCGGCCAGATGAATTTCGCGCCGCCCAACGCCACCTTGAATCAGAGCTTCCTGACTTTCAACACATTGAATTCCCTGGTGTTGAAAGGAGATTCACCGCCGCGAACGGAGCTTTGTTTCGATTCTCTGATGGCAAGCGCGCTCGATGAGCCGGATGCGGTCTATGGCCTGCTTGCCGAGTCCGTCACCTTGTCGCAAGACCGCAATGGCTTCCGTTTCAGCCTACGACCGCAAGCCCGCTTCAACGACGGTTCGCCGCTGACCGCTGAAGACGTTGCCTTCGCGTTGAAGCTTTACAAAGACCAGGGCCATCCAAGCCTTTCCAAGGCGCTGCGGTATATGACGGAAGCGGTCGCGGTCGATCCCACCACTCTCGACCTGACCTTCAACGGCGAGCAGTCGCCGCAGAACATCCTTGCGATCGTGGCAATGCCGATCGTGTCCAAGGCCTTTTATACGGCCAATGATTTCGATGCCTCGACGATGACACCGCCGCTCGGCTCGGGGCCTTACAAGATCGGGCGCGTGGCGGCCGGACAGACTGTCGAATATGACCGCGTCGCCGACTATTGGGGCCGCGATCTACCCGTGAACCGCGGCCTCTACAATTTCGACCGCATCCGCATCGACTTCTATCTTGACCGGCAGGCGGCATTCGAAGCCTTCAAGAAAGGCGATACGCATTTTCGCGAGGAGTTCACCGCGCGGGTATGGGCGACCGGATACGACTTTCCGGCGCTGAAGGATGGCAAGGTCGTCAAACGGGAATTTCCCGGCGAGAAGACGCCAGACATGCAGGCGGTCGCGCTGAATCAGCGTCGTCCGCAATTCCGTGATGAGCGCGTGCGGCGGGCGATCGCCAGATGCTTCGATTTCGAATGGATGAAGCGGGCCCTGTTTTACGGCTCTTACGAGCGCTCTCAATCGAACTTCGAACGGTCGGATTATAAGGCCGAAGGTCTGCCCTCGCCTGCGGAATTGGCCCAGCTGGAGCCGTTGCGGGCCGAGTTGCCACCAGAGGTCTTTGGCGAAGCCGTGGCACAGCCCCTCTCCGACGGTTCAGGCCATGACCGCAAGCTGCTGGGCGAGGCTTCGAGATTGCTTGCGCAAGCCGGCTGGAAGCGCACCGGCAGTTTCGTCGTCAACGACAAGGGTGAGCGGCTGCGGGTTGAAATGCTGGCGGAGGATGACGGCATCGTTCGCATCTTCACCCCATGGTCCGAGAATATGAAGGCGATCGGGATAGACGCCTCGATCCGGCAAGTCGATTCGGCACAATATGAACAGCGGCTCAGCGATTTCGACTTCGATCTTACCGTGCTGCATTGGTCGATCGGGGCGACGCCGACTAACGACGGCCTGGAGATGCTCTATGATTCGCGAATGGCGAAAACGCCGGGGCAGCGCAACTATCCGGGCACGGAAAGCAGGGCCATCGACGCACTGATCGTGGCAGCCGGCAAGGCGCAAAGCCGAGCCGAACTCGTCACAGCGCTCAGAGCGCTCGACCGGGTCTTGCGCGCGCGGCTAGACTGGATTCCAACATACTATCTGGCGAATCACCGCGTCGCCTATTGGGACATGTTCGACTTCGTCGAGCAAAAGCCCGATTTCGGCTTTCCGGTCGAGACGCTGTGGTGGTTGGATAAGGGCAAGGCGGCAAAAATTGGCAAAGGCTGAGATGTTCGCTCAAGCAGGGCAAAAGACCTGATGGGCGCTTATATCCTGCGCCGCATCCTGTTGATGATCCCGACCCTGTTCGGCATCATGGCGATATCCTTCGCCGTCATCCAGTTCGCACCGGGCGGCCCGGTCGAGCAGGTCATCGCCCGGCTGACCAACCAGGGCGGCAGCGATCGCCTCGGCGGCGGCGGTGGTGACGCGGTGGGTGGCGCCAATGTCGATGCCGCCAGTGATGTCAGCTCGAAATATCGCGGCGCCCAAGGCCTCGATCCGGAATTCATCAAGAAGCTGGAGAAGCAGTTCGGCTTCGACAAGCCGCCGCTGGAGCGCTTCGGCATGATGTTGTGGAATTATGCGCGCTTCGATTTCGGCGACAGCTATTTCCGCGATATTTCGGTGCTCAACCTGATCCTGGAAAAAATGCCGGTGTCGATCTCGATCGGGCTGTGGATCACGCTTCTGTCCTATTTGATCTCGATCCCGCTCGGCATCCGCAAGGCGGTCAAGGACGGCACGCCTTTCGACGTCTGGACCAGCGGCGTCGTCATTGTCGGCTATGCCATTCCGGGCTTCCTGTTCGGCATCATGCTGATGGTGCTGTTTGCCGGCGGGTCGTTCTGGGACTGGTTTCCGCTGCGCGGCCTCACCTCCGACAATTGGGACCAGCTGTCCTGGTCCGGCAAGATCATCGACTATTTCTGGCACATGACCTTGCCGCTGACGGCGCTGGTGCTGTCGGCCTTCGCCACGACGACGCTGCTGACCAAGAACTCGTTCCTGGAAGAGATCCGCAAGCAGTATGTGGTGACGGCGCGCGCCAAGGGCCTGTCGGAACGGCAGGTGCTCTACGGCCACGTCTTCCGCAACGCCATGCTGATCGTGATTGCCGGTTTTCCGGGCGCCTTCATCTCGGCCTTCTTCACCGGCTCGCTGCTGATCGAGAACATCTTTTCCCTCGATGGACTCGGCCTGCTCGGCTTCAGATCGGTGGTCGAGCGCGACTATCCGGTGGTGTTCGCCAATCTCTACATCTTCTCGCTGCTCGGGCTGTTCGTCGGATTGCTGTCCGACCTGCTCTACACCTGGGTCGATCCGCGCATCGATTTCGAGCGGAGAGACGTTTGATGTCGGACACCACCGCGACCACGGAGGCGGCACCGGAGCGGGTCGTGCGGCCGTGGCTGTCGCCGCTCAACAAGCGCCGCCTGCAGAATTTCAGAGCGAACCGGCGCGGCTACTGGTCGCTGTGGATCTTCCTCGTCCTGTTCGTGCTATCGCTGTTTGCCGAGTTCATCGCCAACGACAAGCCGATCATCGCCTCCTACAAGGGCGAAATCCTGTTCCCGGTGCTGGTCGCCTACCCCGAGGAAAAGTTCGGCGGCTTCTACGCCGTCACGGACTATCGCGACCCGGTGATCCAGGACGAGATCAACGCCAATGGCTGGATGATCTGGCCGCCGGTGCGCTACTCCTACCAGACCGTCAACAACGCCATTCCGGAGGCGGCACCCGCCAAGCCGTCCTGGCAGTATGACGCCAAGACCCGCTGCAACCAGTACCCGCAAGGGGCGGCCGACGAGGCCTGCATCGTCGGCAACTGGAACTGGCTGGGCACCGACGACCAGGCGCGCGACGTGCTGGCGCGTGTCATCTACGGCTTCCGCATTTCGGTGCTGTTCGGCCTGATCCTGACTGCGGGCTCGGCCCTGATCGGCGTCGCGGCCGGCGCCGTGCAAGGCTATTTCGGCGGCTGGACCGATCTCCTGTTCCAACGCTTCATCGAAATCTGGTCGGCGATCCCGGTGCTCTATCTCCTGCTCATCGTCGCCGCCATCCTGCCGCCGGGCTTCTTCATCCTGCTTGGGTTGATGCTGTTGTTCTCCTGGGTGGCGCTGGTCGGAGTGGTGCGGGCCGAGTTTCTGCGCGCCCGCAACTTCGAATATGTCAACGCGGCCCGCGCACTCGGCGTGCCCAACCGCACCATCATGTTCCGGCATCTGTTGCCCAACGCCATGGTGGCGACATTGACCTTCATGCCGTTCCTGCTTTCAGGCTCGATCTCGACGCTGACCTCGCTCGACTATCTCGGCTTCGGCCTGCCGCCCGGCTCCGCCTCGCTCGGCGAACTGCTGAAGCAGGCGCAGCGCAATCTCAACGCGCCATGGCTCGGCATTTCCGGCTTCGTCGTCATCTCGCTGATGCTGTCGCTCCTGGTCTTCGTCGGCGAGGCGACGCGCGACGCCTTCGATCCGCGCAAGACGTTCCGATGAGCGAGGCTCCCCTGCTCAGCGTGCAAGACCTCAGCGTCGCCTTTGCGCAGGGCGGCGGCCAGTCGGTCGCCGTCGACCACATCTCGTTCGATATCGCCAAGGGCGAGACGGTGGCGCTGGTCGGCGAATCCGGCTCCGGCAAATCGGTGTCGGCGCTGTCGGTGCTGAAGCTGTTGCCCTATCCCAGTGCCAACCATCCGTCGGGAAAGATCCTGTTCCAGGGCGCCGACCTGCTTGCCATGAGCGAGAAGCAGTTGCGGCAGGTGCGCGGCAACAAGATCACCATGATCTTCCAGGAGCCGATGACTTCACTCAATCCGCTGCACACGATCGAGCAGCAGATCGTCGAAATCCTGAAGCTGCATCAGGGCATGGCCGACCGCCCGGCCAAAGCCCGCACGCTGGCCCTGCTCAACGAGGTCGGCATCCGCGATCCGCAAAAGCGCCTCGATGCCTATCCGCACCAGCTGTCCGGCGGCCAGCGTCAGCGCGTGATGATCGCCATGGCGCTGGCCAACGAACCGGAACTGCTGATCGCCGACGAGCCGACGACGGCACTCGACGTCACCGTGCAGGCGCAGATCCTCGAGTTGCTGGCCGGGCTGAAAAGCCGCAAAGGCATGTCGATGCTTTTCATTACCCACGATCTCGGCATCGTGCGCAAGATCGCCGACCGGGTCTGCGTGATGACCAAGGGCAAGATCGTCGAGACCGGCCCGACCAAGGACATTTTCGCCAACCCGCAGCACCCCTATACACGGCATCTGCTGGCCGCCGAGCCGAAAGGCAAGCCGCCGGCGGCCAACGCGGCAGCCAAGCCTGTCATGACCGGCAAGGACATCAAGGTGTGGTTTCCGATCAAGCAGGGCTTCTTCCGGCGCACCGTCGACAATGTGAAGGCTGTCGACGGCATCGATATCACCGTGCGTGCCGGGCAGACGCTCGGCGTGGTCGGCGAATCCGGGTCGGGCAAGACGACGCTTGGACTGGCGCTGGCGCGCATGATCTCGTCGACCGGGAGCATCCAGTTCAACGGGCGCGACATCAACCAGCTCTCCTTCAACGCCATGAGGCCGCTGCGGCGCGAATTGCAGATCGTCTTCCAGGACCCGTTCGGCTCGCTCAGCCCGCGCATGTCGATCGCCGAGATCATCGAGGAAGGCCTGAAGATTCACGAGCCGAAACTGTCGCCCGACCAGCGCGACGCACGCGTCGCCGACGTGCTGAAGGAAGTGGGGCTCGATCCCGCTACCCGCAACCGCTACCCGCACGAGTTTTCCGGCGGCCAGCGCCAGCGTGTCGCCATCGCGCGCGCCATGGTGCTCAACCCGCGCTTCGTCATGCTAGACGAGCCGACATCGGCGCTCGACATGAGCGTGCAGGCGCAGGTCGTCGACCTGTTGCGCAGCCTGCAGGCCAAGCATGACCTCGCCTATCTTTTCATCAGTCACGACCTCAAAGTCATCCGGGCGCTGGCCAACGACGTCATCGTCATGCGCAATGGCAGGATCGTCGAAGCCGGTCCTTCCGAACAGATTTTTGGAAATCCACAAACCGACTATACTCGGGCGCTGATCTCGGCCGCCTTCAAGATAGAGACGGCGCCGGTCGGCATCGTCAGCGAATAGCCTGGACAACGGGCACGCATAACAGGGAAACTCCATTGATGGAAAAAGGCCGCATCCTGCTTGCCGTCACCGGTTTTCATCCGCAGCGCTGGCGCGAGCTCTTGTCGGCCGAGCGCGAGGTGGTGCTGGAGCCGGACGGCGCCAGCGACCCGTCGATCACCTATGCGGTGGTGTGGAAGCAGAAGCCGAACATTCTTGCATCGCTGCCCAATCTGCGCGCCATCTTCTCGATCGGTGCCGGCGTCGACCATATCTTCGCCGACCCGGGCCTGCCGGATGTGCCTGTTGTCAAGATCGTCGCCGACAACCTCACCCAGTACATGACCGAATATGTCGTCTGGCGGGTGCTCGATCATCATCGCCACGGCCTGCTCTACCGGTCGCAGCAGCCGAAAAAAATCTGGCACGAGCCGCAGCAGCGGCCAGCCAGCGACATTTCGGTCGGCATCATGGGCCTCGGCAATCTCGGCCGCGCCGCCGCCTCGGTGCTTTTGTCACTCGGCTTTGCCGTCAATGGCTGGTCACGCAGCGAGCGGCCGATGAAAGGCGTAGCGACCTACTCCGGCGAGGCGGGACTGATCCCCTTCCTCAAGGCGACCGATATCCTGGTGGTGCTTTTGCCGCTGACCCCGGACACGCATGGCATCATCAATTACGGCGTGCTGAAGGAACTGAGGAAGCGCAACGGCCTCGGCGGCTCGGTGCTGATCAATGCCGGACGTGGCCGCCTGCAGAAGGACGCCGACATCGTGCGGGCACTGGATGACGGCACGCTGAAGGAGGCGAGCCTCGATGTGTTCGAAGTCGAACCGCTGCCGAAGACCAGCCCGCTGTGGGGACATCCAAAAGTGTTCGTGACGCCGCATTCGGCGGCGACCTCCGACCCTGTCCACCTGGCACCGATCATGCTGCGCCAGATGGACGCTTTCGAGCGCGGCGAAAAGCTCGACAATCTGGTCGACCGCAAAGCGGGGTACTAGAGCAATTCCGGGAAAAGCGTGAAACGGTTTTCCCGGGAATAGCGCGTAGCGTTTCCCCTCAGGGAATTGCGTCAAAGCAAAGAGAGCGGCGCCTACCCGATCCTAGCCAGGCAGCAGTTTCTTCTGCTGGTCTGGCTTGCCGCAGTCGCGGCGATCAATCGACCGGTTCATGGCATCCATCTCGCCGGTCGCCCTGTCGGCGTCTTGCTTGGCCTTGGAACGCACATCCGGCATGAACGGGCCGAAGCCCATCGCCGGATTGGAGAAGGTGGGCTTCGCCTTCGTCGACAAATTGTGTTGCTGTGCCAGCGCGTTGCGCTGCGCCAGCAGCTGGCCGCAGGGCACGCTGTCATACTGCAGGGAGGACTGGATGTCGGCGTCCTGCCTCTCAGCCATCGAACTGCCCGCGCAGCCGGCGGTCACCAGGCAAGAGGCCAAGACAATCATGTTCCAGCGCATCGACTCTGCTCCTCCTGATATCCCGCCTTGATGCGACCAGATCGCAAATATCAGTCGCGCATGCAAATCAGACTTTTTCGCAGCACTGATTATCTGCGGGCGCGGCCAGAGGGGATCGCAGCCTCGTCCCCCGGTAGCTTGCCTGCCACAACGACCAACCCGTTGACGGGTTCCCGCCGGTCCTGCCGGATCACGGTTGTTTCCAGCGACAGGATCGAAAGCCCGTTGGCAGCCAGGATTTCACGCACATAATGTTCCGAATGCGCGTAGCGGCGCGATGGCAGCAACACAAAATCGCGATTGCCGACCAAGCTCTCGACGGAAAACGCGAACAGGCCATTCCCGGCCAGCAAACCGGCAACCGTCTTAACCACGCCGTCGAGCGCGCCGACATAGATGAAGACGTCGGCCACCGCCACCAGATCGACTTTCGGGCCCGCAAAGGAAAAATCCCGCAGATCGGCCTTGCCGAGGAAATCGTAGACGCCCTTGGCCCGCGCCTGCTTCAGCATCCTGGCCGAAATGTCATATCCCTCCAGCCGATCGGCGATCGGCCGCAGCCTCGGCCCCATCAGGCCCGTGCCGCAGCCGAGATCCAGCGCCAGCGGGAAGCGGCCCGGTCTTGCCGACCGAATGGCCCGATCGAGCAATTCGGGCAGCCGATACCCCAGCCTGTCGACCAGTGATTCCTCGAAGCTGTCGGCATAGTGGTCGAACAGCGTCTCGACGAAGGCGCAGGGCAGCGCGCCGGTCTCCGGCGCCTTGCCGATCAACTGCAGGTTCAGTGCGGCGCCTTGACGATCCGTCGGATCGAGTTGCAGCGACATCGTCCATGCCTGGGCGGCGAGGTCCGGCGCACCCGCAGCCTGCTGCATTTCGCCGAGGCGAAACCAGCCCATCGCCCATTGCGGCTTCAGTTCCAGGGCACCAAGAAGCAATTCCGCCGCCGCGGCATGATCGCCGTCCGCATGCAGCATCTCGGCATAATCGGCACGGCGATCGGCGTTCAAGTCGCCGGACGAGGCCTGAAGCGGTTTCATGGCGATTGGTCCTGGGCGATGGGTCCTGTCGGCGGATGGAGCCGGCGGTGCTGTATGCGGGAGTCAGCAGTCACTGACAACAGGCTTCCCGCAGCGGAATTATATCCTATCTTGGGGATCATGCGCGCCTCAGACCTGCTCCATCCCCGGCCCGAGGGCCTCTATTGCCCGCCAGGCGATTTCTTCATCGACCCGGTGCGGCCGGTGAACCGGGCGCTGATCACGCATGGTCATTCCGATCATGCGCGTTCCGGCCACCGGTCGGTGCTAGCCACGCAGCAGACGCTCGACATCATGGGCCTGCGCTATGGCGAGGATTTTGCCGACACAACGCAAGCAGCACAGCTCGGCGAGACGATTGTCCTCGACGGTGTCAGCATCAGCTTCCATCCAGCCGGCCATGTGCTTGGCTCGGCGCAGATCGCCGTCGAGCACCAGGGCACGCGCATCGTCGCCTCCGGCGACTACAAGCGGCAGAAAGACGCGACCTGCGCCCCGTTCGAGCCGATCCCATGCGATGTGTTCATCACCGAGGCGACTTTCGGCCTGCCGGTATTTCGCCATCCACCGGACACGGAAGAAATCGCCCGCCTGCTGAAATCGGCGGCGCAGTTTCCCGAACGCTCGCATCTGGTCGGCGCCTATGCGCTCGGAAAGGCGCAGCGGGTGATGCGGCTGCTGCGCGACGCCGGCTACGACAGGCCGATCTACATTCATGGCGCGCTGGCCAGGCTCAGCGAATATTACCTGAGCCAGGGCATCGAGCTTGGGACCCTCGAACCGGCAACGGTGGAGGGCGGCAAGCAGGATTTCGCGGGCGCCATCGTGGTCGGTCCGCCTTCGGCTTTCGCCGACCGCTGGGCGCGGCGTTTTCCCGATCCGATCTCGTGCTTTGCCTCGGGCTGGATGCGTATCCGCCAGCGTGCCAAGCAAGGCGGCGTCGAACTGCCGCTGATCATCTCGGACCACGCCGACTGGGACGAACTGACCGCGACCATCAAGGAGACCGGAGCGGCGGAAATCTGGGTTACGCATGGCCGCGAGGAAGCGCTGGTGCGCTGGTGTGAGCTCGAAGGCATCGCCGCACGACCGCTGCATCTGGTTGGCTACGAGGACGAGGGCGATTGAGCGCATGAACCGCTTCGCCGAACTTCTCGATCGGCTGGTGCTGACGCCGTCGCGCAACGGCAAGCTGACGCTGCTGACCGACTATTTCCGCAGTGTGGGGGATCCCGACCGTGGCCTGGCCCTGGCTGCCATCACTGGCGACCTCAACATCGCCGCGGTCAAGCCGGCGATGTTGCGCACCCTGGTCACCGAGCGCATGGACCCGGTGCTGTTCGGCTATTCCTACGACTATGTCGGCGACCTTGCCGAAACGGTGTCGCTGGTCTGGCCGCAAACGCCCGGAAACATCCCGAACCGCGAGCCGACGCTCGGCGAGGTCGTCGCCAGGCTGCAGGCGGCAAGCCGCTCCGACGGACCGAAGGTGCTGGCCGGACTGCTCGACAGCGCCGGCATCTCGGCGCGCTTTGCCATCATCAAGCTGGTCACCGGTGGCCTGCGCATCGGCGTGTCGGCGCGGCTGGCCAAACAGGCTCTGGCGGATTTCGGCAAGGTCGACGTCACCGAGATCGAGGAGCTTTGGCATGGGCTGTCGGCGCCTTACACGGCGCTGTTCGCCTGGCTGGAAGGCAAGGCCGAAAAGCCCAGGAATACGGCGATGGCCCTGTTTCGCCCGGTCATGCTGTCGAACCCGGTCGGCGACGGCGATCTCGAAAAGCTCGACCCCGCGGATTATGCGGCCGAATGGAAATGGGACGGCATCCGCGTCCAGGCGGTCGCCGAAGGCGGTATCCGCCGGCTCTATTCGCGCACCGGCGACGATGTCTCCGGCGCCTTTCCGGACCTCGCCGATGCCATGCATTTCTCCGCAACGCTGGACGGCGAACTGCTGGTCGGCGATCCCCGGCTGGCGACCGGCACCTTCTCGGACCTGCAGCAAAGGCTGAACCGCAAGACGGTGACGCCGAAGATGCAGCAGCAATATCCAGCCTTCATGCGCTGCTACGACGTGCTGCAGATCGGCGACGAGGATTTGCGCGCGCTGCCGTTTCGTGAGCGGCGCGGCCGACTGGAAACCTTTGTCGGCACGCTCGACCCGAGCCGTTTCGATCTTTCGCCATTTGTCGACTTCGCCGACTGGCAGGCGCTGGAGGAGCTGCGCCGCGCGCCGCCGCATCCGATCATCGAGGGCGTCATGCTGAAGCGCTGGGACTCGCCCTATGTCGCCGGGCGGCCGAAAGGCCCGTGGTTCAAATGGAAGCGCGATCCGCACACGGTGGATGCCGTGCTGATGTATGCCCAACGCGGCCATGGCAAGCGCTCGAGCTTCTACTCGGACTACACGTTCGGCGTCTGGTCCGGCGGCGAAGGTGAGGAGGAACTGGTGCCGGTCGGCAAGGCCTATTTCGGCTTCACCGACGAAGAGTTGAAGCAGATCGACAAATATGTCCGCGACAACACGGTCGAGCGTTTCGGGCCCGTGCGCTCGGTGCGGGCCGACCGCGACAACGGCCTGGTGCTGGAAGTCGCCTTCGAGGGCCTCAACCGCTCGACCCGGCACAAATCCGGCGTCGCCATGCGCTTTCCCCGCATCTCGCGGCTGCGCTGGGACAAGCCGGCCAACGAGGCCGACCGCATCGAGACGCTGCAGGCGCTGCTCGATCGCTAAGTCGCTTGTCCTGCATGGATGCGCTTACGGCTCGACCGAGACCCGGATTTCGTAGATGTCCGCCGCCTTGCCCTGTTTGTCGAAGTCGGAATTGACGGCGATCGTGCCGGCCGAGCCCGGGTGCTTCTTGGGAAACTGCACGTCGAACAGGTATTCGTTCTGCTGCTGGCCGACCGCGTAGCGCTTGCGGCCGCAGTCGCCCAGTTCGCCGAAGTTGCAGTCGACGGAAATCTGCGTCTCCTTGCCTTCTTCGGAGCGTGCAATGATGTCGAACACGGCATGCTTGCCGGCGAGCTGTTCCAGCACGCCTTGCCCGACATCGAAGCTGATCGCCGAACCGGAGGCTCCGGAACGGATGCGCAGGAACGACCCGGTGTCGTCCTTCATCACTTCGGCCTTGGCATCCGACGGGGCGCTGACATGCGACGCGTCGGTTGGCGAAAACACGTTGATCCAGTCGCGCGACTGGTCCGCGGCACCGGGCTTTGCTGGGCCGGTGTCGCCATCGGCCGGTGTGAAGTCGTCGTCGTTGACGGTCGGCGGCGCTTCGGGCGGAGCGGTGTCGAGCTGCGCCTGTGTCTTGAACACACCGGTCTGCACGGCGAAGAACAGGCCGATACCGACAGCGGCAAGCAGAGTCACGGTCAGGAAGATGGCGGTCAGCGGCAGGCGACGCCCCCTTATGCGCCGTTCATCGCGATCGGGCGCCACTTCCGTCGCGGCCTCGGCCGAGTCGGGAGCAGACATGTCGATGGCCGGCGCGCCGGGAAGGCCGGCGTCCGGCATGATGTCGGGAACGACTGGCAGCACACGCGAGCGAGGCGCATCGGAGGCGGATTGCACGGGTTCGTCGACGACAACGACGGGTGATGCCGGCTGCCCGGTCTCAACCGCAAGAGCGGGGTCCGCACCCACCTCGACCGCAGGAGCCGGGTCCCCGCCAAGCTCGACCGCCGGCGCATCGCCCTGCGGGCCGATATCCGGCACCGCCGGCAGATACTCGGATTCGATTTCGGTGATTTTGGCCTGTATCGCCTTGCGGCGCTTGATGGCGACTTCCACCGTCACGTCAGGATTGGCCTGAAGCGCACGGTCGAGCGCGGCAAAAGCCGATCGATAGACCCTTTCGCGGAACGCGCGGTCCTCGGCATTGCCTTTCTCGAAGGCGTTCCGGATCGCCTTTTCGATTGCGTCCAAGCGGATCCCCCTGCACGTTTGCCCAACCTTGCCATGATCGTTAGCCGCAGGCGACCAATCAATCAACGGGCGAGCGGCGCATTCTGCCTTGTCAGGGTGTGCAAAGTCCATTCCGACGCTGTTCCGGCAACGAAATCAGCGTGTTTCATCAATTTTCACCAGCAGGAGGGTGCGAACCGCGCGAGCCTGACTCGGCGACCGATTGGCGAGCAACGCGGCGGACGGCTTTCGACGGCCTCGCGTGAATTGCCAAGTCGCATCTTGAATTCGCCGCCGGTTGAGTCTATCACCCCCGCATCTTGGAGGCTCTGGCCTCCCGGGCCGCTTTAGCTCAGTTGGTAGAGCACATCATTCGTAATGATGGGGTCAGGTGTTCGAGTCACCTAAGCGGCACCATTCCTTCAAGCAACAATCAATGGCGTCGTCACTGGACCAAAGGCCGTGCTCCGGTCTCTCGCTGCTTTGTCGGACAGGAAGTGAGGATGGAGGCCTCGCCTCGGGATCGAACCGAGGCTTCAGAGATTTGCAGTCTCCAGCGTAGCCGCTCCGCCACGAGGCCATCGGTGTCCAAGTAGCAGCCAAATATTTACGGAAAGGTTAAGGCCGAACCGCTGCTGGAGCAAAGGCTTGCGGTGCCGGCGAGGCATATCGGCCATTGTCGAGGCCCTGGTTTGGTGTGACACTCTGAGCCTCTGAATGGAGGTCGAAAATGCCCAACAATTTCAAGACCGGAGACGTCGTCAGGCTGAAGTCCGGAGGCCCGAAAATGACAATCAGCGACGGCGCGGCCTCAGGCATATTCATGTGCCATTGGTTCAACCGCGAGGGTGACGTGTGGACCCCGCAACATGCCGGCTTCAAGCCGGACCAGCTGGTCGCGGCCGACCAGTCAGACTAGGTCCCTGCCGACGCGGTTTCGCTTGAACCGGCGCCAAACCTGGCACGGGTTCACGTCCAGCGCTGAGGCCGCCGGGTTTGGTACATCACTGCGGCCGCCGACGGAGCCCTTGCATCCAAGAAATGCGTCCGAAACAGAGCCGCGCGACCGACGGATTTCCGTCGTCGCGGCGTTTAACGGTCGAAGCGTGACCTCGGCTCAAGCCGTGGCCACGCGCCACCGGAGACGCCAACACATGATATGCCGTTCTATACTTGCCGCTGCCTTGAGCCTGCTGACCGTGGCGGCTCTCGCCCAGACAGCGACGCAGCCGCCTGCCGCGACGCCGCCGATTGCCGCACCAGCCACGCCAAAGGCCAGGTCCGACATCACGCTGGCCAAATTCCAGAAGCGGCGCGAAAAGGCGATCATGGCTGCCGACACGGATGGCGACGGCAAGATCAGCTTGCTGGAATGGGAAGCCTTTCAGGCCAAGCGCAACATCAAGGGCGACCCCGTCAAATCCTTCGCGCGTATCGATTCCAACCATGACGGCTTCATCGACCGCGCCGAACTCGATGCCTTCTTCGCCAAGCGCTTTGCAAGGCTGGACAAGAATGCCGACGGCGTCCTGACGGCCGACGAACTGCCGGGCCACAAAACCGCTCCCAAGCAGGAGCAATGACCAAGAGGCAATGACGTGCGATGAACATCGGGAGTGCGCCGGCTGATGAGCGCCGATCCGGACGAGGAGCTGGTTCGCCGCGTCGGCGCCGGGGATCCGGCAGCCGTGCAGACGCTCGTCGCGCGCAAACTGCCGCGCATCCTGGCGCTTGCCGTGCGCATGCTCGGCGATGCTGCGGAGGCCGAGGATGTCGCGCAGGAGACCTTCGTGCGGATCTGGCGCCATGCCTCGGGCTGGCGGCGCGGCAATGCGCGCTTCGACAGCTGGATCCACCGGGTGACGCTGAACCTCTGCTACGACAGGCTGCGCCGCAAGCGCGAATGGGTGACCGACGACCTGCCGGAAATGGTCGATCCCGCGGCACTTCCCGATGCCCATCCGCAGGAGGAAGCGCAGCGGGTCGAACGGGCGCTGCAAGGTATAGCGCCGCGCCAGCGCGAAGCGATCGTTCTGGTCTATTACCAGGAGATGCCCAACGTCGAGGCGGCAGCGACCCTGGAGATCAGCCTCGATGCCCTGGAGAGCCTGCTTTCGCGCGGCCGGCGGTCGCTGCAGACGATCCTGGCCAGGGATGGCGCCGATGAGTGAGAACCGGGCAAGCGGCACCGATGGGCAAGGGGAAGACAATGGCTGAAGGGTCCAGGAACGAACCGGCAATGCATGCCAAGCGCTTTGCGGCCCTGGCAGAGGCCTATGGCGGTGACTTGCGGCGATGGCCGGAGGCTGAACGGGTGGCCGCCGCGATCTTTGCGCCGAGCGAGACTGGCCAGGCCATTTTGCAGCATGCCGGGAGACTTGACGCCCTGCTGGACGGCTACCGCGTCGGCGCACCCGACAAGGCCCTGCACGGCAGCATCCTGCAGGCCGCTGGCCCATACCTCGCCCAACGCCGGCGCCGGCGGTTCTGGTGGCTTGGACTGGGGCTTGCCGGCATTGGTCTGGCAGGCGCTGTCGCCGGATTGGCCATGGTGAGCATCGTCACGCCCGAGGTCCAGCCGGACCACAATGTGCTGGACGCCAATGCGACGGCGTTCGGCGACGCCAGCCCGGACCGCGACACGATCGAGGAAGACCTATGAGCATGAGCCGAAACCTCGTCACCCTGTCGGTGGTGCTCAACGTCTTCCTGGCCGGGGCGCTTGCCGGCGGGGCCGTCTGGATAAGAAGCGGCAAGTCAGGCCAGGGCTACTCGCTGGAGACTGCCGGCGGCCGGCTTCCCGAGCAGGATCGCACGGTGTTCCGCGAGGCGCTGCGCGACGTTCGCAGCCAATCCCGTCAGGTCATCCTCGACGGCCAGCAAGCCAGGCGCGAGGCGGCAGACCTGCTGCGACAGCCGGTTCTGGACGCGACGGCCCTGTCGGCGGCGCTGGAGCGGGCGCGCAATGCCGACGTTGCCGTGCGCATGCGGCTTGAGCAGCGCATCGTCGAGTTCGCGGCGGCAAGTTCCGCCGAGGGCCGCCGCGTGCTGGCGGAAGGGCTCACCAGACGCGCTGGGTCGCAGCTGTCGGCGGTGCCAAAAAAATCGCCGTGACGACCGACGGAAAACGCCGACGACGCCGTTTAACAGGAGAAGGGCAGGACCTGCCGGACCAGGTGCGTGCAGGTTTTCAACCTCGGACACTTCGGAGTATGGCCATGAATTATTTGACAAAATACGTGCTCACCGCGGCTCTCGCCGTGACCGGAACGGTTGCGACGGCTGCGGCATCCTCGGCGATGCCAATGGCGCCGCTTGCCGCGCCGGCGCTGGTCGAGCATGCCGCCTGGGGCTGCGGTCCGGGCTGGCATCCCAATCCCTGGGGACGCTGCGTGCCCAATCGTATGGTGGTCTACCCTCGTTACATCTATCGGCATGGCCCGGCCTTCTACGCCTGGCATCGGCACCATGTCTGGCACCGCCGGCATCAGTGGTAGGATGCGCGTCGGGGGTCGGCCACTCCGCGCCGGCCTCCTCCCCCTGTTGACTATGCACGAAACGGCTCGAACGAGCCTCATGCGCCAGGCGCTTGAGGCTCAGGCGATGGAGAGCTGACTTGACTGTCCCGGCCTCCAATTCCCTGCCGCCAGATCCGGTACTCGTCGCATTCAACCGCTTCGGGCTTGGTGCAAGGCCCGGCGACCGCGAGATGCTGGCCGGCGACCCGCGCGGCTATCTCAGGGCGGAACTGCGGCAAGCCGACATCGCCATGATCTCGCTCGACGATCCGGCCTATACCGGCTTGCTGGGCAGCACGCCGGCCATCCAGGCCAGCATGGCGGCAAATTTCCAGCTCCAGCGCGAGCGCATGGCCGCCGCGGCAGCTCAGCCAGCGACGGCGAGCGCCCAAGCTGTGCCCGCACAGGCCCTGCCCGCCCAGATCACGCTAGCCCACCCCGCGCTTGCGCCTGCGCCGACCGACAAACCCGTCGTGCCGCAGGTCGAGGAGACGTTGTTCCGAGCGGAAGCACAGGCGCGCTTCGACAAGGCCATTCGGGCGAAGGCCGGCTTCGTCGAACGGCTCGTCTGTTTCTGGTCGAACCATTTCTGTGTTTCGGTGGCGAAGGACATCCTCATTGAAGCCAGCGCCGGTGCCTTCGAGCGGGAGGCCATCCGCCCTTTCGTGCTCGGCCGCTTTGCCGATATGCTGCTGGCGGTGGAGCATCATCCGGCGATGCTGCTCAATCTCGACAACCAGCAGTCGATCGGGCCGGACTCTCGTGCGGGCAGCAACCGCAAGCGCGGGCTCAATGAAAACCTCGCCCGTGAAATCCTGGAACTGCACACGCTCGGCGTCGGCAGCGGCTACAGCCAGGCCGACGTCACCAGTTTCGCACGCATCCTCACAGGCTGGACGATGGCCGGGCGCGACGGGCGGCTGGGCGAGCCCGGCAATTTTGTCTTCAACGCAAACGCACATGAGCCGGGGGATGCAATGCTGCTCGGCAAGACCTATCCTGCCGGCGGCATGGGACAGGCGGAAGCCGCGCTCAACGATATCGCCCGCCACCCGGCAACGGCCCTGCATATCGCCACCAAGCTGGCCCGCCATTTCATAGCCGACACGCCGCCGCCGTCTGCAATCGCTCGCCTCGCCAAGGTCTTCGCCAAGACCGACGGCAATCTGCGGGCGCTGGCCGCCGCCCTCATCGCCATGCCGGAGGCGTGGTCGACGCCGTTGGCGAAGATGCGTTCGCCCTTCGACTATGTCGTCGCCATCCGAAGGGCGACCGGTCCCGGTCCGGCCAACGATCCCGGCCAGTCGCTCGGTTGGCTCAACGCGCTGGGCGAGCCGCTGTGGCAACCGCCGGGACCGAACGGCTTTCCCGACGGGGCCGACGGCTGGGCATCGGCGGAGGGCATGAAGATCCGCCTCGACATCGCCTGGCAGGCAGCGCGGCAGGCTAGGGATATCGGCAATCCCAACGACATGCTCGATGCGCTGATCGGCCCTGCCGCCTCACCGGAGACGAGGCAAGCGATCGCAAGGGCCGAATCCAAGCAGCAAGGGCTGGCGCTGTTGCTGATGGCTCCCGAATTCCAGCGCAGATAGTTCCAGCGAAGATCGCTGCCGTGGAGACGAAATCATGAGCCTGCTGTGCGAAACACCGGATCCCTCCCGCCGCGCGATATTGATGACCGGCGGCGCATTGTTTGCCTGGGCCTACATGCCCAGCTTTGCCCGCGCCGCCGACAATCGCGATCCGCGCCTGATCGTCATCGTGCTGCGCGGCGCGCTGGACGGGCTCTCGGCGGTCGGTCCGGTCGGCGATCCCGACTATGCCGGCCTGCATGGCGACATCGCCTTGTCGCTAAGCGGTCCGCATGCGGCGCTGCCGCTCGACGGCTTCTTCGCGCTCAATCCGGCAATGCCGGTGTTTGCGCGGCTGTATAGGAATAACCAGGCGGCGGTCGTGCATGCGGCCGCGACCGGCTATCGCGAGCGCTCGCATTTCGATGGCCAGGATGTGCTGGAAAGCGGCTTTGCCGGTCCCGGACATGTCACGACCGGCTGGCTCAATCGGGCGCTGGAAGGCCTGCCAGCGGGCGACCGCGTGGCAACGCTTGGCGGTCTGGCCGTCGGGCCGTCGACACCACTGTTGATCCGTGGGGCGGCGCCGGTGCTTGGCTGGGCGCCGCTATCGCTGCCGACGCCCGGCGACGGGCTCGCGTCGCGCGTTCTCGATCTCTACCAGCACCGCGACCCGGTTCTCGCAGTGGCGCTGCAAAAGGGGCTCGACGCCGACCGGATGGCCGTGGACGACAAGATGGGCAAGACAATGAAGCCGAAGGGCGGCCTCGACAGCGCGGCGGGGATGCGGCAGGCGGCACAAGGCGCCGCCAGGCTGATCGCGGCCGATGACGGGCCGCGCGTTGCAGCCCTGGCTTTCGATGGCTGGGACACGCATGTCAATGAAGGCGGTGCGACCGGCCGGCTCGCCACCTTGCTCGGTGGCCTCGACGGCGTCTTCGGGGAATTCGAGAAGGGCTTGGGTGAGCGCTGGAAGGACACGGCGATCGTCACCATCACCGAATTTGGGCGCACGGCGCAGGTCAACGGCACCGTCGGCACCGATCACGGCACCGGCACCGTGGTGCTGCTGGCCGGCGGCGCGATCAAGGGCGGCCGCGTCATCGCCGACTGGCCGGGGTTGAAGCCGGCTCAGCTTTACGAACAACGCGACCTGGCGCCGACCTCTGATGTCAGAGCAGTGCTGAAAGGGCTGCTCGCCGACCAGTTCGGCCTTTCGGCCGCCGTGCTTGGCGACAAGGTGTTTCCGGAGTCCGCTGCGGTGAAGCCGATGCGGGACCTCATCGCCTGAAGTAGCTTGCTTCAGAGCGTCGCCACGGTCTTCAGCGCGCCGTCGAGCATGTCGCCCTTCTCGTCCTTCAACGCTGCCTCGCGCAGGCGACGGATCCAGTCGGCGGCATCCGGGCGGCCCTTGACCAGATCGAGCGCCGACAGCACCCGGTCGAATTTCGACTGGGCGCGGACGTGGGTGTCGCTGTAGCCCTTGATCAGCCGGCGGCAGTTGAGGATTTCGACGGCCAACGCGTAGTCGGCCGACACGTAGCCAAGTGCCAATGCGTACCAGCGTTCGAGATGGTTGGTCTCCACCTGGTGACGCAGCAGGCGACGGCGCCATCGGCGCAAGCCGCCGATGAACCAGAGCGCTGCAAAGCCGGCGAAACTGTCGGTGCGGATGCGACGGCCACGGTTGATGCGGCGGTCGAGAAAGGCGGCGAGCTTCGGCCGGCTCTCGATGTAGCTGCCTAAGTTTGCCGGCAAAGTACCGCAGAACTCCTCGATGCGCGGATGGAAATATTCGGTCACCTGGAGGATCGAACCGTCCTTGACGCCGACCTCGCGGCGCACCCGCCGGTCGCGCGTCGAGCGCGTCTTGAGATCAGCGACACGGATCATGTCGTCGTAGCACATGGCGTTGGCGAGATGCTTCGCGGCAGCGACCGACAAGTCATATCCGCGATCCGGCCCGTCCAGCGCGATGGCCTTGTCCAGCCGGTCGAGATATTCGCCCCCATAGGCGACGTCCTGATAGTCGACGACCTTTCTCAGACCCCTGAGCGCCATGTCGCGCACCGCCTCGGGCATCACATCGATGCGGGCGGTCAGCGCCTGCCAGCCTTGCAGCAGGCTTTGCGGCCCAATCACATGCCCTGCGTCCAGCGCAGATCCGACAATCGCCGGCTCTACCTTCTTTGGCGTCGGGGCCGCCGTGCCGCGCGCGCGATCAAACGCAGCACCGAAGGCGGCAAGGCTGGCCTTGACGCCGCGGCCGCCGGCACCGATCGCGTGCTCGTAGCTTTCGCGGGTGAACGGCAGCGCGTCGGACCCGGCCAACGCGCCAAGCAGGCTGGCGGAGATCATCGAGCCTTTGTCGGCGGCGATCTTCTCCATGTCGAAAGCGATGAAGCGCTTCGAGGCGGCTTCCGCCGTCGCATGCACTTTCGAGGAGGACGCGCGGCCGTCGCCAGGCTCGATCTTTTCCGAGACGGCGGCGATGCGGTGCGAGGACGCGATCAGCGTCGTGCGCTCGGGTGTGACGAAACCGCGGATGATGGCGCGGCCGGCTTCCATCAGTTCCGCCGCGATCAATATGTCGACGTCGCCTTGCGAGGGCGACAGCGCGAAGACCGGCAGCCGGCCGGTGTCGCGGGCCATCTCGACATAGTAGATGGTGGCGCCGGTGCGCTGGGCGACGCCGGCGACCGAGGTCGATTGCGCGATGTAGCCGTTGCGCTCGGCGACGTCGGTGATCCAGTCGGCCAGCACACCACCACCCTGGCCGCCGACCGCCAGCACGGCGAGCTTGATGACGCGCTCGTCGTCGTGAGCGCCGGCTCGTGGGCGAAATGGCGGGACAGCGTCAAGCATCGGCGAAAGTCAGGCGCCGGCTTTCGCGGCGGCGCTGCAACAGGCTGATGGTGGCGCGCCGCGCCGCTTCGAGGAAGCGGTCCCAGCGGCCCGGATTGTGCACGACATCGGCGCGGTAGAAGGAGGGGCACAGCACCGCCGCATCGGCGACCTCGCCACAATTGCCGCAGCCGACGCAGCTCTGGTCGATATGGGCCACCGGATCGTCGCGCAGCGGATCGTCGAGCGACTTCACCGACAGCGACGGGCAACCGGACAGCCGCATGCAGGCATGGTCACCGGTGCAGATGTCTTCGTCGATGCCGAACTTCGGCTTCACCACGCGCTCGCCACCCTTGATCGCCATGTCGACAAGGGGCTTTTCGCGGCGCTGCCGGTTGAGCATGCATTCGGACGAGGCGACGATAACCTTCGGCCCCTTCTCCTCCGTCGTCAGCGCCTCGCGCAGCGTGTCCTGCATTTTGGTCACGTCGTAGGTGCGGTCGATGTGGCGCAGCCATTTGACACCCATACCTTTCACCGCCTCGGTGATCGGATGCTTCGTCGACTTGGTCTTGTTGCCCGCGCGCGACGACAGAATATCCTGCCCTCCAGTGGCGGCCGAGTAGAAATTGTCGACGATGACGATGACGCCATCGTTCTTGTTGAACACCGCATTGCCGATCGAGGAGGTCAGGCCGTTGTGCCAGAAGCCGCCGTCGCCGACGAAGGAGATCGAGCGGCGCTTCGCATCGGGCGAATTGAATGCCGAGGCCGAGGCCGGCCCCAACCCATAGCCCATGGTGGTGGCGCCGAGCTCGAATGGCGGCATGATCGAGAACAAATGGCAGCCGATGTCGGAAGCGATGTGGTGCTTGCCGAGTTCCTGCTCGACCAGCTTGGTGGCGGCAAAGATCGGCCGTTCCGGGCAGCCGATGCAGAAGCCCGGCGGACGGCCCGGCACGACGTTGATCAGATCAGCGGTATCGACGCCGTCGCCGACCTTGTTGGGCGCGCGCACCTCGCCCGGCAACAGATGCGGCGCCTCGGCACGCAGGAAGGCGCCGATGCCGTCGAGCATGACCTGGCCGGTGTATTCTCCGGCCATCGGCAGATGCTCCTTGCCGACCAGCCTGGTACCGCGCCCGGCCTTGTGCAGCATCGCCGCAAACGCCTGCTCGATGTAGTTGGGCTGGCCTTCCTCGACGACCAGCACGGACTGCTTGCCCTCGCAGAAGGACAGGAACTCGTCGTCGATCAACGGATAGACGACATTGAGCACGTAGAGCGGCACGTCGGTATCGCCATAGGTGTCGGCGAGGCCGACCCGCTGCAGCGCGCGGATGACCGAATTGTACATGCCGCCCTGCATGACGATGCCGACCGAGCCATGATCCGAGCCGAACATCTCGTTGATCTTGTTCTTGCGGATGAAATCCACCGCTGCCGGCCAGCGCTTCTGCACCTTCTCCTTCTCGTGCAGGAAGGAGGCGGGAGGCAGCACGATGCGGCCGGTGTCGCGGCGTGGCGCGTCGAGCGCATCGGCCACCGTCATCGGCGGCCGCTTGTTGTCCTTGGCGATGAAATGGCCATGGACATGACAGCAGCGGATGCGGACCTGCAGCATGACCGGCGTGTTGGAAATCTCGGACAGCTCGAAGCCGTCCTCCACCGCCTTGACGATCGACGGCAAATTGGGGCGCGGGTCGAGCAACCAGACCTGGCTCTTCATGGCAAAGGCATGGCTGCGCTCCTGCATGATCGAGGAGCCCTCGCCGTAGTCCTCGCCGACAATGATCAGCGCACCGCCGGTGACGCCGCCGGACGCCAGATTGGCGAGCGCATCGGAGGCGACATTGGTGCCGACGGTCGACTTGAAGGTCGCCGCCCCGCGGATCGGGTAATGCACCGATGCGGCCAGCATGGCGGTGGCGGTGGCTTCCGAAGCGCTGGCTTCGAAATGCACGCCGAGCTCGCCCAGAATGTCCTGCGCATCGGCCAGCACGTCCATCAAATGGCTGATCGGCGCGCCCTGATAGCCGCCGACATAGCCGACGCCGCATTGCAGCAGCGCCTTGGTGATGGCGAGAATGCCTTCGCCGGCAAATTCCTCGCCGGCGCCGAGCCGCAGCTTTTCGACTTCCTTGGCAAAAGACCGTTCGGCCATTTTTTTCTCCCTTCCGTTACCGCCAGCGCTGGCGGCGCGTAGGTCTAGATGTCGTGCTTGCGAATGTTTTTGAGCATCTTCAAAAGTGTGGCGATGAGCGCGGAATATTCGGCGTCGTCGATATCGTTGAACATCGCCTCGAACGCGTCATGCATGGCCGGCCAGGCGCGGGTGAACTCGGCGCGGCCATCGTCGGTCAGGAAGACATGGCGGATGCGGCTGTCGGTGACACCCTGCTCGCGCCGCACCAGGCCCTGGCCCTCCAGCGTGTCGAGCGTCCGGCTCAAGGTCGACTGCTCGATCACCGTATAGACCGAGAGGTCGTTGACGGTGATGCCGTCGGTGACCGACAGCACGGCCAGCGTGCGGACCTGCGGAATGGTCAGCCCCTGCTTGCGGAAATCGTCGCGCAAAGTGGCGTTGTAGCGGCCCATGATGCGGTTCATCAGATAGGGCGCGAATTGCTGCAGGCCGATCTGCCCCAAGGTCGAAATGCGCTGGCGCTTTTCCGCGACCTTCTGTTCCATCACAGCCTCCCCGCCAGGAGAAAGCCGGAGCCGCCGCCGAGGCCGGCACCCGGATGGGTCGAGGCGCCGATATGATGGAGGCCCTTGATTCCGGTCTGATGGTTGCGGCTGGTCTTGAACGGGCGCCACAGGAACGACTGGTCGATGGTCGAGGAGCCGCCATAAGGGTCGCCGCCAACCAGATTGATGTTCATCGCTTCGAGATCGGCCGGCGAATAGGCGCGGCGCGCGATGACGCTGTCCTTGAAGCCGTCGATATGGCTGGCGAGGATGGCCTCGACGCGGTCGGCATAGGCTTCGCGCAGCGTCTCGGTCCATTGGCCATCGGCCGGTGTCCCCAGCTTGCCGGCGGCGTCGCCCTTGATATGCCGCGGCGCCTCGGGCAGTTGCAGCCACAGGATCGCCTTGCCCGGTGGGCAGCGTGACGGATCGAGCGCATGCGGCTGGCCAACGCAGATGGTCGGAACCTCCGGGAGCATGCCGCGCGCCGCCTCGTTGCATGCCTTTGACACGCCATCCAGTCCCGGTGTCAGGTGCAGCAACGCGACCTTGTCCAGGCCTTCGCCGCGCCATGCCGGCGGTCTGTCCAAGGCGTAGTGGATCTGGAAATTGCCTTTGCCGTAGCGGTATTTCTGCGCAGCCTCGACATCGGTTTTGGGAGCATCAGCCCCAAGCAGCCGGCCATAGAGTTGCGTCGGCGTGACCGAGCAGATGACGCTCTTCTTCGCATTGACCGTTTCGCCCGAGGCCAGCCGCACGCCGGTGGCGCGACCTCCAGTCAGGATGATGGAAGCAACGTCCGCTTCGGTGGAGATGACACCGCCGCGCTCGGTGATGAGCGCCTCGAAGGCTGACAGCAGGTTCTTCGCCCCGCCCTTGACGATCGGCGCGCCGGCTGCCTCCAGCGCAAAGGCGATGACCTTGGCAATCTGGCCGGAGAAAGCATCTTCCGGTCCGAGCCCGGCATGCAGCACCCAGGGTGCCCACAGCGCGCGGATGGTTTCCGACCGGTAGGTGCTTTCGAGCCAGCTGCGCGCCGGCACCAGCGCTTCGCCGAGAAAGGCGGCAAGGCCACGCGGGCCACGCCGCCAGCCGTCACCGGCCAAAAGCTTCGCCGTCGGATAGGACCACAGGCTGCCGCCGAGCAGGCCGAACAGCAGGCCGGCATTGCGTTCGATGCCACCGACATCGTCTGCATGCCGGTCGCCGTCGCCTGCGGCGATGGCATTGAGCGCCGCGATGTTGGCGGCGCGGTCGGTGCCGAGCACGGCATGGCTGCCGTCCGGCCGCAGCACGCCGGTCGGCGTGCCGGTGTGGCAGAACTCCAGCCCGTGCCGGGCGAGGTCGGCGCCCAGCGCCGCAAAGGCCGGTGAGGTGATGAACAGCACGAAGGTCGTCGCCATCACGTCATGGATGAAGCCGGGCGCGGTGATCTCCTCGGTGCGCATGCAGCCGCCAATGCGGTCGTTGCGCTCGAGGACGAGCACCTTCGCGCCCTTGCCGCCAAGCATCGCCGCGCAGACCAGCGCGTTGATGCCGCTGCCTACGATGATGTGATCCGGCTGGCTCACGTCAAAACGCTTTCGCTTAGTCCTTCGGAACAAGCGCCAGCGCGCGGATCGGGCTGCCGGTGCCATGTTCGATCTTGAGCGGCGCCGCGATCAGGATCGCACCCTTCGGCGGCAACTGGTCGAGGTTGCAGAGGCTGGCAAGCCCATAACGGTTGGCCTTGTGTATGAGCGTATGCGCCGGGAATGGCGGCTCCATGCCGCCGGCCTTGCCGGCATCTGTGCCGATCGTCTCGCTGCCCCAGCCCTTGATGTCCTTGCTGATCAGGAACTGGATGGTTTCCGCCGTCGGACCCGGCGTGTGCGGGCCGGTCTCGTTGGCGTTGAGGAACTCGGCTTCGGAGCCATTGCGCTTGTACCAATCGGTGCGCATCACCACCCATTCGCCGGCATTGATCGCGCCATGCTTGGCTTCCCACGCCTTGACGTGGTCGACGGTGAGCAGGAAATCGTGGTCGGCGGCGGCTTCCTTCGAGCAGTCGATGACATTGACCGGGCCGACGAAGTTCTGAGCCGGAATGGTGTCGGTGGCGCCGTCTGGATAATCCTTGCCGGTGATCCAATGCTGCGGCGCATCGAAATGCGTGCCCGAATGTTCGCCGAGCTTCAGCCAGTTCCACGCCCACCACGGGCCGTTCTTGTCATAGCGGGAGATGTTATGGATTTCGATCTTCGGCGTGTCGACGGCGAGTTCCGGCGGCAGCTTGATCAACGGCGTATCGGGCCCGAGCGGCGCCGACAGGTCGACCACCTTGATGGCGCCTGAAAGAAGCTGGCCGGCGACTTCGCCGAGGAGTTTTTGGGTGTCCATGGTCTCTGTTCCCTCTTTCGTGATGATGATCAAGGCTCGTCTCGGCCCTTAATATCCTACTAGACGAAAACATATGCATCTGCAATTATCTTTAAGCATAAAGGAAATGGGACCGGGGCGTGAGCGAGTTCGACGCCATCTTTGTCGGGGCGGGCCACAACAGTCTGGCATGCGCCGCGCATTTGGCGCTCAAAGGCTGTAAAACCGGGATTTTCGAGCGCAATGCAACAATCGGCGGCGCCGTCCAGACCCGCGAATTCACCCTTCCAGGCTTCCGCCACGATTTCGGCGCGATGAATTTGAGCTTGTTTGCCGGCTCGGCCTTCCATCGGAAATATGCAAATGAATTGAACCGCCAAGGGCTGGAGTTCGCACCGGTCGGCGACTGTTTCGCCAGCGCCTTCCCGGACGGACGCTGGTTCGGCGTCAGCAACGACCTGGAAAAGACCGCCTCGCGCATGGCCGCCTTTTCAGCCGCGGATGCCGCAACATGGCGCAGGCTGGTCGCCGCCTTCCCGACGGAGGCCGAGCATCTGTTCCGGCTGCTGGGATCGCCGATGAGCGCCCGCGCGCTAGCCGGCACGGCATGGAACCTGTGGCGCAAGAAGGGTATGTCCGGCGCGCTCGATACCGGCCGGCTGCTGCTGTCATCTCCCCGCGCCTGGCTAGAGGAGACTTTCGAATCTCCCCATGTGCGGGCGACGCTCGCCACCTGGGGCATGCATCTCGACTTCGCGCCCGACATCGCTGGCGGCGCTGTGTTCCCCTATCTGGAATCGATGGCCAACCAGAGTTTCGGCATGATGCTGGGCAAGGGCGGGGCAGGTACCATCATCCGGGCACTGTCCGGCATGGTCACGTCTGCTGGCGGCACAATCGTCACCAGTGCCGAGGTGGCGGAGATCACGGTTTCCGCCGGCAAGGCGAACGGCGTGCGGCTCGCGTCCGGCGAGACGCATACCGCGACCAAGGCAGTCATCGCCGGCGTGGCGCCGAACGCGCTGACCGGCAAGCTGCTGCCCAATGGTTCGGGTGACGCCGGGTTCGACACGGCGATGAATAAGTTTCGCCACGCACCGGGCACGATGATGATCCATCTGGCGCTCGGCGACCTGCCGGACTGGCGCGCCGGCGCCGAATTGCGGCAGTTTGCCTATGTGCATCTGTCTCCCTCGCTCGACGCCATGTCGCGCACCTATCAGCAAGCGATGGCAGGCATGCTGCCGGACGAACCTGTGCTGGTCGTCGGCCAGCCGACAGCGATCGATCCAACACGAGCGCCCGAAGGCAAACACGTGCTGTGGGTGCAGGTGCGCATGCTGCCCGCCGAGATCCTGGGAGATGCGGCCGGCAAGATCGCACCCGCGCATTGGGACAAGGTCAAGGACAACTACGCCGAGCGCGTTCTCGACATCATCGAGAGCTACGCGCCCGGCCTGCGCAACAAGATCCTGGGCCGGGCGGTGTTTTCGCCCATCGACCTCGAGCGCGAGAACCCGAACCTTGTCGGCGGCGACCAGGTCTGCGGCAGCCACCATCTGGCGCAGAATTTCCTGTTCCGTCCGGCGCGCGGTTTTGCGGGCTGGAACACGCCAGTCGGCAATCTGCATCTCACGGGGGCCGCGACATGGCCGGGCGCCGGCACCGGTGCCGCCTCGGGCTACATGCTCGCGCAACAACTTGGCGGGAGGTAGGAGCGCTAGGATTTTTCTGGGTGAAGAAGGGCAAGGCGCTGCTGCCCAAGGAGCCTGAACCGATGAACTGAGATTGCCGCGCAAAGACAATAAACCAACAAGGGGAACGACCATGACAATCAACAGACGCGAATTGCTCGGATACAGTGCTGCGGCACTCGGGGCGGCCGCCATCGGCCTGCCGCAGATTGCCAAGGCGGCTGGCGAACTGACCATCGCCTACAACGTCAATCTGCCGTCCTGGGATCCGACGACCGGACCTTCGGCCGTCAATCCGACGATCCAGGGCCTCTACCAGTCGGTGTTCGACCAGTTCATCCCGCAAAAGCCGGACCTTTCCTTTGCGCCGGGCCTGCTCACCGAATGGGGCTGGAACGACGACCGCACGAAGATCATGATGACGGTGCGCGAAGGCGTGACCTGGCATGACGGCTCGCCGTTCACGGCCGAGGACGTGGTCTGGTCGCTGCAGCGGGCGGGTGACGAAAAGACCGGCAACCCGATCCAGTTCGTCTGGAAGAACGTCAACAACTTCAAGATCGACGGCAACAAGATCACCGGCGACGTCGTGCAGTTCGACCCGGTGTATTTCAAATGGATGTCGTTCCTGACCGGCTACATCATGCCCAAGGCCTACTACGAGAAAGTCGGTGCGGAAGGTTTCGAGAAGGCGCCGATCGGCACCGGCCCCTACATGGTGGAAAAATTCGAGCGCAACGCCTTCCTGCGGCTGAAAGCCAATCCGAACTACTGGGGCGGCAAGCCGGCCTTCGAGAATGTGACGATCAAGTTCGTTGCCGATGCAGCGAGCCGGGTCGCCGAAGTCGAGTCCGGCTCCTCGCAGGTGACGCTCGAAATCCCTTATGAGGAATACGACCGGCTGATCGCCAAGGACGGGCTTGCCGGCTCGTGCAAGAACGTCTCCGACATCGGCATGATCTTCTTCAACGACATCGAAGCAATGCTGGACAAGAACGTCCGCCAGGCCGCCGTCATGTCGATCGACAAGAAGCTGCTGGTCGACCGCCTGCTGCGCGGCTACGGCCAGCCGATCGACACGCTGGAGACGCCGGAATACACGGCTTACGATGCGTCGATCAAGGTCGAGCACAATCCGCAAAAGGCCAAGGAACTGCTCGCTGCTTCCGGCTATTCGCCGGAAAAGCCGGTCAAGTTCACCATACAGACGACCAAGGGCTTCAAGCCCAAGGACTACGAGATGATCCAGGCGATCGTCGGCATGTGGCGCAAGGTAGGCATCGAGGCGACGATCGAGGTCTACGAGATCGCCAAGCACTACGAGCTGCGCGCTGCCGACAAGCTGGCGCCGGCCGCCTTCTACAATTGGGGCAATGCCATCGGCGATCCGACCACCTCTACCGGTTTTGCCATGTATGGCCCGAGCCCGCATTCGGTGTGGGACAGCCAGGACCTGATCGACATGATCAACCCGCTATGGGGCGAGAAGGACGAGGCCAAGCGCATTGCCGGCTGGAAGGCGGTCGACAAATACATCGCCGAGCAGGCCTATGTGCTGCCGCTGATGCAGTATGCGCAGCCGATCGTGCATGCCAAGGGCGTCAATGTCGTGCAGCACGTGTCCGGCGCGTTGCTGCCTGCCCTGATGACTCCGGCCTGATATCGGCCTGGGATTGCCGCGCGCCGCCCATCGAGACGGCGCGCATTTCCTATCCGGCATACGAGCCAGCGGGCTCCTGCAAAGATTTACATGCTTCTGCAAAGATTCCTGATCCGTCTTCTGACGATGCTGGTGACGCTGTTCGGCGTTGCCGTGGTCGTCTTTGTCGTGATCCGCGTTGCGCCGGGCGATCCGATCGCGATGATGCTGCCGCCCGGCGCCACGGACGCCGACATCGCCCGGCTGCGCGCACTCTATGGACTCGACAAGACCATCGTGCAGCAGTTCTTCATCTGGTTGTCCGGCGTTGTCAGGGGCGATTTCGGCACCTCGATCTCGCTGCGGCAGGATGTTCTCAGTCTTGTCTTCAATCGGCTGCCGGCGACGCTGGAACTCGCCATCGTTGCCCTTCTGATGGCGGTGACGCTCGGCGGCACGACCGCGATCCTCGGTGCGCGCGAACGCGGCACCGCGGTCGAGGCCGGCATCGATATCGCCAGCGGTGCAGCGCTTTCCATTCCCGACTTCCTGTGGGGCCTGGTGCTGATCCTGCTGTTTGGCGTTCTGGTGCCGATCTTCGACATTTCCGGCCGGGTGTCGCCGCAGCTCGACCTGCCCTTCGTCACACAGTTTTATCTGGCCGAGAGCATCCTAAGACTCCGTTTCGATCTCACCTGGAATCTCCTCAAACACATGCTGATGCCGGCGGTTGCGCTGGCACTGCCGCTGGCGGCGATCATTTCGCAGCTGTTGAAACAGTCGCTGAAGGAAGTACTCGACCTCGACTATGTCGTGCTGGCGCGGGTGAAAGGGTTTTCGGAAACGCAGGTCATCCTGCGCGAAGCGCTGAAGAACGCCGCGCTGCCGACACTGACGCTTGTCGGCGTGCAATTCACCTTCCTGATCGGCGGCACGGTCATCGTCGAACGGCTGTTTTCCTATGAAGGCCTCGGCAATATGGCAATCGATGCCGTCATCAACCGCGATTTGCCGCTGATCCAGGGCATCGTGCTGGTGTTCGCGCTGCTGTTCGTATTGATCAACCTCACCGTCGACATGATGTATGCGCTGCTCAATCCGAGGCTGCGCCATGGATGAGGGGCGCGCTCCGAGGCGTGGCGTATCCCCGCGCTTGTGGCTGGCCGGCGGCTGGTTGCTGCTGGCGCTGCTGGCCGCGATCTTCGCGCCGCTGGTCGCGCCGCAGGATCCGCTGGCGCAGGATTTGATGCTGGAGCGGCTGCCGCCGTTCTGGATGAGCGGCGCCGAGCCCGGCTATTGGCTCGGCACCGACAGCCTCGGCCGCGATCTGTTGTCCCGGCTGATCTTCGGCGGCCGTATTGCCTTCATCGTCGCCTTCGCCGCCGCCATCGTCACGTGCCTGGTCGGCTCGACGCTCGGGCTGATATCGGGCTATTTCGGCGGCTGGGCCGACCGCATCATCTCGCGCATCGTCGATGTCTGGATGGCCTTCCCGCCGGTGCTGTTCGCCATCCTGCTGGTCGCCGTGCTCGGCACCGGTCTGAGTTCGGTCATCATCGCCATCGCCGTCATCGACTGGACGCGTTTCTGCCGGGTGATCCGCGCCGAGACGATGGGCCAGTCGCGCATGGACTATGTCGAGAATGCCCGCATCGCCGGCTATGGCCGCATCGGCATCATGCTGCGGGAAGTGCTGCCCAATGTAGTGCCGTCGATCGTGGCGCTGCTGTCGCTGGAAATGGGCATCGCCGTCATCGTCGAGGCGATCCTCTCCTTCGTCAATCTGTCGATCTCGACCGACGATCCGACCTGGGGCGGTATCATCGCCGAGGGCCGGCTGTCGATCCATCAGGCCTGGTGGGTGCTGGTGTTTCCGCTGATCACGCTGATCCTGACGGTGCTGTCGTTCAGCCAATTCGGCGAGGCGCTGAAGACGCGTTTCGACCCGGTGCTGCGATGAGCGCGTGTCTCGACATCAGGGATTTAAGCGCCGTGCTGCCGAACGGCCAGCGCGTGCTGCGCTCGGTGTCGCTCTCCGTGCAACCGGGCGAGGTCCGCGCGCTGGTTGGCGAGAGCGGCGCCGGCAAGACGATGATCGGCAAGGCGGTGCTTGGCGTCTTGCCGTCGAGCGTGCGCATTGTCGAGGGCGACATGCTGCTTGAAGGCGAAGACCTCGGCAGGTTGGAGCCAAAGGCAAGGCGCACGCTGATCGGTGCACGCACGGCGCTGATCCCGCAGGACCCGCTGACCGCGCTCAACCCGTCACGTCGCATCGGTTCGCAGATGACCGACCGGCTGGTGCGGATCCTGGGCTGGAGCGGTGAGAGGGCCGATACCCGAATTCGCCAGTTGCTCGACGAGGTGCAGATCCGCGACCCCGATCGCGTGCTGAAGAGCTACCCGCACGAGCTTTCCGGCGGGATGCGCCAGCGCGTGCTGATCGCCGCCGCCTTCGCCGCCGAACCACGGCTGATCGTCGCAGACGAACCGACGACTGCACTCGACGTCACCGTGCAGAAGCAGATCCTGCGGCTGATCGCGCAGTTGCAGCGCGACCACGGCACGGCGATCCTGTTCGTCACCCATGATCTCGGCGTCGTCGCCAAGATCAGCCAGAAAGTGTCGGTGCTCTATGCCGGCAAGGTGGTCGAAGAGGCCGAGACTGCTGCTCTCTTCGCCAGCCCGCAACACCCCTACACACGGGCGCTGATGGCCGCGACACCGCGCTACACCGATCCGTTCGCCTCGCTGAAGCCGGTGGACGAGGCGGTCGTGGCCGGGCTTTCCGCCGAGATCACCGCCGCCGACCAGGCCTGGAGGCGGCCCCATGGCTGAGCCGCTGTTCACGGTGCGCGGGCTGAAGGTCGCGCTGCTCGACATGACACGCAAGCCGCTGATCGGCCGCGCGCCGCTGGCCGAGATCTTGAAAGGCCTGGACTTCGACCTGCCCAGGGGCTCGGTGACCGGCATTGTCGGCGAATCCGGATCGGGCAAGTCGACCCTCGGCCGCGCCCTGGTGCGCCTGCTGGAACCCAGCGCCGGCAGCATCAACTTCGACGGCCGCGACATCACCCATCTACCGGAAGCGGAGCTCAGGCCATTGCGCCGCAACCTGCAGATGATCTTCCAGGATCCGATGTCGTCGCTCAACCCGCGCCGCACCATCGCCAGCATCATCGCCGCACCACTGAAGCAGAATGGCCTTGGCGACAATCTGAAGGCGCGCGTCGCCGAAGCCTTGCTGCGCGTCGGCCTGCCGCAAAGCTTCGCCAGCCGCTACCGCCACGAACTGTCGGGCGGCCAGCGCCAGCGCGTCGGCATTGCGCGCGCGCTGGCGCTGTCGCCGAAATTCGTGCTCGCCGACGAGATCGTCTCCGGCCTCGACGTGTCGACCCAGGCGCAGATCCTCACCCTTCTGGAAAAGCTTGCGGCCGAGATGGGCCTGACCGTCGCCTTCATCAGCCACGATCTGTCTGTCATTCGGCGGCTGTGCCGGCAAGTGATCGTCATGCGCGAAGGTGTCATCGTGGAAGCCAGCGCCACCGATGCCCTGTTCGACAACCCACGGCAAAGCTACACGCGCGACCTGATCTCAGCCATCCCGCTGCCCGAAATCGATGCCGGCTGGCTGGACATTCCTGCCACGGCCAGGGCGCCGACATGAATGCATACGCACGCCGAAAAGCGGGCCTCGGACGTGCGATCCGCAAATGACCAGGTCCCGCCAATGGAGGACTGACATGAAAACAAAACTTGGAAACGCAACGCTCACGCTGGCACTCCTGGGTAGCGCCGGCCTGGCCACCGCCAGCTCGATCCCAGGCATGCGCGGGCACGATCACACCGGCATCACGGTTCCCGACATGAAGCAGGCGGTCGACTTCTTCACCGAGGTGGTCGGCTGCAAGAAGGCGATGTCGTTCGGTCCGTTCGCCGACGACAAGGGCACTTTCATGCAGGATGTGCTGGGCGTCGACCCGAAGGCGGTGATCGAGCAGATCACCCTGGTGCGCTGCGGCTATGGTTCGAACATCGAGCTGTTCAAATACACCGCGCCCGACCAGAAGGACCTGACGCCGAAGAACAGCGACATAGGCGGCTTCCACATCGCCTTCTATGTCGATGACGTCGCCACCGCCAAAGCCTATCTCGACGCCAAGGGCGTCAAGACGAGGATGGGGCCACTGCCGGTCAAGGAAGGGCCCGCCGCCGGCCAGACCATTCTCTACTTCCAGGCGCCGTGGGGGCTGCAGCTGGAAGCGATCAGCTACCCCGCGGGAATGGCTTACGAGAAAGGTGCCGAGACCGTGCTGTGGAGCCCGAAGAACCCGGAAAAATGATTGGAAGACGCGCTTGCGCCACAACACGCAAGCGCGCCTTCGTGATATCCAGACAATCATTTCGATATGAAACTTTAAGCTTGAAATAATTTGCCGCCGGCGCGATACTGGGACCAGCAAGCGAAGAGGAGATCGCACAGATGAAGGTTGCGGTTCTCGGCGGCGGACCAGCCGGCCTCTACTTTGCCATCTCGATGAAGCTCAGGGACGCCGCGCACGAGGTGACGGTGTTCGAGCGCAACCGCGCCGACGACACGTTCGGCTGGGGCGTCGTGCTGTCAGCCGAGACACTCGAAAACCTGTCGAAGAACGATCCAGTCAGCGCCGTCTGGATCAAGAAGCACTTTGCTTACTGGGATGACATCGCCGTCATCCATGACGGCGTGCGCACGGTTTCGACCGGACACGGTTTCTGCGGCATCGGCCGCAAGCGGCTGCTGGTCCTGCTGCAGCGGCGCGCGCGCGAACTCGGCGTCAAGCTGATGTTCGAGACCGACATCGCCGACCCGAAACCCTATATGGAGACGCATGATCTGGTCGTCGCCGCCGACGGCCTGAATTCCAAAGCGCGCAACACCTTCGTCGACGTCTTCAAACCCGACATCGACACCCGCAAATGCAAGTTCGTCTGGCTGGGCACCAACCAGAAATTCGACGACGCCTTCACCTTCATCTTCGAAAAGACCGAACATGGCTGGGTGTGGGCGCACGCCTACCAGTTCGACAGCGACACCGCGACTTTCATCGTCGAGTGCAGCGAACAGACTTGGGCTGCTTTCGGCTTCGGCACGATGTCGCAGCAGGAATCGATCGCCGTCTGCGAGCGTATTTTTGCCAAGCATCTTGGCGGCCATGCACTGATGACCAATGCCAACCATATTCGTGGTTCGGCCTGGATCAATTTCCCGCGCGTGCTGTGCGAACGCTGGTCCTACAAGAACCTGGCGCTGATGGGCGATGCTGCCGCATCGGCGCATTTCTCGATCGGCTCCGGCACCAAGCTGGCGCTGGAAAGTGCCGTGGCGCTGGCCGAGTATGTCGAGTCCGAGCCGGACCTCGACGCCGCGTTCCGCAATTATGAAGATGCCCGCCGCACCGAAGTGCTGAAGCTGCAATCGGCGGCACGCAATTCGCTCGAATGGTTCGAGGAGGTCGAGCGCTATCTCGGCCTCGACCCAGTGCAGTTCAACTATTCGCTTTTGACCCGCTCGCAACGCATCAGCCACGAGAATTTGCGGCTGCGCGATGCCGCATGGCTGGGCGGCGCGGAGGAATGGTTCCAGCGCCAGGCGGGCGCCGGCGGCAACAGCCTGCGCCGCGCGCCGATGTTCGCACCGTTCAAGCTGCGCGACATGACACTGCAGAACCGCATCGTCGTCTCGCCAATGGCACAGTACAAGGCTGTCGACGGCTGTCCGACCGACTGGCATTTCACCCACTATGCCGAGCGCGCCAAGGGTGGCGCCGGCCTCATCTATATCGAGATGACCTGCGTCAGTCCCGAGGGCCGCATCACACCAGGCTGTCCCGGCTTCTATGCGCCCGAACATGAGGTGGCATGGAGGCGGCTGGTCGATTTCGTCCATACCGAGACAGAGGCGAAGATCTGCGCTCAGATCGGTCACTCAGGCGCCAAGGGTTCGACCCGGCTCGGCTGGGAAGGCACCGATGTCCCGCTGCCCTCCGGCAACTGGCCTGTGATGGCGGCATCGGCCGTTGCGTGGTCGCCGCAGAACCAGGTGCCGAAGGCCATGGACCGCTCCGACATGGACAAAGTGCGCGACGAGTTCGTGGCCTCGGCCGAAATGGCCGATCGTTGCGGATTCGACATGCTCGAGATCCATGCCGCGCACGGCTATCTGCTGTCGTCCTTCATCACGCCGGTCACCAACCGGCGCACGGATGCCTATGGCGGCTCACTCGAAAACCGCATGCGCTATCCCCTGGAGATCTTCCGCGCGGTGCGCGCCGCCTGGCCGGCACAGAAGCCGATCTCGATGCGCATTTCGGCCAATGACTGGGTCGGCATCGAGGGCGTCACCCCGGCCGACGCGGTCGAAATCGCACGGCTGCTGCATGAGGCCGGTGTCGACATCTGCGACGTCTCGGCCGGCCAGACCTCGGCATTGGCAAAGCCGGTCTACGGCCGCATGTTCCAGACACCGTTTTCCGACCGCATCCGCAATGAGGTCGGCATGGCGACGATGGCGGTCGGCAACATTTACGAGCCGGACCATGTCAATTCGATCCTGATGGCCGGCCGCGCCGATCTCGTGGCGCTGGCTCGGCCGCATCTCGCCGATCCCTACTGGACACTGCATGCGGCGGTGACGCTCGGCGACCGTGGCGTCAAATGGCCGGATCCGTATCTGCCCGGGCGCGACCAGCTCTACCGGCTGGCGGAGCGCGACGCCGCGGCGGGGCTGAAAGTATGAGCGCCGCTGCAACGATTGCCGGCAAGCATGCGCTGGTCACCGGCGGCGGCTCCGGCGTCGGCCGGGCCATCGCGCTGGCGCTGGCCAGCGCAGGCATCGACGTGACCATTTGCGGCCGCCGCGACGCGGAGCTCGCCAAGGTCGCCAAGGAGAGCGACCGCATCTTCGGCATTGCCGCCGACGTCACCAATGAGGCGACAATGGCGTCGCTTTACGAGACTGCCGAAGCCGCGCGCGGCCCGTTCGACATCGTCGTCGCCAATGCCGGCATGGCCGGTAGTACACCGGCGCACAAGACCACCCTTGCCGACTGGCAGCGGACGCTGGATGTGAACCTGACCGGAGCCTTCCTGACAGTGAAGCCGGCGCTGGCCGGTATGGCGGTGCGAAAGACCGGCCGGATCGTGTTCGTTGCTTCGACGGCAGGCCTGAAAGGCTACGCCTACGTCGCGCCCTATGTCGCCGCCAAGCATGGCGTCGTCGGCCTGATGCGGGCGCTGGCGGCCGAGACCGCCAAATCCGGCGTCACCGTCAACGCGGTGTGTCCGGGTTTCGTCGAGACCGAGATGCTGGAGGAGTCCATCCAGCGTATCATCGACAAGACCGGCCGTTCAGCCGAGCAGGCACGGTCGAGCCTTGCCTCGACCAACCCGCAAGGCCGCTTCATCCAGCCGCAAGAAGTTGCCGCCGCCGTACTTTGGCTGTGTGGCGATGCCGCCCGATCGATCACCGGACAGGCGATTTCCATTTCAGGAGGCGAAACATGGTAGCCGGCCCCCTGCCCGCGCCGACCGGACCCGGCAAGGACCGGCTGCGTCTGTGGATACGCCTGCTGCGTGCCTCGCGCACGATCGAGGCCGAACTGCGCGAGCGCCTGAAGAAGGACTTCAACACGACGCTGCCGCGCTTCGACGTGATGGCCGCACTCTATCGCGCGCCGGAAGGCATGCTGATGAGCGACCTGTCGCGCTTTCTTTTGGTATCGAACGGCAATGTCACTGGCATCGTCGATCGGCTGGTGTCGGAAGGGCTGGTTGCCCGCGCCCGCCGCAATGGCGACCGCCGCACCTCGATGGTGCGGCTGACCGAGGACGGTGTGAAGTCCTTCGGTATCATCGCCGCCGCCCATGAAGGCTGGATCGGTGAATTGCTGGGCAAGGTCAGCGAGGACGACGCGCGCCGGCTGACCGGCATGCTGACCTCGTTCCGCAGCAACTGGGAGGGACGCGAATGACCGGGATGGCCGGCCTCGAGCCGAAGCATTTCCTCTGGCAGGTCGAGGGCAGGATCGCCAAGGTTCGGCTCGACCGGCCTGAGCGCAAGAACCCGCTGACCTTCGACAGCTATGCCGAGTTGCGCGACACATTCCGCGACCTCGTCTATGCCGACGACATCGACGCCGTGGTGTTCCTGTCCAATGGCGGCAATTTCTGTTCCGGCGGCGATGTCCACGACATCATCGGGCCGTTGGTCAAGATGGACATGAAGCAGCTCTTGGCCTTCACCCGCATGACCGGCGATTTCGTCAAGGCGATGCTGAATTGCGGCAAGCCGATCATTGCGGCAGTCGACGGTGTCGCGGTCGGCGCCGGCGCCATCATTGCCATGAGTTCCGATATCCGCATTGCTACGCCGGAAGCGAAGACGGCGTTCCTGTTCACCCGCGTCGGCCTCGCCGGCTGCGACATGGGCGCCTGCGCGATCCTGCCGCGCATCATCGGCCAGGGCCGCGCCGCCGAATTGCTCTACACCGGCCGCACCATGACGGCGGCGGAGGGCGAGCGCTGGGGTTTCTACAACCGGCTGGTCGATGCCGCATCGCTTGAAGCCGATGCGCTCGACATGGCGGCGCGCATCGTCTCCGGCCCGACCTTCGCCCACGGGATCACCAAGACGCAGCTCAACCAGGAATGGTCAATGGGTCTCGACCAGGCGATCGAGGCCGAAGCGCAGGCACAAGCAATCTGCATGCAGACGCGCGATTTCGAGCGCGCCTACAAAGCGTTTGTGGCCAAGGAAAAGCCGGTGTTCGAGGGCAATTGATGCATACGTATTTTGCCTGGCCCACCCCCCTCTGGCCTGCCGGCCATCTCCCCCTCAAGGGGGGAGATCAGCTGTCATCGCCGTCTTGGCAAACGACCAGCGCTGCAAGATGGACGCCTGCGCCTGAGCTGCCAATCTCCCTCCTTGAGGGGGAGATGGCCGGCAGGCCAGAGGGGGGTGCGACGGATCGCAACGAAACCCGAGGGCGCATCTATGCCTGACCGCTCCTTCCTCAACTGGCCCTTCTTCGAAGACCGCCATCGCCAGCTGGCCGAGCGCCTCGACGCCTGGTGCGAGAAAACCCTGCCTGTCGATCATCATGACGTCGACGCCGCCTGCCGCGAGCTGGTGGGCAAGCTCGGCAGGGACGGCTGGCTGAAGCCGACGGCTGTGGACACGGACAATCCCGGGCCACTCGACGTACGCACGCTGTGCATCACGCGCGAGACGCTCGCCCGCCATGACGGGCTGGCCGATTTCGCCTTCGCCATGCAAGGGCTGGGCACCGGCGCGCTCAGCCTGTTCGGCACGCCCGAGCAGCAGCAATGGCTTTCGAAGACACGTGCCGGCAAGGCGATTTCCGCCTTCGCCCTGTCGGAACCGCGCTCCGGCTCAGACGTCGCCAACACGGAAATGACGGCGACCCGCGATGGCGACAGTTATGTTCTGTCCGGCGAAAAGACCTGGATCTCCAATGGCGGCATCGCCGATCTCTATGTCGTCTTTGCCCGCACCGGCGAAGCGCCGGGCGCCAAGGGGCTTTCCGCCTTTCTGGTGCCGGGTGACGCCAACGGCCTTGGCATCGCCGAGCGCCTCGAAGTGATCGCGCCGCATCCGCTGGCCCGACTGTCGTTTGACCAGGTCCGCCTGCCCGCCTCGGCGCTGATCGGCAGACCGGGCGACGGCTTCCGCATCGCCATGTCAGTGCTCGACGTGTTCCGTTCGACAGTGGGTGCGGCAGCGCTCGGCTTTGCCCGCCGCGCGCTGGATGAAAGCATCAAAAGGGTGGCCGAGCGCAAACTGTTCGGCGCGCCGATGGCCGAGTTGCAGATGGTGCAGGGCCATGTCGCCGACATGGCGCTCGACGTCGATGCGGCGGCGCTGCTGGTCTACCGCGCCGCCTGGACCAAGGACATGGGTGCCGCGCGGGTGACGCGCGAGGCGGCGATGGCCAAGCTGTTCGCCACCGACAAGGCGCAAGAGGTCATCGACAAGGCCGTACAGCTGCATGGCGGCGACGGCGTTCGCAAAGGCCATATCGTCGAAAGCCTGTATCGCGAGATCCGCGCGCTACGCATCTACGAGGGTGCCTCGGACGTGCAGAAGGTGGTGATTGCGCGGCAGGTGATGGGCGCGGCCTGATAGCAGGAAATTGACGGGCATTCGATTTTGAGACTTGTTTTTTGGACTACCGGGAGGTTTTGAATGCACGAGATTCTGCAGCCGGAAGGCTGGGCAAAACCGGTCGGTTACGCCAATGGCGTCGCGGCGCGCGGCAAGCTCGTCTTCGTCGGCGGACAGGTCGGATGGAACGGCCAGTGCCAGTTCGAGACCGACGATTTCGTCGGCCAGGTGCGGCAGACGCTTGAGAACATCGTGGCGGTGCTGGCGGTAGCCGGGGCCGGGCCGCAGCACATCACCTCGATGACCTGGTATTTCACCGACAAGGCCGAATACCGCGCCAACCTCAGGGGCATCGGCGAGGCCTATCGCGAGGTGATCGGCCGGCATTTTCCGGCGATGGCCGCCATGCAGGTGATGGCGCTGGTCGAGGACCGCGCCAAGGTCGAGATCCAGGCGACTGCCGTCATTCCGGAATGACTTTTGCTTATCCGCGAAGGCCAGCCTGCCTCAATATCGGCAGCACGTGGTCGCAGAAATAGGGCAGTTCCTGCGTGTAGTTGACGAAGGACAGCGCGATCCCCTGGTAACCCTGCTCAGCAATGGCGACCATGTTGGCGGCGATCGTTTCCGGCGTTCCAATCAGGGGATAGGTGCCGGCACCGCCGGCGAAACGCTGCCGGTAGCGGTCATAGGCATGTGGGTCGTGCGATTGCGAGAATTCCTTCTTGCCGGCCATGTGGGCATCGACCGCATCGTGGTCGGCCATATCGACGGCATAGCGCGCGTAGTAGGCCTGCGCCTCTTCCATCGTCGGGCGGCAAACGACATGCGCCACAGTGTAGACGCCGACATCACGGCCAACTTTGTCGGCGCGCTCGCTGATGTCGGCGACGTGCCTGCCGGCATCGCTCATCTCGGAAAAGGTCGTGAACAGATAGTCGCATCTGGCGGCGGCGAAATCCCGGCCCGGTCCGCCGAATGCGGCGTTCATCGTCACCGGACGCGGAACTTGCAGGCTAGCCGGACGGCTCACCGCTTCCTTTAGGCGATAATAGGTGCCTTCATAATCGAGAGGCTCGCTCGAGGCATAAAGCCGTTCGAGGATCTCGATCCATTCGGCCGCCTGGTCGTAGCCCTTTTCGACCAGCGGCGTGCCGAACATGCCGAATTCCTTCGGGTTCCAGCCGCAGACGATGTTGAGGCCGGCGCGGCCCTGGCTGATATGGTCGACGGTCGCCAGCGCCTTGGCGGCGTAGAGTGGATGCACGAGCGGCACATGCACGGTCATGAACAGGCCGATCCGTTCGGTGGCCATGGCGAGTGCCGCCGCCCAGGTGAAGGTCTCGAACGACCATTCGCGCACCTTGTTGCGGCCGCCGAAGCCGCGCCAGCGGGCGATCGGCAGCATGAACTCCAGCCCGGCACGGTCGGCGATCTGGGCCGCCGTCAGATTGTCCTGCCAGCTTGCCGCCCAGCGTTCCGGAACGTCGGTGATGGCAAGGCCGCCATCGGCGTTGGTCGAAAAGACGCCGAGCTTCAGTTTGTTCGGGCCGTGCAGGGGATGCGCTTTGATCATGTCTGGAACTCGTGGCGGGAGAGCCCACGCTAGGCCCGCGCGAAAATATTTCAAGCCTGAAATAGCTTCGCCTGACAGTCGTTTGCGGATATGGATTCTGGCAGAACGAGGAAGGTGACGGGCATGAGCGAGTTCCGCCAGAAGTGTATCGGCAAGACGAACCTCGTTGGTTCCTTTGCCGCCATTCCCCATCCCGTGGCAGTCGAAGTGATGGCGCAGTCCGGCCTCGATTTTCTCTGCGTCGACTGGGAGCATGCCCAGATCTCGCGCGACATGATCGAGACCATGGTGCGAGCGGCCGACGTGCATCGCGTGCCGGCGATGGTGCGCGTTCCCGGCCATGCGCCGGAAGCCATCCAGGCGGCGCTGGACAGCGGCGCGCAAGGCGTGCTGATCCCACGCGTCTCGACCGCCGCCCAGGCGACGATGGCCGTCAAAGCCTCGCGCTATCCGCCGCTGGGCGAGCGTGGCGTCGGGCCCGGCCGGGCGGCCGGCTACGGCTACCGCATTCCCGAATATCTCGCCGGCGCCAATGGCAGGGTCGTCGTCGCGGTCCAGGTCGAGACGTCAGAAGGGCTGGCCAACATCGAAGCCATCGCCGCCGTCGATGGCGTCGACGTGATCTTCGTCGGCCCCGGCGATCTTTCGGTGTCGATCGATGCGATCGGACCGAAAGGCGCCGACACGCTCACCGAGGCGATCCGCAGGATCATCGGTGTCACGGTTGCGCATGGCAGGACATCAGGCATCTTCTGCGCAAAGCCGCAGGACGTGGCCCAATGGGCCGCCATCGGCGCCAGCTTCTTCGTGCTGGCCAGCGACACTATGTTTCTCGGTGCGGGCGCTGCCGCCGGCACCGCCGCCGCGCGTGCCGAGCTGACGCGAGACGGGCGCAGCTAGCGCAAAAGGGCGTATTGGTCGGGCAACAGGCCGGCCAAGCTTTTTAAGCTTAAAACTTTCGCCTTGAAAAGCGCCGCGCTTTGGATAAGCATTCCAAGATCGATGGCGACTGCGGTGCCGGACGGGCTTGCCGGGCAGTCCATTGTGGTGTTCCGGGTGGGAGGGGTTTCAGTCCTTGTCGTTCATGCTGCCCCAGTCGTCGTCCAGCGCGCGCTATGCCTTTGATGGCATTCGCGCCCAAATCCGTGACCTGCACACCGAGAACATCGCCAACCTCGCCGTTCGGGCGCGCGAACTCGGCGACGTCATCGCGCTCTGGTACGGCGAAGGCGACATGGTGACGCCCGCCTTCATCCGCGATGCGGCCAAGGCTGCCTTCGATGAAGGCCTGACCTTCTACGTTCCCAACATGCGCGGCCATGGCCCCCTGAATGAGGCGCTGTCGGAGTACCAGACGCGCATCCATGGCCGGTCGATCCCGATCGCCCGCACCACCGTCACGCCGGGCGGCATGCAGGCGCTGTACCTTGCGCTGGAACTTCTGGTCGATACCGGCACCAACGTCGTCTATGTCGCGCCGCAATGGCCCAACATCCACAATGCCATCCACTTGATCGGCGGCGAGCCACGGCCGTTTTCGCTCGACTATAGGGGGGACTGGCATCTCGACCTCGACCGGCTGTTTGCCTCCTGCGATGCCCGCACGCGCGCGATCTTCCTGTCGACGCCGTCCAACCCGACCGGCTGGACCGCCTCAGCCGAGGAAATGCGCGCGCTGCTCGATTTCAGCCGGCGCACCGGCATCTGGATCATCTCCGACGAGGTCTACGGCCGGCTCTATTTCGATGGCGATGTTGCGCCCTCCATCCTGCAGATCGCCGAGGATGGCGACCGGGTGCTGTCGGTCAACAGCTTCTCGAAGGCCTGGGCGATGACCGGCTGGCGCATCGGCTGGCTGACGCATCCGTCCGGGGTGGCCGACCAGCTCGGCGCGATGACGCAATATGTCAACAGCGGCACCGCCGCGCCGATCCAGGCCGGTGCGGTTGCAGCGATCCGCCAGGGCGAGCCGCTGGTCGAGGAGATCAGGCAGCGGATCAGGACTGGCCTTGACCTCGCCTATGACCGGCTGGCGCAAATTCCAGGCGTCATTCTGCCAACGAAACCGCGCGGCGGCATGTATGCCTTCTTTGCCATGGAAGGCGAGAGCGATGCACGGCTTGCCTGCACCACGATTCTCGAGACGGCGCGCGTCGGGCTGGCACCCGGTCATCTGTTCGGAAGTTCGGCAACGGCCTTCCTGCGGATGTGCGTGTGCCGTGAACGCAAAGAGATAGCGACCGCGCTCGACCGCATGGTCGCGGCCATGAATTGACGCCCTGCCGACGGTGGGACGGCAAGAAACCGTGCGGGGCCAACCCCGCCCGATCAACAACCAGAGGGAACACCCCAGAGGGAACACCATGAATCTGAACCGTCGCAATATCATGCTTCTCGCCGCCGCCATCGGCATCGCCGCCGGCCCCGCCACCGCCTATGCCGCCGACGTGCTCAATGTCGGCGCCTACCCGACCAACCCGCCCTTCGAGTACAAGAACGAGAGCGGGACGTTCGAGGGCTTTGAAGTCGACATCGTCAACGAAGCAGCCAAGCGCATCGGCATGACCACGGATATCGCCGACCTCGGCTTCCAGGCATTGTTCGCAGCCACCACCTCGAAGCGCATCGATGCCGCCATCTCGTCGATCACCATCACGCCGGAGCGGCTGAAGTCGCAGTCGTTCACGCAGCCCTATTATGATTCCGACATGGGCATCGCCACCAAGACCGACAGCCCGATCAAGGCCGAAGCCGACCTCAAGGGCAAGATCGTTGGCGTGCTGTCCGGCTCGACGGGCGAAACCTGGGTCAAGGGGCATCAGGAAGCCGACGGCTTCGCCGACGTGAAGGGCTATGACACGCAGCAGAACCTGCTGCTCGATCTCAGCGCCGGACGTGTCGATGCGGCCGTCAGCGACATCCCTGGCATGCAGTACTCCTTCACCAAAATGAAGGACCTGACAGTCAAGGAGCGCATCAAGACCGGCGAGCAGTACGGGCTGATGATGACCAAGGACCACCCGCTGCTAGGCAAGCTGAACGACGCGCTGACCGCGATGAAGAAGGACGGCACGCTGGCCGCGATCCACAAGAAGTGGTTCGGCAGCGACGCGCCCGCCGATTCCTCGACCGTCAAGGAAATGCCGCTGCCGAAGGCCTGAGCGGCGACTGACAGACCAGAGGCGTGCCGGCTGGAAAGGCCGGCACGTCCTGTTTCTATTCTTGCCCTTCCCGGAACCGCAGTTGGTACGGCGCAGCCAATTTCGATGTTCGGGTCTTGCTCTGGCGTCACGGGACGCAAAACGCTTCGGGAACGCTCCCATGTCGCTGATCGACACTTTCTTCAATCCCGATGTCATCATGTCCAGCCTGCCGGCGCTGCTGCGCGGGTTCCTGAACACACTGCTGCTCGGGTTGCTCAGCATCGGCATCGGCATCCCCGTCGGCCTGGTGATCAGCCTGGTGCGGCTTTATGCGCCGAAGCCGTTGCGGTGGCTTGCGGTCGGCTACACCGACATTTTCCGCGCCCTGCCGGTGCTGGTCGTGCTGATCCTGATCTACTATGCGCTGCCCTTCCTCGGCATCCGCTTGTCGTCCTGGGCGTCCGCCGTGACGGCCTTCGCCATCATCATGTCGGCCTACTCGGCCGAGGTGTTCCGCTCCGGCATCGAAAGCATTCCGCGCGGCCAGTTCGAGGCGTCGCAGGCGCTCGGCCTGCCGTTCCTTTTGACCTTGCGCAAGGTGGTGCTGCCGCAGGCGGTCCGCGTGGTCATCCCGCCGATGACCAGCAACTGCGTCTCGATGTTCAAGGACACTTCGCTCGCCTCCACCGTGGCGCTGCCGGAATTGTTGAAGGAAGCGACCAATGCGCAGTCGCTCTACGCCAACCCCTCGCCGCTGATCGGCGCAGCACTCGTCTATCTCATCTTCCTCTGGCCGATGGTCCGCCTCGTCAGCTTGCTTGAAGAACGCTTCAAGACCGAAAAGACGCGCTGACCTCGCAAATCAATCCACCGGCCAAGAAATTCGCAGGAGCCGACCTTGAACAAGCATCAGACCGACAATGCGAGCGCCGCCGCGTTCCCCGTCGATACCATCCGCGCCATGTTTCCAGCCTTGCAGCGGGCCGGCGATTTCATCTTCATGGACAATGCCGCCGGCGCGCAGATCCCGCAGAGCGTGCTTGACGCGGTGACCAACCATCTGGTTTCGCACAATGTGCAGCGCGGTGGCCGCTATGGCCGCAGCGTCACCGTCGACCAGTCGGTCGCCGACGCCCGCGAGAGTGTCGCACTTCTGATCAACGCCGCCAGCCCGGCCGAAATCTGCTTCGGCATGAACGCCACCTCGTTCATCCGCCTGGTCAGCCTCGGCATCGGCCAGATGCTTCAAGAGCGCGACGAGATCGTCATCACCGACATGGACCACGACGCCAACATCGCCACATGGCTGGCGCTGGAGTCCGCCGGCGCCAAGTTCAAATGGTGGCGCATGCGCGAGGACGGCAATTTGCATGTCGACGATCTGCGCCCGCTGGTTTCCGACCGCACCCGGCTGGTCGCCTGCACGGTCACGGCGCATTCGATCGGCTCGATCGTCGACGTCGCTTCCGTTGCCAAGATCGCCCACGCCGCCGGCGCCGAAGTGTTCCTCGACTGCGTGCACTATGGGCCGCATGGGCTGATCGACGTGCAGGCCTGGGATTGCGATTATCTCGTTTGTTCCGGCTACAAGAACTTCTCGCCGCATATGGGCTTCCTGTGGGGCCGCTTCGAAACGCTGAAGCGGCTGCCGACCTTCCGCGAGGATTTCATCCCCGACGAGCCACCCTACAAGGTCGAGGCCGGCACCTTCATCTACGAGAACGTCTCGGGCATGGATGCGGCCGTGCAGTATCTCGAACTGATCGGCCGCAATCTCGCGCCATCCAACAACCGCTCGCGGCGCGAAAACATCGTCGCGGGCATGGGCGCCATCCGCGACTATGAACTGGTGCTGGCGCGCGAGATGCTTGGCGTGCTCAAGGAATGCGGCGCGACGATCTACGGCGTCGCCGACGAAGCCCGCATCGCCGAACGCGTGCCGACCTTCTGCTTCAACATCGGCAGACTGTCGCCGCAGCGGATCGTCGAGGAGATGGCCGACATGCAGATTGGCATCCGCGACGGCCACATGTACGCGCCGCGGCTGATGAAGCGCCTCAACCTGTCGATGGACAGCGGCGCCATCCGCGCCTCGCTGGTCCACTACAATAAGGTCGGGGAAATCCATAAGTTCGGCGAGGCGCTGCGCACCATCATCGCCAAGCTGTCGTGATCGGCGTCTAGTCTAGGAACGCGCCAGAAGCGCCCATTCGGATATGCGTTTCGGAACGGCGGGAACGGGGCCGTAAGCGGACGGTCCGAATTCGGGATGACTTGCCTGAAAATAGACTTCGCATCCAACCTGCTTATTGCCACCGGACGTCGCCTCGGTCGCCACTTGCTGTGAGCCACCTATCGGCTTGATTCCTGGCGCATCGATCGTAGTCCGATCTTTCATTCTGTCGGTGCCGGCAGCAGATCGAGCCGCGGGACAAAATCCTCCAGCGAGTCGTCAAGTAGCGGGGGTTCCTCCTCAGCCTCCTGCTTGGGCTCGACCATCAGGAGACCGACGACGACCAGTGCCAGAGAGGCCCATGTCACAGCTGGTATCGCCTCTCCAAGCAACAGCATACTCCAGCCTATGCCGGCTGCTGTCCCCGCATAGGCGTTCTGGCTGGCAAAGACAGCACCGGTGCTGGAGATCAACAGGATGAAGAGCAGCATCGCCAAATTGCCGGCGGCAGCCATCAGCACGACGATGACGCCAAGCCGACCGGTCAAGAGATCGAACGGTATGAAGTCCTGATAAAAGACGGCAAGTGGAATCAGCATCAAAACCGAGACAACGAGCGTGATGCCGAAAAGCGCGACGTTATCGATATTGGCGGGTTTAGACTCCGAGAGGTAGATATCCTCGGTCGCGTAAGTGACGGGGATTACAAGGGCAATGACAAGCCACAGCCAACTGGTGGCCATTGCCCCGGGCTCTCCGTAGAGAAGTATGATGCAGATGCCGACCAGACCCAAACCAAGCCCTAAAAAACGCTTCAAATTCGGCGCTTCGGTCCGCATCAGGGCGGCGAACAAAAAGACTGCAAATCCCTCAAGTACTATGACAATGGAGACGATAGAAGCTGGAAGCTTGCTTGCCACCCAATACACCAGGACCTGGTTGATCACGGAGCTGATAAACGCAAAACCAAGGATGAACTTCCACTCCGCCCGCGTGAGACCCTTGAGGTTCGGCATTGTCTTACGCCTCACGCTTATCCCGATGCAGAACACAGCTCCAATGATGTCAATAAGGATTGCCAATCCGACCGGATGAGCCTCGACGAGCGAAGCCATCTTGGAAAGTGGCACAACTACGCCCCATAACCCGCCACATGCAAGCAGCAGTAAAGCGCCACGAAAGGTGCGGATGTTCTGCCGCATCTTTCGTTCGCGCTCGTAGACCTTCTGGGCCATTGTCGCGAACACCGTAGCGAGTTTGCCGAGACCATCTGTACGGCCTGCCACATCGCGGATGCCGAGCTTCGAAGGGTTGAACCGCCCTGTCTCCAGGGTGGCGGCCGCCCTGGTCAGCTTGGCCACCTGCCGCAGATATTCCGTCTCAACGTCGCGGAGTCTTTTCTTCTCAATGCAGGTGGCAACGCGTGCCTTGAGGAGAGCGAGTTCAAAGTTCTTGGGCAGAAAGTCCTCGGCACCAAGCTCAATCGCCTTGACGACGCTGCTCATCTCATCATCGAGCGCAGAGATCACGATGACCGGCACATCCCGCGTCTTGGACGACGCCTTGAGGCTCTTGAGCACCTCGAAGCCGTCCATCACGGGCATGATGATGTCGAGAAGAATGAGATCGAAGCTTTCGCCCGCAAGCCGGTCGAGAGCCTCACGGCCACTCTCAACCGCCTCGGCTTGATGTCCGAGTGCTTCGACCGACTTCTTGAGCTTGATCCTTATGGTCCGGGAGTCGTCTACTATGAGGATCTTGCCAGGGTTACTCACGACGTCCTCCCAAACTGAAGATCTGTCGAAGCTCAGTGACAGCCAAGTCGAAGGCGTCCTGCGCGCTGTCGATCTGCAGCAAATCCGGCGGCTCCCCACTTTCGCAGCGCCGCTCCAGTCGAGCGCAGATTTCGGCGAGGTCGATAGCCCCCATGTCCCTGGCGTTGGATTTGAGAGAATGCGCGGCCCTGCGGGTGGCAGCCAGATCCGAGGCCGCAACAGAAGCCTGTAGGTCTTGCATGATGGAAGGCCCTTCTTCGAGGAAGGACTCCACCAGTTCTACCAGATCTGCTTCCTCGCCACCTACAAGCTCGCGAAGCTTTGCAAGCGCCCCTCTTTCGATAGCCAAAACGACCCCCAAATGCGCCGGTATCTCCTGGCTCCTCAGCCCGTGACCGCGAATTTTTCCCGTTTGTTATTGAAGTGATATCGAAAATCGAACCGCTTCCCGAGATTATCAATGTCCCCTTGTGCTCAACAAGGCTAAATGTCGCAGCAATTCTAATTTAGTGATAGCTCATAATCGAAAAGAATGCCGCCACGGCGCCTGGGGTTATTGCGCCAGGCGCCTAATACGTCTCTTCACCGCTTGGTATGCCGGGCACCGCGAAATCCTTCGCTGCGCCAGCGGGTCTGCGCCCACCAGACACGACCGCCTTGTTCAACGAGGCGATGAGGTCCTCGACGCGTAGCGGCTTGCTGAGATAGTCGTCCATGCCGGCGTCCAGATACCTTTCTCTATCGCCGGCCATGGCGTTGGCGGTGAGGGCCACGATAAACGGCTGACGCGCATCCTGGATACCAGACGCTCGGATCAATCTTGTCGCCTCAAGACCGTCCATGTCCGGCATTTCGATATCCATCAAAATGACGTCGTGGCTGCCTTGCGTGTATGTGGATACTGCCGACCGGCCATCGATTGCCAGGTCCGGTTGGTAACCAAGGCGCTCCAGCACTTTGAAGCCGAGCTTTCTATTGGTGTTGTTGTCATCGACAAGCAGTATGCGAAGCGGAAACTTTTCCGCCATCGAACTATCAAGGGCCGGTCCCTTCGGCTGATCGGCCCGGGCGGGTCGCGCAGGAGCCTCCGCAAAGACTGACATGAAAGCATTGAGGAGTGACGAGGGCTTGATCGGCTTGGGAAGCATGGCCGCGAATTTGATGCTTTCGATGTCCGCCTTGTTTCTCTCATCAAGGGGTACGAGGGAACTCAACAATATCAATGGCAGGTCAACGCTTTGACCAAGCCCACGTAACCGTTTGGCCAGTTCAATACCGTCCATCTCTGGCATTTTCATGTCGAGCACGACGGCGTCATAATGCTGGCCGCTAGCAATCCTGTCGAATGCGTTAAGCGGCGATTCGGTTGTATGTGGCACCATGGCCCAGGATTGGGCCTGCAGAGACAGGATGCGCCGGTTGGTTGCGTTGTCGTCCACGATCAGCAACCGTTTGCCCGCGAGTTCAACTTTGGGCACGGACATTTGCGCCTGCCTGGGAGCGGGCGCAGCGGCGGCGCGGATCGTGAAGAAGAATGTCGTACCCGCCCCTTCAACACTTTCCACCCATACTTGCCCACCCATCAGTTCTGCCAGGCGTTTGCTAATCGCCAACCCTAGCCCCGTCCCGCCGTAGCGCCGCGTCGTCGAGGCATCGACCTGGCTGAATGACTTGAACAAGCGATCCAATCGGTCCTCGGGAATACCGATGCCGGTATCGCGTACTGAAAACTGCAGGGTGGACAAGCCCTCCCCGCTTCCGCTGTGGGCTGCGCCCGCGCCCTCAGCTGCGTGCGGAACTTTCATCACCGATAGTACGATTTCACCCCGTTCGGTGAATTTCACGGCATTGTTGAGGATATTGAGCAAGATCTGTCGCAGCCTCGTGCTGTCTGCGACAATCCCGTCAGGAGTACCGGGCTCCACCAGGTAGGCAAGGTCGAGCCCCTTCTCCGCGGTCTTGGACGCTACGAGGTCAATCGCGCTCTCAAGGCATTCCCGCAGCTCGAAGGGCCTTGGATCGAGCTCCAGCTTGCCAGCCTCAACTTTGGAAAAATCAAGTATATCATTGATGATCGTTAGCAGCGCCTCCCCGCTGTGGCTGATCGTCTCGCTGATCTCGCGTTGTTCGGGATCAAGGTTTGTACCTAGCAGCAAGTTGCTCATTCCGATCACGCCGTTCATTGGTGTGCGGATTTCGTGGCTCATGGTTGCCAGAAAAGAACTCTTCGCCTCATTTGCCGCCTCAGCCGCCTCCTTTGCTTGCTGCAGCGCCAGGGATAGCTGTTTGAGCTCAGTAAATAGCTGCGCGTTATGCAGGGCAGCACCGGCATTGGCGGCAATGGTAGAGAGCAAGCGGAGCGAGTCGTCAGTAAATATGCCCTCCCGCGTAGTGCTCTGCACACTGATCACTCCCAGCGTGCCTTGCGCCGTCTTGATCGGAACTCCGAGATACGACAAGGCATCCTTGCCGACGGGGGTGGCCCCGATCTGAGCGCCGCGTTCTGCAACATCCTGATTGATAAGCAGCGGCTGGCCAGTTTCTATGATCTTGCTTGTCAGCCCTTCACCGAGAGTTAGCGTATTGAAGGCCTCGCCAAACTGATAGGGGAAATGGATTAGCTTGGTTTCCGGGTCGAGCAGAGCGACATAGACGATATCTGCATCGAAGATTTCCTGCATCTGGTTGCCGATCAGCTGGATCGTGCTTTCGAGTTCGGATTCCGCAATCAGCGCCTGGCTGACCGTGCTGATAGCACCAAGCTCGGCGGCGCGGGCCTCGGTCACTCGTAGCAGGCGCTGTGTTTCGTTAAATAGGCGGGCATTGGCAATGGCGACACCCATGTTGGAGGCGACCGTCTGCAGAAGGCGTACGTCATTTTCGTCAAACGCATTCTCCAGGTAGCTCTGTACACTGATAACCCCCAGCGTTTTTTCGCCAGACTTGATGGGTACACCTATGTAAGATGCAGTCCTGTCTCCTTCGTTTGGAAAGTACGCGCCAATCTCTTTTCCTTTCGCAAGGGTCTGAAAGACCAACGGCCGCCCTGTTTCTATAATTTTGGACGCTACACCGATGCCGAATGGAAATGGATCAATTACTCTATATTGCCTGAAGTACGCATAAGGGACATGGATCAGGCCGGATTCGCTGTCGTGCAGCAGGATTTCACTGACCTCGGTGCCGAAGGCCTCCCGCACCTTGTCGCCCACGAGGCGAATGACCGTGTCCAGATCCAGCGACTGCGTCATGGCCTCGCCGACGTTATTGAGAATGGCTAGTTCTGCTGCGCGGTCCTCTGTTACTTTCAGCAAGCGCCGCGTCTCGGTGAAGAGCCTCGCCTTTTCAATTGCAATTGACGTCGCATTGCCGATCGTCGTGAGCAGGTTCACGTCCGATTCATTGAAGGCGTGCTCATGATCAAGGTTTTGCAGCGAGATGACGCCCTTGGCCTGTCCTTCGATGATCATCGGTACGAACAGGATCGACTTCGGCGCCTTTCCCTGCGGCACGCTCGGGTTGCCGTATTGCTCGGTCGCGGTGATGATCCCCTCATTGAGCAGCAATGGCTGCCCCGTCTCTAAGACATGCTTGCGAAAGCCAACGAGCGGGATCGGCTCATCGGGGAAGCGAACGTTCCGCTCGATCGTGTAGGGGAAATGCAGGAGGTTGTCGTCCGCGTTGAAAAGTCCGATATCCACCACCTGGGCATCGAAGATCTCATGGATCTTGTCGCCGATCTGGTCATATATCGCCTGCATTTGCACATTGGAGACGAGCACCTCCTGAACGCCATTCACGAAGGCCAGTTCAGCGTTGCGGGCCTCCATCATTTTCAACAGGCGCTGGGTCTCATCGAACAGGTGGGCGTTGGCGATGGCGATGCCCATGCTGGATGACAGCCCCTGCAACAGACGCACATGATCTTCATTGAAGACATTCTTCTCGTAGCTCTGCACGCTGACTACACCCAGAATTCTGTCACCGGCGATGATCGGCACGCCCAGGTAGGATTCGGTCCTGTCCTCCTCGGTAGGTATGAGCGCGCCCAGAGCAACGTGTTGCTCAGCCGTAGCTAATACCAATGGTTTGCCTGACGATATGACCTTTGAGGTAAGCCCTTCGCCCATCGCAAATGGCTCGGGATCCTGATAGTCCTTGTAAAATGCATAGGGTACGGTGATCAGGTCAGACCTATCATTGCGCAACAGGATTTCAGTAACGTCCGTTCCGAATATCTCGCGGACCTTATCGCCTACGATGCGAGTGACGGTCTTTACGTTCAGCGTCTTGGCCATCGCTTCGCCGACGCTGTTGAGGATCGCGAGTTCCTTTGCGCGCCCCTCCGAAACTTTCAGCAGGCGCTGCGTCTCATCGAAAAGACGAGCATTGGCAATGGCCACGCCCATGCTCGATGAGAGACCCTGCAACAAACGGACATGATCTTCGTTGAACGCGTTTTTTTTGTAGCTCTGCACGCTCACAACGCCCAGAGTTTTGTCTCCGGCGATGATCGGCACGCCGATGTAGGACTCGGACCGCTCATCTTCGGTGAGGGCAATGACACCTAGTTCAACCGCTTGCTCGAACGTGTTGATAATCTTTGGTTTACCCGAGAGGATAATTTGAGAAGTCAATCCTGCACCCAAGGGGAACGGCTCTACCTCCACATAGTCTCGATAGAACGAATACGGGACACTGATCAAACCAGATGCTTCATCGTGCAATAGGATTTCAGTGACGTCTGTGCCAAATATTTCTCGCACCTTATCACCGACAATACGAGTCACCGTCTTTACCGTCAACGTCTTCGACATTGCTTCGCCGACGCTGCCGAGGATTGCGAGTTCCTTCGTGCGCTCCTCAACCATTCTGAGGAGGCGCTGGTTTTCGGCGGAAAGTTCATCAAGTTCAGTCGCTGCAGCAGCCTTTGCGATTTCCAGCTCGACTATTTTGCGGTTGGCGTCTCCTAGACGGCTCACGAGCTCCATTTCGACTAAGCTTGGCATTCGGCCTCTTCCCCAACAGACATCCCGCCGTTTGAGGGGAGCCTTGCTTACCGCCTGAAGCATATTAGCAGATACTGTTACACGCCAATCGCCCGATTGACAGTGCCTTGCGTTCTGCCCCCTATGATCTGCCTAAAGAGCACAGCGGCCAAAACAGTTGAGCCGCGCCGACAATGCCTGTTCCGCTACAAGATAGCTTCCGGCCGGATGAGGATTACCTGCGCATCGACCTACGCATCGAAGCTCCCAATATCTCGTCCTGGGGCACTTCAACTCGGTCGTCGACGATGACTGCTTTCGGGAATCGACAAAAGTCGTCGCTGCGTCCGATATGCGGCGCGAAGCAGTCATTCGTGATCGCCGGGTTTTCGACCCGATGCGGACGTTCGACCAAGGCTCGGGTTATCTTCCTTGGCTTGACGGCTCTATGTTGAGACGGGACGGCTCTGATCCGGCTATGGTGCTAGGCTGGACAGGGGAAGGACGCCATGAGCGAGTCCCGAAAGCTTGCTGCAATCCTGGCGGCCGACGTGGTCGGCTACAGCCGCCTCGCCGGCGCCGACGAGGATCGCATCTTGGCGCGGCTACGGGCACTGCGAAGCGACCTGATCGATCCCACGATCGCCGTGCATCATGGTCGCATCGTCAAGCGCACCGGTGACGGAGCCCTCGTCGAGTTCCGCAGCGTGGTCGACGCGGTGCGCTGCGCCATCGAGGTGCAGACCGCCATGCTCGAACGCAATGCCGGCGTGCCTTCTGATCGTCGCATTGAGTTCCGCATCGGAATCCACATCGGCGACGTCGTTGAAGAAAGCGACGGCGACCTAATGGGCGACGGCGTCAACATCGCATCGCGCCTGGAGGGCGTTGCTGCCCCCGGCGCCATCTGCCTTTCGGAGGATGCCTATCGGCAGGTCAGGTCGAGGCTCGACCTATTGGTCAGCGATCTCGGCCAAACACAACTCAAGAACATCGCCGAGCCGATAGGGATCTATTCGCTTGAGGTCGGCGTCCCGGAGAAGGCGGGCACTATCACGCCCCTGGCCGCGCCAGGCCAACCTACCGCCGCCAGTCCGGCTGCCCCGATAGCGCTTCCGGAAAAGCCTTCGATCGCCGTTCTGCCATTCACGAACATGAGTGGCGATCCCGAGCAGGAGTACTTTGCCGATGGCGTCACTGAGGACCTGATCACCGCTCTGGCGCGAATTCGGTGGTTCTTCGTGATCGCCCGCAACTCGAGCTTCGCCTACAAGGGGAAGTCGCCGGACATCCGCGCCGTGGCCCGCGAGCTCGGGGTGGCCTATGTGCTCGAAGGTAGCGTGCGCAAGGCAGGCAATCGCGTTCGTGTCACTGCGCAGTTGATCGAGGGCGCCTCGGGCAATCATGTCTGGGCGCAACGCTACGACCGGGACCTGGAAGACATCTTCAGCGTGCAAGATGAAATCACGGCAACTCTGGTCGGCGCGATCGAGCCCGAGCTCGGCAAAGCAGAGCGCGAGCGGGCACGGGCAAAGCGCCCCGACGATCTGCGCGCATGGGAACTCTATCAGCGCGGCCTGTGGCATACATATCGGCGGACCCGTGAGGACCTTGCCGAGGCGCAGCTTCTGTTTCACCGAGCAATCGCAATCGATCCCGGCCTGGCACGCGCCTATGCAGCCGCCGAGGAGGCCTTCTTCTTCCAGCATGTCGGCGGCTACGTTGACAGCGAGGATGCCGCCAACGCCGCAGCCCTGCGGTTCGCCCAGACGGCTGTCCAGATCGATGGACAGGACGCATTCAACCGCTATGCGCTGGGGCGAGCACTCACCCTCGTGCGGCGGCACGACGAGGCCGTTTTCGAGCTCAGCAAGGCCATCGAGCTCGAGCCCAGCTTTGCCCAGGCTCACTACGCGCTCTGCATGGCGCTCGCCACTGGCGGACGCCCGAAGGAAGCGCTGCCGCACATCGAGCTGGCGATGCGTCTAAGCCCGCAGGACCCATATTTCGGGCAGTTCCTGGTGCGACGCGCTGAAGCATTTCTCTTCCTGGGACGGCTGGAGGAGGCAGTCGAGTCGGCCGAGCGATCGCTGCGCGAACCAAACATCCAATGGTCTCGCTGGGCAATATTGGCCGCCACGCAGGCGCATCTCGGGCGACTGGAAGACGCACGCCGCAGCATAGAGGCTCTCCACGCGCTTCGTCCTGACATCGATCTCGCGTTCGCCCGCGAATATTGGCCGATCGCAAATGCCAACGCACTGGAATACCTGGTGGATGGGCTGCGACGGGCGGGTCTGCCAGCGTAAGGTCCGGTATTGGCGCAAAGCTACCTGTCGCCTGTGCATTGGCGATGCTTTTGGTGAATGGACGGCGCCGTAGTGACGACTGCCATGAGGCGCAACGCGGCCGTCCAGGTCTTGGCAGACGTAAGTCGTCTTTGAGTAAGACTCGGTCGTTCAGAGTAGTTGGGTTTTGACTCTAGGCGGCCTTCTTCTTCGCCAGCCGCGCCTTGATCGAGGCGACGTCGGAGCGCGGCGTCGCCTCGAACAGCGTCCTGGTGTAGCTGTGTTGAGGGTTGGAGAAAACTTCCTCGCGCGAGCCGTATTCGACCGCTTCACCGAAATACATCACCATCACGTCGTCGGCGATGTAGCGCACCACCGACAGGTCGTGGCTGATGAAGACGTAGGTCAGCTGGAACTCGTCCTGCAGGTCGGCGAGCAGGTTGAGCACCTGCGCCTGCACAGACAGATCGAGAGCCGAGACCGGCTCGTCCAGCACCAAGAGGCTGGGGTTGAGCATCAGCGCTCGGGCAATGGCGATACGCTGGCGCTGGCCGCCGGAAAACATATGCGGATAGCGATTGTAGTGCTCGGGTCCGAGACCGACCTTCTTCAGCATCTTCATGGCGAGGTCGCGCCGTTCCTCGGCCGGCTTACCGGTGTTGATGAGCAGCGGTTCGCCCAGCACGTCGCCGATCTTCTGGCGCGGGTTGAGCGACCCGTAAGGGTTCTGGAACACGATCTGCACCTTGCGGCGCATCTCCTTGCTCAGCCCGTCCTTGGCAATGTCGACCTTGTTGCCGTCGATGAACAGCTCACCCGAAGTCGCAGGATCGATCAGCGTGATGATGCGGGCAAGCGTCGACTTGCCGCAGCCGCTTTCACCGACGATTGCGAGCGTCTTGCCCTTGTCGACGCTGAACGAGACGCCCTTGACCGCATGCACCGTGCGCTGTGCGCGAAACAGCCCGCCCCCGACATGATAGTCGCGGACGATATTCTTGCCTTCGACGACCTTGATGCTCATGCGGCGGCTCCCGAAGGCGCCGGCTCGAACAGCATGTCGGACACGGTCGGCAGCCGGTCGCCGACGGCATTCTCCGGCAGCGCCGACAACAGAGCGCGCGTGTAATTGCTCTTCGGCGATTCAAACAGCGACAGCACGTCGGCCTCTTCCATCTTGCGGCCCTTGTACTGAACGATGACGCGGTCGGCGGTCTCGGCAACGACGCCCATATTGTGGGTGATCATAATCAGGCCCATGCCGTATTTGGCCTGCAACGAGACCAGGAGATCGAGGATCTGCTTCTGGATGGTGACGTCGAGGGCGGTGGTCGGCTCGTCGGCGATCAACAGCTTCGGATTGCAGGCGATGGCGATGGCGATCATGACGCGCTGGCACTGGCCGCCCGACATCTGGTGAGGGAACGAGTTCAGCCGTTCCGCCGGCTCGGCAATACCGACTTGCGTCAGGAGTTCGATGGCGCGCTCCCGGCGCTGCGCAGCGTCCATACCCATATGGAAACGCAGCACCTCTTCGATCTGGAAGCCGACGGTGAAGCAGGGATTGAGGCTGGCCATCGGCTCCTGGAAGATCATCGACATGTCCTTGCCAACGATCTTGCGCCGCTCGGCAGGGCTCAACTTCAGAAGATCGCGGCCATTGAAGCTCATGCGGTCGGCGGTCACCGTGGCCGTCCATGGCAAAAGGCCCATGACCGCCAGCATCGACACCGATTTGCCGGAACCGGATTCGCCGACGATCGCCAGCACTTCGCGCTCGTCGACATGGAGCGACACGCCGTCAACGGCGCGGAAAGAACCGGATGCGGTCTGGAACTCGACGACGAGGTTCTGGATATCGAGCAGCGCCATCACGACCTCCTCAGTTTCGGATCGAGCGCGTCACGCAGACCGTCGCCGATCAGATTGATGGCAAGCACAGTGATGAGGATGGCAAGACCGGGGAAGGTCACCACCCACCAGGCGCGCAGGATGAATTCGCGCGCCGAAGCGAGCATCGTTCCCCATTCGGGCGTCGGCGGCTGAGCGCCGAGGCCGAGGAAGCCGAGAGCGGCCGCCTCGAGGATGGCGTTGGAAAACGACAGCGTGCCCTGGACGATCAGCGGTCCCAGGCAATTCGGCAGGATGGTGCGAAGCATCAGCCTGATATGGCCGGCGCCGGCGACCTTCGCCGCCACGACATATTCGCGGCTCTTCTCCGCCATAACGGCAGCGCGCACCAGCCGCGCGAAATGCGGCTGCAGGACAAGCGCGATGGCCAGCATCGCGTTGAACAGGCCGGGGCCAAGGATGGTGACCAGAACGAGGGCCAGGAGCAGCGACGGGAACGCCAGGATAAGGTCCATCACGCGCATGATCGCCACGTCGACCCAGCCGCGGAAATAGCCGGCCAAGAGACCGAGCGTAATGCCGCCGGTGAGAGCCAGCGTAACCACGACCGCGCCGATGAGCAGCGAAAAGCGCGCGCCATAGAGCAGGCGCGAAAGGATGTCGCGACCGACCGGATCGGTTCCAAGCAGAAATTGGGTGCTGCCGCCGGCCTGCCAGGCCGGCGGCCTCAGAAACGCGGTCTTGTCCTGAATGTCGGGCGCATAGGGCGCGAGCAGCGGCGCAAACAGCGCCGCCAGCACCAGCAGGATGAAGACGAACAGGCCGATCACGGCGCCACGGTTGACCGAGAAGTAGTGCCAGAAGGTCCTGAAACCGGTCAGCCGGTCAGGGTTGCCGGCGGCCATGGGGGCGATTTCGGTCGACTGGCTCATTACGACGCCCGTATGCGCGGGTTGATGACGGCATAGAGCACGTCGACGATGAGGTTCACGGCCATGACGATGAGGGCGATCAAAAGCAGACCTGACTGCACGACGACATAGTCGCGCTTGAAGATGGAATCGACCATCCACTTGCCGATGCCCGGCCAGGCGAAGATGGTTTCGGTGAGGATGGCGCCGGCAAGCAGCGTGCCGACCTGCAGGCCGATGGTGGTGACCACGGGGATGAGCGCATTGCGCAACGCATGCAGGCCGATCACCCGCGACGGCGACAGGCCCTTGGCGCGCGCCGTGCGGACATAATCCTCACCCAGAACTTCCAACATGGCTGAACGCGTCTGGCGGGCAATCACCGCCAGCGGAATGGTCCCGAGTACGATCGCCGGCAGGACCAGGTGGCTGAGCGCCGAGCGGAAGGCATCCCATTTGCCATAGAGCAGGGTGTCGATGGTCATGAAGCCGGTGATCGGCTTGAAGAAGAACTGCAGGCCGATGCGGCCCGAGACCGGCGTCCAGCCGAGGTAACCGGAGAAGAAGATGATCAGCAGCAGGCCCCACCAGAAGATCGGCATCGAATAGCCGACGAGCGCCGTGCCCATCAGCGACTGATCGAACCAGGAGCCGCGCTTGACGGCCGCGAAGATGCCGGCCGGAATGCCGAGCGCCATGGCGAAAATCATGGCGAAGAACGACAGTTCCATCGTTGCCGGAAAGAGGATCTTGAACTCTTCCATCACCGGGCGCTTGGACGAGATGGAGACTCCGAAATCGCCGGTCACGACCTCGCCGACATAGCGCGCGTATTGCTGCCAGATCGGCAGATTATAGCCGAACTGTTCCTTGAGCTCCTCGTAACGCGCCGGCGCCACGCCGTGTTCGCCGGCCATGGCAAGGATGGGATCGCCAGGCAGCAGCCTGACGAAGGCGAAGGCACAGATAGTGATGCCGACAAGCGTCGGGATCAAAAGTGCAATTCTGTGAAGAATATACTTGAGCATGGCGAAGGGGGCAGCGCTCTACAGCGCCGCCCCACTCAATATCTTATTCGGCTTTGTCGACGCCGTCGAAGCGGTGAATGCCGAGCGGGTCCATCATGAAGCCGCTGACATTCTTGCGCACGACCGCATAGACCTGGCTGTGGGCGAGCAGGAAGGCAGGCGCCTGCTTGGCGAAGACCACCTGGGCCTGTTCGTAGAGCTTGGTGCGTTCACCCTGGTCGCTGGTCTTCTTGGCTTTCTGGATCAGATCCTCGAAGTCCTTGTCGCACCAGCTCGAGTAGTTCGACACTCCGATGGCCGAGCACGCGAACAGCGTGGCGAAGAAGTTGTCCGGATCGCCATTGTCGCCGGTCCAGCCGATCTGGAAGGCGCCTGGACGATCCTTCTTCTTGCCTTCCGAGCGATACTTGGTCCACTCGTAGTTGACGATCTCAGCCTTGACGCCGACCTTGGCCCAGTCGGCCTGGATCAGCTCGGCGGCACGCTGGAAGTTCGGGTTGTAGGGACGAACGCGGTCGGAAGCCCAAAGCTGGATTTCCTTCAGCCCGGCAGCCTCAAGCACCTTCTTGGCGGCATCCGGATCGTAACTGTCGGACTTCACGGCCTTGTCCCACGACCACATCGTCGGCGGGATCAGGTTTTCAGCCGGCGTGGCGCCGGCGTCCTGGAACAGCGACTTGATAAGAGCTTCCCGGTCGATCGCCTGGTTGAGCGCGTGACGCACTTCAGGCTTGTCGAGCGGGGGGATGGTGGTGTTGTAGCTCATGTAGCCGATGTTGAGGCCGGCCTGGTCCATCAGGGTAACGTCCTGATTGGCCTTGATCGTGCCGATGTCGGCAGGATTCGGATAGGGAGCGATGTCGCACTCGCCGGCGAGCACCTTCTGGATGCGGGCGGTGGCGTCAGGCGTGATGGCGAAGACGAGATCGTCGATCTTCTCCTTGCCCTTGAAGTAATCCGGATGGGCGGCATAACGGATGACCGAATCCAACTGGTAGTCGACGAACTGGAACGGACCGGTGCCGATCGGCTTGGTCGAGAAGTCGGCCATCTTGCCATCCTTCGCCAGCTGCTCGGCATATTCCTTCGACACGATCGAGGCGAAGTCCATGCCGAGGTTGGCAAGCATGGGCGCGTTCGGCTCGGTCAGGGTCAGCTTGACGGTCAGGTCGTCGACCTTTTCCCACTTGGCGACATATTTCGGCATGTCCATGCCGGTGTAGTAGTCCCAGGTCAGGTTCGGCAGGTATTTATCGCCGTTCCACGGGTTCGCCTTGTTGAACTGACGGTCGAAGGAGAAGACGACGTCGTCGGCGTTGAGGTCGCGGGTCGGCTTGAAATAGTCGGTGGTCTGGAACTTCACACCCGGATGCAGATGGAAAGTATAGACCAGGCCATCGTCCGAGATTTCCCATTTGTCGGCGAGACCGGGCTCGACCTCGGTGCCGCCATGCTTGAATTCAACCAAGCGCGAATAGACGGTACGCGACGAGGCATCGAAGTCGTTGCCGCCCGTCGTCGTACCCGGATCAAAATTGGCCGGCGATGCTTCCGAGCAATAGACAAGCGTCTTCGCATTGGCCATGCCGCTCAGGACGCTTGCGGCCAGCAACGCGGCCGCAAAAGCGAGTTTCTTTTTCATTGAGCACTCCCTGATGTTCTTCCAAGCCCCTCTATCAGGCTCGCGAAGCCCGCATATAAGCACCGTTTTTCCGGCTTTGGAACACCCCGTTTGCTTACCCCTCGGGAAGCAGGAAAAAAATCCGCGATTTTGCTAAATGACAGAAAAAATTAGCAGTTTTTTCCATTCACGGGATTGTTAACGACCGCATTTTTTTATTGATCGCCGATCTGGCGATACAGGTGCCGCGCCGGCCCTCCCCCGGCCGAGGATGCGGCAGGATAGCGGTTCGCAGGATCGGCGGCAGGAAAGATTTTCGGCGGCAAATCTTTCGCCGCCTTGCCGCAGGGGCAAGACTTGCACGGCCGCCGATTGAGGCAATACATAGAACACATCCAGGCAGCAGTGGGGGACGTCTCCGTCAATTCAGGGGCGAGCGCGGCACGGACGAACAAGAATTATCCAGGGAGGAACGGGTGGCAAAAGCATCAAAGACAACGGCGTCGGTGAAACCCAAGACGGCTCCCAAGGCAACCGCCGGCGCGGTCAAGCCGAAAGCGCCCGTTGCCAAAGCCGCCGCGGCCAAGCCGAAGGCGGCACCTGTGCCGGTGCAGGCAAGTGCAAAGCCGGCGGCCAAGGCCAAGCCTGCCGTCGGAAAGCCGGCGTCCGTGGCTAAGCCCGCCGCCGCCAAGCCGGCCGCTGCCAAGCCGATAACGACGGCTGCAGCGGCGAAGCCGGCCGCGGCCTCGCGATTGCCGAAGGTACTGACGGCACTGGCTGCCGGGCTGCCGGAAAAGCTATGGCTCAAAAGCTATCCGAAAAGCGTACCAACTAAAATCGGCGCCTTGCCCTACAGCTCTATCGGCGATTTCCTGGTCGCCGCCTGCAAGCAATTTTCCGCCCAGCCCGCCTTTACCTGCATGGACAAGTCCATCAGCTATGCCGATGTCGAACGGCTGTCGGCGGCCTTCGGCGCATACCTGCAATCGAAGGGACTGCAAAAGGGCGCACGCGTCGCCCTGATGATGCCCAACGTGCTGCAATATCCGGTGGCGATGATGGCCGTCTTGCGCGCCGGCTATGTCGTGGTGAACATCAATCCGCTCTACACACCGCGCGAACTGGAGCACCAGCTCAAGGATTCCGGTGCACAAGCCATCGTCATCCTGGAGAACTTCGCCAGCACCTTGCAGGCGGTCATCTCCAGAACGGCGGTCAAGCATGTCGTGGTCGCCGCGATGGGAGACATGCTCGGCGGACTGAAGGGCACGATCGTCAATTTCGTCGTGCGCCGGGTGAAGAAGATGGTGCCGGCATGGTCGCTGCCCGGCCATGTCAAGTTCAACGCGGCCGTCAAGGCCGGCGGCGGCGTGGGCTTCAAGCCAGCCAAGGTGGCGGCCGACGATGTCGCCTTCCTGCAATATACGGGCGGCACCACCGGCGTCTCGAAGGGCGCAACGCTGCTGCACAGCAACGTGCTGGCCAATGTCGTGCAGAACGCGCAGTGGATGGAAGACGCCTATACGATCAAGCCGAAACCGGCGCATCCGAACTTTATCTGCGCCCTGCCGCTCTATCATATCTTCGCGCTGACGGTGAACGCGCTGATGGGCATGCAGCAAGGTGCGCGCAATGTGCTCATTCCCAACCCGCGCGACATTCCCGGCTTCGTCAAGGAACTGCAGAAATATCCGATCCACATCTTTCCGGGCTTGAACACGCTGTTCAATGCCCTGCTCAACAATGAGGACTTCCGCAAGCTCGACTTCAAGCCGCTGGTGCTGACGCTGGGCGGCGGCATGGCGGTGCAGAAGGGCGTCGCCGAACGCTGGAAGGCGCTGACCGGCTGTCCGGTGACCGAAGGCTACGGGCTGTCGGAAACCTCGCCGGTGGCCACCGCCAACAAGTTCAGCGCCAGCGACTTCACCGGCACCATCGGCCTGCCGCTGCCGTCGACGGAGATCGCCATCCGCGACGACGACGGCAACAATCTGCCGCTCGGCGAGGTCGGCGAAATCTGCATCCGGGGGCCGCAAGTGATGGCGGGCTACTGGAACCGGCCGGATGAGACCGCCAAGGTGATGACCAAGGACGGCTATTTCAAATCCGGCGACATGGGCTTCATGGACGAGCGCGGCTACACCAAGATCGTCGACCGCAAGAAGGACATGATCCTGGTCTCGGGCTTCAACGTCTATCCGAACGAACTCGAGGAAGTGGTGGCGATGCATCCGGGCGTGCTCGAAGTGGCGGCGATCGGCGTGCCGGACGAGCATTCAGGCGAAGTGCCGAAGCTGTTCGTGGTCAGGAAGGACCCGGCGCTGACCGCAGAGACGCTCACCGCCTATTGCCGCGAGAACCTGACCGGCTACAAGCGGCCCAAATACATCGAATTCCGGACCGAGCTGCCGAAGACGCCGGTTGGCAAGATCCTGCGGCGGGCGCTGCGCGAATGACGGCAGCCGACGGCCTGGGCGCCGTGGATGCACCTTGCCGTCCTGACCCGACCGAGTTCATCAAGGCGAACATGCGCATCGCCCCGGTGCCGTCGCTTCCCGAAATCCGGCTTTATACGCCTCATCCGGGGAGTGGCCTGAGGCGGCTTATCGATCCGCGGCAAAGCTTCGACGATGATGACGACACGGCCGAGGCGGATGAGGATGGACCCGATCCGCAGCCGCCCTACTGGGCCTATGCCTGGGCCGGCGGCGCCGTCCTTGCACGCTATATACTCGACCATCCACAAACCGTGGCCGGTCGCCGCGTGCTCGACCTCGGCGCCGGTTCGGGCCTTGTCGGCATTGCTGCGGCCAAGGCCGGGGCGAGCGCGGTGATCGCCGCGGAGATCGATCGTAACGGCATTGCCGCGATCGGCCTCAACGCCGCGGCGAACGGCGTTGCGATGACGGTCATGGGGCAGGATATTACCTGCGGATCGCCGCCTGCGGTCGATGTCGTCACCGCCGGCGACGTCTTTTATGGACAGGACGTCGCCGACCGCGTCATGCCTTTCCTTGACCGCTGCCTTGATGCCGGTATCGAGGTTCTTGTTGGCGATCCGGGCCGCGCCTACCTGCCGCGATCGCGGCTGCGCCTGCTTGCCGAATACCAGGTGCCGGACTTCGGCCAGACGAAAGACAGCGCGCCGAAGAGCGGTGTCTTCCGTTTGGAGGGTATATCCGGCCGCTAGATCGTTTCCTTGACCCGCGCCGACAGAAAATCCGGCAGGTCGGCAACCGAATCCAGCACGATATCGGCGATCGACGACAGCGATTCAGGTGTGCCGGTGCCCGAGAGCACGCCGATCGCCAGCCCGCAGCCGCCGGCTCGCGCCATCTCCAGGTCGTGGCGATTGTCGCCGACCATGGCGATTTGCGCCGGCTTCAGTCCGGTCAGGTCGCAGAAGGCGAAGATCGTGTCCGGCGCCGGTTTCGGATTGGCCACCGCGTCATAGCCATAGGCAGCGTCGAAGAGCTGGGCGACGCCAAGCGTGACCATCGTCTTCTCCGCGCCGCTGGTTGAATCGTTGGTAGCGACGCCGAGCCGGTAGGATCGCTTGTGCAGCACTGTCAGCGTTTCGACGATGCCGGGTAGCGCCACCGCCATCGACGAGCCTTGCACGGACGTGATTTCGTTGAAGCGGGCGACGGCCAGCATCTGGTCCTCGTCGGACAGGCGCGGGAACCACAGTTCGACGACATCCATGTTGGTGCCCGAGGCAAAGATCGAATCGGGCCTGAACCGCTTGTTGACGAAATCGAAACCCGCCGCCGAAAGGAGCCTGTCGGCCTTCCAGCGATCGCCCTCGGCGGCATCCATGGCCATGAAGTCGGCAATGCCGAGCCAGGTCGCGTTGAAGTCGACAAGCGTCCCGTCCTTGTCGAACAATATGCCCTTGATGTCTGCCAAACTGCTCACTCCGAACCACGCAAATGCTGGATGTATCCCACCAGGCCAGCGGTCGATGCATCCCGCTTCGCGGCACTTTCCTTGCCCTCCACGACAGGCAAGAGGCCGGTGGCCAGTTCCTTGCCGAGCTCGACGCCCCACTGGTCGAAGGAGTTGATGTTGAACAGAGTTCCCTCGACGAAGACGCGATGCTCGTAGAGCGCGATCAGCCGGCCGAAGGTGCGCGGGTCGAGCTTGCGATAGAGGATGGTCATCGAGGGCCGGTTGCCGGAGAAGACGCGGTGCGGGGCGATCTTGTCGACCTCGGCCGGCTTCATGCCCTTGGCCAGCATCTGGGCGCGCGCCTCCTCCAGCGTGCGGCCCTTCATCAACGCTTCCGACTGCGCCAGACAGTTGGCGAGCAGCAGATCATGCTGATGCTTGAGGTCCGGCTCGTGGCCGACGGCCGCGGCGAGGAATTCGACCGGGATGAAATCGGTGCCCTGGTGCAGCAGCTGGAAGAAGGCATGCTGGCCGTTGGTGCCAGGCTCGCCCCAGACCAGCGGTCCGGTCGGCGTCGTCACCGCCACCCCTTCGAGGGTGACGCTCTTGCCGTTCGATTCCATATCGAGCTGTTGAAGATAGGCCGGCAGCCGGGACAGGCGCTGGTCATAGGGAATGACGGCACGCGCGGGATATTCGCAGATCACGCGATGCCACCAGCCGACCAGCCCCAGCAGCGCCGGCAGGTTCTCCTGCAACGGCGCGGTGCGGAAATGCTCGTCCATCTCGTGCGCCCCATCGAGGAAGGCCCGAAAATTTCGCGGCCCGACCGCGATCATCACCGGCAGGCCGATCGCCCCCCAGACCGAATAGCGGCCGCCGACCCAGTCCCAGAAGCCGAAGACGCGATCCGATTCGATGCCGAACTTGGCCACCAGCTCGAGCGCGGTCGAGACGGCGGCAAAATGTTTGCCGACGGCTTCCTTGCCGAGTGCCTTCTGCACCCATTTGCGCGCCGTCTCGGCATTGGTCATCGTCTCGACGGTGGTGAAGGTCTTGGAGGCGATGATGAAAAGCGTGGTTTCGGCCGACAGGCCCTTCAGCGTGTCGTGGATATGGGCGCCGTCGATGTTGGAGACGTAGTGCGCGCGCGGCCCGTCATGATAGGGGGCCAGCGCCAGCGTCGCCATGGCCGGGCCGAGATCGGAACCGCCGATGCCGATGTTGACGATGTCGGTGATTTTCTTGCCGGTGGCGCCGGCTGCCTTGCCAGAGCGCACGGCATCGGCAAAGGCGCCCATCGCGTCGAGCACGGCAGTGACGTCCGCCTTGACGTCCTGGCCATCCACGGTGACGCCCTTGCCGGTCAGGTTGCGCAGCGCCGTGTGCAGCACGGCACGGTTTTCGGTGACGTTGATCTTCTTGCCGGCGAACATCGCCGCACGGCGGCCTTCGAGATCGGCTGCCCTGGCAAGTTTCTCCAGCAGGTCCATGGTGAGCGCGTCGACCGCGCATTTCGACCAGTCGAGCAACAGGTCGCCGTCGGTGGCGGAGAATGTCTTGAACCGCTGCGGATCGGCGGCGAAGGCCTGGCGCATGCTGGCTGGCGCCGCGGCGCGATGATCGCGCAAGGCTGCGAGCTGTTTCTGGAAGGCTGACTGATCCACTGGCGGGACTCCTGGCGTTTTCGACGCACCATATCAGACCGGATGTTTCCGGCGCGTGTCGTCGCGCCAAAACTAGTGAGCCGAATTCTGTACGGTCAATACGCGGCGATGACGCGAATCGTCACGCGGCGACGATGCAGGCGCGTCCCGAGGTGGGCGGAGTGCCGGATTTTCCGCCGAAGGATCACTGGCATAAATCCCAACGATCAGAAAAATTGATTGGCGCAACCCCTTGTGCCACCGTTACATTCGACTGGTCCAGCCAAGCGAAAAAGCTGGCCATCGAGGAACATCTTCCATGCCACAGCGAAACGACACGGCGATATGGTCCGGCCTGTTCCGGATTTCGGCCGAATCCGGCCAGACCCTGCAGGCACAGATCCGCCAAGCCATCGTGGCCGCCATTCTCGACCGCCAGATCGCCGCTTCGATGCCGCTCCCCTCTTGCCGGATCCTGGCCGAAAAACTCGGCGTGGCGCGCGGAACCGTGGTGCTGGCCTTCCAGCAGCTCGTCGACCAGGGTTTCCTGGTGGCACGCGAGCGGCGCGGCCATTTCGTCAATCCCGATGTGTTGGCGACACCAGCCAAGCCGCATCAGAAGGCGCCCGACCAGGCCAACGAGATCGACTGGAAGGCACGCCGCAAGATCGCCGCAAGCGACATGCCGCCGCCGGCCAAGCACGAGAACTGGATCAAGTCGTCGTACCCCTTCGTCTACGGCCAGTTCGACCCGGCGCTGTTCCCGACCGCCGAGTGGCGCGAGTGCAACCGCATGGCGCTTGCCGTGCTCGAAATCCGCAACTGGGCGTCCGACATGGTCGATCGCGACGATCCGTTGCTGATCGAACAGATCCAGGCGCGGCTGCTGCCGCGGCGCGGCATCTTCGCCAATCCCGACGAAATCATCGTCACGCTGGGCGCCCAGAACGCGCTCTACATGCTGGCGACGCTGTTGATGGGCAAGGGCTCCAAGGTGGCGATGGAGGACCCCGGCTATCCCGACGCACGCTCGATCTTCCGCCTTGCGGGCGCCGACATCCAGCCGGTGCCGGTCGACCAGTCCGGCATTGTAACCGCTTCTATTCCCAATGATTCCGGGTTCGTGTTCGTCACGCCCAGCCATCATTGCCCGACCATGGTGCCGCTGTCGGCGGAACGGCGACAGGATCTCCTGGCGCGGGCCAACCGCTACAACCAGATCATCATCGAGGATGGCTACGACAGCCAGCTTCTCGACGAGGCGCCGCAGCAGGCATTGAAGAGCCTCGACCGCTCCGGCCGCGTCGTCTATGTCGGCTCGATGTCGAAGACGCTGGCTCCAGGCCTGCGGCTCGGCTACATCGTCGCCTCGGCCGGACTGATCTCGGAACTCCGGGCGCTGCGCCGCTTCATGCTACGCCATCCGCCTGCCAACAACCAGCGCGCCGTCGCGCTGTTCCTGTCGCTCGGCCATCACGAGGCACTTGTGCGGCGGCTGTCGAGCGCCTTCGACGAGCGGCGCAAGCGCCTGGTCCATGCGATTTCCGCTTTCCTGCCGGAATGGCGTTCGACCGATTCGGCCGGCGGCACATCGCTGTGGCTTGAAGGGCCGCGCGGTACCGATTCGCGCGGACTGGCCGAGGCAGCCGCCTCGCGCAGCGTCATCATCGAGCCAGGCGATCGTTTCTTCGATCGCACTGAAAAGCCTTCGCGTTTCATGCGGCTGGGCATTTCCTCGATCGCGCTGCAGCACATCGAGCCAGGCATCCGCGAACTGGCCACCGCCGCCGGACGCAGGCCGGCCGCCGCCTGATCCACCGCCCGACCCCCTTGCCGGAGCCGCACAGCGTGGCTCCGGCTCCATTAGCCCTGGCATATGCAGCCGGACCGTCTGGCTCATAGGCTGTGCCAATGCCGGCGGCATAGTCGGAGCACAAAGGGGTAAAAGCAGCCGATGGTGGACCAACCGCCGCGCTGCTTCTCGGAAAGGTGGAGTGTCTCCATGTCAGTTCTTGAACAGCAGGAAGCGGCGGCGGATCAACGTTCGCGCCGCTCCGGCGGGCGCGAAGCGCGCCGCGCCATGCGGGCAGCACCGTTGGCCGACGACATCAAGCCGGTGCGCGCTGGCCTCGAAGGCGGCAGCTACGGACCGCTGACCCAGAACGACCAGGAACGCATCCACGAAGCCGTGCTGACGCTCCTGGAAACGGTTGGCTTCGCCAATGCCATACCCTCCTGCATCGAAGCCCTGACCGAGGCCGGCGCCAGCTATGGCGACGACGGCCGCATCCGCTTCCCGCGCGCGCTCGTGCTCGACACGATCAAGAAAGCGGCCCGGCATTTCACGCTGCACGGCCAGGACCCCAAGCACGACATGCTGATCAAGGGCAAGCGCGTGCATTACGGCACGGCGGGCGCCGCCGTGCATCTGGTCGATGTCGAAAAGCGCGAATACCGCGAGTCGCTGCTGCAGGACATCTATGACGCCGCCCGCCTCGTCGAGGGGCTCGACAACATCCATTTCTTCCAGCGGCCGATGGTGCCGCGCGACATTCCCGACCCGCTCGATATGGATTTCAACACCCTCTATGCCTGCGTGATGGGCACGTCGAAGCATGTCGGCACCTCGTTCACGGTGCGCGAGAACGTGCAGCCGGCACTCGAAATGCTCTATGCCATTGCCGGCGGCGAGGACAACTTCCGCGCCCGGCCGTTCGTCTCGAACTCCAACTGCTTCGTCGTGCCGCCGATGAAGTTCGCCGAGGACGCCTGCGGCGTGCTCGAGGCCTGCGTCGAAGGCGGCATTCCGATCCTCTTGCTGTCGGCCGGACAGGCCGGTGCCACGGCCCCGGCGGCGATTGCCGGTGCGGTGGTGCAGGCGGTGGCCGAAGTGCTGGTCGGCCTCATGTATGTCAACGCCATCAAGCCGGGGCATCCGGCGATCTTCGGCACCTGGCCGTTCGTGTCGGATCTCAGGACCGGCGCCATGTCTGGCGGTTCGGCCGAGCAGGCGGTGCTGACCGCGGCCTGCGCGCAGATGGCGCAATATTACGACCTGCCGGGCGGCTCGGCCGCGGGCATGACGGATTCGAAACTGCCCGACATCCAGTCCGGCTATGAAAAGGGCATCACCGATGTGATGGCCGGCCTTGCCGGGCTCAACCTGGTCTACGAATCGGCAGGCATGCATGCCTCGCTGCTCGGTTTCTGCCTGGAAAGCCTGATCATCGACAATGACATGCTCGGCCACTGCCTGCGCTGCGTGCGTGGCATCGAGGTGACCGACGAGGCGCTGTCGATCGACACCATCGCCGATGTCTGCCTGAAGGGTCCGGGCCATTATCTCGGCAACGAGCAGACGCTGCGGCTGATGCAGACCGAGTATTTCTATCCGGCCGTTGGCGACCGCTTTTCGCCCAAGGAATGGAACGAGAAAGGCCGGCCCGACATCCTGCAGCGGGCGATCATCGAGAAGAAACGCGTGCTTGCCGAGCGCTTTCCGCGCCATGTGCCGAAGCAGATCGACGATCGGCTGCGCGCCCGCTTTGGCGAGATGATCAAGCTGCCGCGCGGCAGCATGGGCGGCTGAGGGCGCTTCCCGTCAGTCGGTGCTCAGCCCATAACGCGCGACGACTTCGGCATTGATCAGCTTGGCGTGCAGCGTCATCAGCACGATTTGCGCATCGAAACTGTCGCCGGTTTCAAGGGCGGCTTCCATCCGGCGCTCTGCCTCCAGCCTGTTCTGAGGACCATTGGATCGCTCGAAGGCTTCCGGGCCGGCGATGCAATAGCTGAACAGCCGCGCCACGTCTGCATAGGCTTGGCCGGGCGGCTCGTCAGGCCAATGATCCTTCATCAGATTGACGATTGTCAGTTTTACGCCCTCCGGCACGAGGGCGGGATGAAGGTCGGCGCCACGCAATGCCGCATCGAGCTGCCTCAAGTCGCCCGAGCGGCCGAACATTCCGAGGAAGCCAAGGGAAGAGCGTCGTGGCGCCATCATGTTCCAATCCGTTTCCAGCCACTTAGGTGGTTCGCAAGCGGAATACAAAGGCAGTGATTTCTAAAGCGCGTCGCATTGAAACGGGTTCACGCGACGCGCTTTATGCCTTTGCCGTTGTGCATGTCAGCCACTCACCGCCAACAGCAAGACACCGGCCAGGGCTGATCCGGCAAGCGTCGGCAGCATGCCGATTCTAAGCTTCAGGATAGCGATCATGGCGGCACAGGAAAGCAGCGCCGCGCGCCAGTCGATCGACGAAAATACCGGCACATTCATGCCGAGGCCCAGCGCGTGTACCTCATGGAAAATGACGTGCAGGGCGAACCACAGAGCCAGATTCATGATTACCCCGACAACAGCGGCGGTGATCGCGCCAAGTGCCGCCGACAAGGCCTTGTTGCCGCGCAGGGCCTCGATATAGGGCGCGCCGAGGAATATCCAGAAGAAGCAGGGCGTGAACGTAACCCACAGGGTCAGCAACGCCCCCAGCGATCCGGCAAGCAACGGGTCCAGCGAGCCGGGATGGCGGAACGCGGCGATGAAGCCAACGAACTGCAACACCAGGATGAGCGGACCTGGCGTCGTTTCGGCAAGCCCCAAACCGTCGACCATTTCACCGGGAGCGAGCCAGCCAAAGGACTGGACGGCTGCCTGGGCGACATAGGCGAGTACCGCGTAGGCGCCGCCGAAGGTGACGACGGCCATGAGACTGAAGAACCGGCCGATCTCGGTCCAGACGCTTGCAGAGCCGGTAAGCCACCAGATCAGCAGAACAGGCCCGAACCAGATCGGCAGCCAGATCGCAATCGTGCGCGGCGCATGCCATTTCGTCGGCCTGAGATGAGCCAACTCGCCGCGCTCGAACATCAGGTCGACCGCTCCCTTGCTATCGGCAATATCGTCCTTGCCATGTGCCGAGCCGGAAAACAGCGCTGGAGCAATGCGGTTTCCCAGCCATCCCGTCAGGCCCGCGAGCAGGACGATGAGCGGGAACGGTACATTCAACGCAAAGATGGCGATGAAAGCCGAGACGGCGATCGACACCATGACCCGGTTCTTCAGGGCACGCCTTCCGATCCGGATCACCGCCTCGATGACAATGGCAAGTACCGCCGCCTTCACCCCGAAGAACAGCGACTCGACCAGCGGCACATCGCCATAGAGCGCATAGAGGATACTCAAGGTGAGCATGACGAGCGCGCCCGGCACCACGAAGAGGATGCCGGCGACAAGGCCGCCGATTGTCCGGTGCAGCAGCCAGCCGCTATAGATGGCGAGCTGCTGGGCTTCGGGGCCAGGCAGCAGCATGCAGTAGTTCAGCGCATGCAGAAAACGCTGCTCGCCGATCCAGCGCCGCTCCTCGACCAGTTCCTTGTGCATGAGCGCGATCTGCCCGGCCGGCCCGCCGAAGCTGAGCAGTCCGATCTTTGCCCAGAGCTTCATGGCTTCGGTGTAGGTCGGCGCAGCCGGACCCTGGACCATCGTGTCATGCGACTCAAGCGCGCTCATGACGGTTTGCCCGCGCCTGCACCGGGCCAGTCGTGAGTTTCTTCAGTGGCGTCACGACACCAACGAAAGAACGCATCGTAGAGCAGCATGCCTGCGTCCAGCTGTTCCAGGTCGTCGCGAAACATACGCGACAGGCCAAGCGAAGCCGCCAGGAAGCCGGCAGCCTGGGGAACAAGGTCGAGGCTTGCGGTGTCGGCCGCGCGCACGATCAGGGCAAGGCGATCGAGCGCCCCGGATTCCAGCCCGAACTCCTCGATCATCGTGTCGAAGGTGCAGCGTTCGCCGCGATGGCTCCAGAACACATCGTCGATGTCGAAAGGCACGGCCTGGAAGCGATCGGCTACGGCAAGAACTTCGGCCGGCTCGACAAACAGAAAGATCGCGTGGGGATCGACGAAACGCCGGATCAGCCAGGGGCAAGCGATGCGATCCACCTTCGGGCGGGCTCGCGTCACCCACACGGTGCGGCCCTTTTCGTCGCGCGAGGGCAAGGTGTCAGTGCGGAGCAGAAGTCCCTTTGCATCACGCCAGGCTTCGAACCCACCGTCGAGGCTTTCGGCGGAAATGCCCTCATGGCGCAGCCATGCGGCGACACCTTGCGAGAGTTTCAGCCCTTTCTGACAAACGACCGTCACTGGCTTGCCGGCGAATTCGGCGGCCCAGGTCGAAACAGTCTTGAAATCGCGCCGGCTCGAGGCCGGCAGAAGGCGTGGATCGGCGTCGAAGTCTTCATCGATACGGACATCGATGATGACAGGCGCGCCTGGCAGACCGATCAGACGGGATAACTGCGATACGGTGATAGCGGTTGTTGACGGCATGGCGTCCACCTCCTGGAAAAAGAAGCTTGGACGCGAACGTTGGGCTGACGCCTCACGGGGTCGTCGCGATACACCCCTTGTCACGATGGTGGATGCATCGCGCGGGCTTGTCAAGGATGGCGGCGGCCTGATCCGGTTCAAGCCGCCGTTTGCCATTTATGTAAGCCTCTACGAACAGATGCTCGCTCAGTGATTATCCCTGGGGACACCTCTGGTGTGCGCGACATCCTGGTATTTCACCGCCGGCTTCAGCACCATTCCCTCTGAAAACTGCGCGACCATGCCGCGCTGGATCTCCTGCCAGGGCGTCTGGTGCTTGGGATAGTCATAGCCGCCATTGTTCTGCAGTTCGGCACGCCGCCGGGTGATCTCGTCGTCGGTGACGAGGATGTCGGCCGTGCCCTTGCGCAGGTCGATGCGGACACGGTCGCCCGTCTTGAGCAGCGCCAACCCGCCGCCGATCGCGGCTTCCGGCGAGGCGTTGAGGATCGAAGGCGAACCCGACGTGCCGGACTGGCGGCCGTCGCCGATGCAGGCGAGCGCATGGATGCCCTTCTTGATCAGATAGGCCGGCGGCTGCATGTTGACGACCTCGGCGCCGCCGGGATAGCCGATCGGGCCGGCGCCACGCATGAACAGGATCGTGTGTTCATCGATGCCTTGCGCCGGATCGTCGATGCGGGCGTGATAGTCCTCGGGCCCGTCGAAGACCATGGCGTTGCCTTCGAAAGCCTCGGGATCCTTCGGATTGGAGAGATAGCGCTCGCGGAATTCCGGCGAGATGCCGCTGGTCTTCATGATCGCGGAATCGAACAGATTGCCCTTGAGGTTGATGAAGCCGGCATTGGCCTTCAGCGGCTCGGCAACGGTGCGGATGACGTCGGTGTTCTCGTTGGCGACACCCTCGCTATTCTCACCGATCGACTTGCCGTTGACCGTGCGCGCGCCGGGATGCGGCAACAGCCCGCCCTTCATCAGTTCAGCGATCACCGCCGGCACGCCGCCGGCATGATGGTAGTCCTCGCCCAGATATTCGCCCGTCGGCTGCAGATTGACCAACAGTGGCACATTGAGGCCGACCGTCTGCCAGTCGTCATTGTCGAGCTTGACGCCGAGATGGCGGGCGATGGCGTTGAGATGGATTGGCGCGTTGGTCGAGCCGCCAATTGCCGAATTGACGACAATGGCGTTCTCGAAAGCCTCTCTCGTCATGATGTCGGACGGCTTTAGGTCTTCATGCACCATGTCGACGATCCGTTTGCCGGTCTCGTAGGCGATCTGGCCGCGCTCACGGTAAGGTGCGGGGATGGCGGCCGAGCCCGGCAATTGCATGCCAAGCGCCTCGGCCAGCGAGTTCATCGTTGTGGCGGTGCCCATGGTGTTGCAGTAGCCGGTGGACGGCGCCGAAGAGGCGACGATGTCCATGAACTCGTCATAGTCGATCTCGCCAGCCGACAGGCGCTGACGTGATTCCCAGACGATGGTGCCGGAGCCGGTGCGCTTGCCCTTGTGCCAGCCATTGAGCATCGGGCCGACCGACAGCGCGATCGCCGGGATGTTGACGGTGGCTGCCGCCATCAGCAGGGCCGGCGTTGTCTTGTCGCAGCCGATGGTGAGCACGACGCCATCGAGCGGATAGCCGTAGAGCACCTCGACCAGGCCGAGATAGGCAAGGTTGCGGTCAAGAGCGGCGGTGGGCCGCTTACCGGTCTCCTGGATCGGATGGCAGGGGAATTCGAACGGAATGCCGCCCATCGAGACGATGCCTTCGCGTACGCGCTTGGCCAGCTCGATGTGATGCCGGTTGCAGGGCGAGAGATCCGAACCGGTCTGGGCGATGCCGATCAGCGGCTTGCCGGACATCAGTTCGGCCCGCGTCAGGCCGTAATTCAGGTAGCGTTCCAGGTAGAGCGCCGTCATGCCCGGATTGTCGGGATTGTCGAACCACTCCTGCGAGCGAAATTTTTTCTTCCTGGTGGGGGCGCCTGCCATCGTGGTCTCCGTATTTGTAAGACAAATCGATATGGCAACGCGCGGGAGCAGGCAAGAGGGCGCAGGGTCGCATCCGGACTTTGGTGCGATAGACATGCATGCAGCCGTGCGTTACGGCTTCGATCATTCGTGTCAGGAGGTTTTCATGGCTTTGATGATCGAAGGCGAGGAGCGCATTGCCGCGCCCCTGCAAAAAGTGTGGGAAGCGCTGAACGATCCCGAGGTCTTGAAGGCGACGATTCCTGGCTGCCAGAGCCTGGAGATGAAGTCGCCGACCGAGATGGCGGCGACCGTGGTGGTGAAGATCGGGCCGATCAAGGCGACGTTCAACGGCGAGGTGACGCTCAAGAATCTCAAGCCGCCGCATTCCTACACCATCCAGGGCGAAGGCAAGGGCGGCATCGCCGGCTTTGCCAAGGGCGGTGCCGACGTGACGCTGACAGAAGATGGGCCGGATACCACGGTGCTGAAATACGCGGCCAAGGCCGATGTCGGCGGCAAGATCGCACAGCTCGGCAGCCGGCTGATCGAATCGACATCGAAGAAACTGGCCGGGCAGTTTTTTTCAAGCTTCGGCGAAAAGGTTGGCGCGGCTTAGGTTACGTCCTCGCTCGAACGACGCCTGGCTTCTCTGGGGCCAGCGCTGCCCCTCATCCGCCTGCCGGTGTCCAGCCGATAGATGGGTAACACTTTGAATCGGATACATGGGTTACAGTTTTCCCCCTGAGTTGCCGTCCGCCGCAGCGCCATCTGGTCGGGGTTGCATGGCGCTGCGGCGGACCAGTCTCTTGTG
>NZ_JBWKME010000092.1:0-47752 GCF_056431085.1 Mesorhizobium waitakense | reverse complement strand
GAGCGCGGCGCCAAGATCGTTATTTCACAGCACTCACGTCGGACTTTTCCTCTGCCGCTCGACAAGGAACTCTACAAATGGCGCCACCTGATCGAGAATTTCTTCTGCAAACTCAAGGAATTCAAGCGTATCGCCATGCGAGCTGACAAAACCGACCAGAGCTTCGCAGCCTTCATCAATCTTGCTGCTGCCGTCATAAACTCACGATGAATCTCAACAAGCCTTAAAGCGGCTTCTCGAAATCGAAATGAGGCTCTACGCCCGCAGCAAGAACATGATCAAGCCGCTGGAGGAGCATCGCCGCTGCTGGAGGCAGCCTTACGCGGACGAAGCTCAATTCCACATGGACGTCACGCCCGGAATTCCGAGCGGTAGCGAACTGGCCCAACTCCTGAAAACGCGCGGATTCGATGCTTCGCTCGCCGAGACCGCAATCTCGATCACCGACAACCGCCACCCGCGCTACCAGATTATCGCGGCGGATTGGCAGCGCTCGAATCCACGCGGCTATCTGAAATGGTTTCTGACACGCATGGCCAAAGCCTACGACAAGCGCAAGAAAGAGCTTCTTCAGAAAGGCGTGACGGCGGGCACCGAGCCAATTCCGGACTATCGGATCCGCACCCCGTTGCAGTACGCAATCATGATCCTGAAGCGCCATCGCGACATCATGTACATCGGCCGCAGCGACGACAAGCCGATCTCGATCATCCTGACGACGCTCGCCGCCCACTCCTACGAAGGAGAGGAGAAGATCGCCGAGGCGCTGTTCGTGATCCTGACGAAGATGGACAGCTTCATCGGGACCGCAGTTGACGGGAGCCGTCTCATCGCCAATCCCAGCGATCCGCTGGAGAACTTCGCCGACAAGTGGAAGGAGCATCCGGAGCGGGAGACGGAATTCCATAATTGGCTACGAAAGGCCCGCGCCGATTTCGCGGCGGTGGCGCAGTTGTCTAACAAGCAACTGATCACCGAGCAACTTGCCAAGGGCGTCGGTGCCGACATTGCGGACTGGACGCGGCGGCGTTCGACCACTCGGCTCAGTACACCAGCCCTGCTGACCGCCGGTCTCGTTCGCAGCGAGGCGCAGGCGAGGACCTCGGCCGTCCGCATCGAGGGAGATCGCCGGAATGCCTGAGGGTGTCGACCCTCTCGCGAAGCGCTTCAAGTCAGCTGTCAGCGTCGTTGAATCACGCTGGCAGCAAGCTGGCTTGCGCCCGCGAAGGCTCGACACCAGACAACTCGCTGCCTACCGGGGGCGCTCCGCCGAAATCGGCTGGCGTTTCGACTGCGTCTTTTCCGATTGCCGGCGCCGGCTCGACGTCCTGGTGACCGCGGCCTTTCCTTTTGCGCCCGCGCGGATCGCGCTGGTTGATCGTCCTTCCTTTTTGACTTGGCCCCATGTCGAAAGCGACGGCGTGCTCTGTCTGGTGCCGGATCACGCCACGTTTCCCATCGACGATCCGTACGCCGGAATCGCCGAACTGCTTGAGATGACGTTCGATCTGATCGAAGCGCTGATCCGCGGCGAACGCATTGGCGACTTCCGAAGCGAGTTTCTCACATATTGGCGTCATGCAGGACGCGGACAGGCCCGGACGATCCTGTCGCTGATCGAACCCGCGCCGCCGTCGCGGATCGTCAGGATCTGGGAAGGCGCAAGACGAACTATCATCGCCGACAATGAGGAGACGTTGCGCGATTGGCTTCGCAATTTCGCTCCGGCAATCCCCACAGCCGAGCTCCGCTTCAATAGCGGCTTGCTGGTCTGGATGGATGTCGTGCCACTGCCGTCCGAATACCCCTCCTCGGCGAAGGACGTCTACGACATCGCTGCCCGCGCCGGCGTCGCCGACCATCTCGACGAACTTGCCCGCCAGATGCGTCAACGGCTAATCGTGATGCTAGGCGCGAGCACCGAGAACGGACCGGCGATCGCAGCCACGGTCGTCAATCGACCGAAAATCGTTCGTGGATCGGATCCGCTGATCGCCGGGTTTCGCCCTTCGCGCGTGCCCGAGAACGTGCTGCACGCCCGACTGTTTGGAGGAAATGCCGCCGACCGCACTTCGGTCGAACGCGTCGATCCGACATGGGTCCACGGGCGCGACCGCGATCCTAGGGTTCCCACGCTGCTCGGGGCGACCGTCGCCGTTCTCGGATGCGGATCAGTCGGCGCACCGGTTGCGATGACGCTGGCCCGAGCTGGTGTCGGCAAGCTCATCCTCGTCGACAAGCAGACCTTCACGGGTGCCAATGTCGGCCGACACCCTCTCGGAGTGGGCTCAATCGGCGCGGCCAAGACAATCGAACTCGCGAAGCGCATCCGCTCAGACCTGCCGCACGTAGAGGTGGAGTGTCATAAGTCGCTCGTGCAGGACCTTCTGCTTCGCGCCGACTGCCCCCTCGCCGGCGTCGATCTTGTCGTCTCCGCGCTCGGCGATTGGCCGAGCGAATCCCTTCTCGACGAATGGCAGGCTTTCCAAATGCGACGCTTTCCCATCGTTTACGGTTGGACGGAACCGCACGCCGCTGCCGGGCACGCGATCGTCGTCTCCGGCGGCGACCGCCTGCGCGACGGACTGGATGCCACCGGATCGCCGCACCTCGTCGCCACACGTTGGGCACATGAAACCCGGCTGTACGAGCCTGCCTGCGGAGCGGCGTTCGATCCCTACGGCCCTGTCGAATTGGGATTCATCACCTCGATGGTGGCACAGACCGCACTTGACGCCCTTCTCGGTCAGGCGGCATCGGCCACACATCGCATCTGGCTTGCGCGCCGCGCCTTCGTCGAGGCTGCGGGCGGCACGTGGAGCGACGAACTGCGAGCTATCGCTCCGCAAGCGCTCGACGGCGCGACCATGATCGAAAGACGATGGAGCCAGGCTGCGAAGGATCTGGCGGCGTGATCTCCTTCGACATTGGACTATCTGGACAATCGCTCGCGTTCAGCGGCAGCGTTCTGGAGCACTTCAACCAACACCGTCAAGCACGCTTTTGGCAGAACGAGGCCGGTGGACTTCTATTTGCGAGATTTCAGCTTCCGGTTTTCAACATCGACGTCGCAACCGGCCCGAGGCGCGGAGATCGCCGGTCTCGTTATTCTTACCGTCCGGATGAGCGTGCCGAACAGCGCGAGATCGACGATATGTTTTCGCGCGGGCTGCATTTCGTGGGCTGCTGGCACACCCACCCGGAGGATATCGCATCGCCTTCGCATATCGACCGTCGAAATATCGCCGATTGCGTGCGCCGCTCCCACCACGCGCTGAATGGCTTCATCATGGTGATCGTGGGCAGGACTCCGATTCCTGACGGACTGCACGTTTCTGTGTGCGACAAATCTTCCGTGTATGAGTTGGCGCGAAACGCTGCATCGATCGATTCTTCATTGATTTCATTTACCCGCAGCTCCGCGCACCTTGAAAGAAGCTCCGCTACGCCGGGCTCCCGGACATAGGAACGACTCTGGGGTTCTCGGGAAAGTTCACGGGCCTGTATTTTGTGACAGCGGCCATCCTGTCCACGACAGATTGATGAACAAACGCCTCGGGCGATATAAAGCGCGGCTCGGCGCTTGGGATGTAGTGGCCGAGGAACGACTTGCGAGCAGCCCATTCCTTGTATTTGTCTGCCTTCGGCAACCACTCCAGCAGGCGCCAACCGGTCGACATCGAATCATGCGGATCACGCATGATTTCGGGTGGAACGTAGCTGAACGGACTTCCCTTTCTCTGCACTCCCCAGGCCAGCTGGTTCACAGTCCTGCGGTCGACGGCCAAGCCATGCTTCACCGCTTCGTCGATCATCCAGATCAGTGGGAATTTCGAAAGACCGCTCTCTTGCTCCGGGTAGCCTCCCCCGATATCGGCGTGCGCACCTGAAAACCAGACTTGCTGCGCGTCCTGCGGTTCCGCATTGTTCGTAGCGCTGAACCTATTGTGCATGAACGTTTGCGGTTCATCCCAGGCATCCAGCCTGAACATTCTTCTTCGTTCGTCGATCGCGATCGCCTGACGGAAAATGCGAACGCTAGGATTGTTTCTGGTATTGGCAAGCGTCTGCAGGCTGAACGCATAGAACCTATCAGGACGCGGGACTATCACGCTCGCGACCGTGTCCCATACTCCAACGAATTTGATCGTCGGCCATCTCGAAGAAACAATCCGGGCGAACTGCGAGGCTCGATCGTCCTTAGTCGATGGAATAGGCTGGCCGCTTACTTCTCCGCGTTCAGATTCCTCTATCATTGCCGACCGTGCCGTATCGATCGCCGACCCTGTCTGTTTATACGCCGTCAATGCAGCACCGGCGAGATTCCACTGATGCGGCGAATCGCTTATCCCGTTCGCTCAGGTGGTAACCATATCTAGCGATTGTTGCTGACGGATCGCCTCGCCTGCTCTATTGGCGTCGACATGGGCGAGGCGTTGTTTCCGACCCGGTGGAAGAACGACAAGCCACCGTCGATCGAGAAGTTCGTGGAGACTTTCCGCGACGATTACGCATGCGCTGACTACCTCTTCAACAAGCGCTGGCCGGGCGGCTTCACATGCCCACGCTGCGGTTCCAGGAAAGCATGGCGCCTCGAGGCCCGGCCATGGCTTTTCGAATGCGCAGGCAAAGGGGACAGGCGTGGGTGCCGGAAACAGACCTCCGTGATCGCCGGGACGGTCATGCAAGGCACGCACCTGCCGCTGCGCAAGTGGTTCCTGGCGGCATATCTAATGGCGACGCACTCCAACTCTATTTCGGCGCTGCAGCTCCAACCTAAGCTCGGCGTTTCCTACAAAACCGCCTGGCTGGTGCTGCACAAGCTCAGGCGGGCAATGGTGAACCCCAACCGGACACCGCTTTCCGGAACTGTCGACGTGGACGAGTCCGCCATTCCGTATCGGCGTAAGGCGGACGCGTTGGAAAGGGGTGGCGGTAGCAGCACAGCCAACCAGATATGGATCGCTGGGGCGGTCGAGACGGTCGGTAACCATGGCGTCGGACGCATCAGGCTCGCGCGCATCGCGGATCGGTCGGCTCAAAGCATCGTTCCGTTCGTGGTAGCCAACACCCTTCCCGGATCGGCGGTGCGGACGGACTCCCTTGCCTCGTACGACAAGGTGCCCGGCCGTCGCCTCAGGCAGGTCAATCTGAGCAATAGGACGATGCCCGCCCACATCGTCTTCAAGTGGATTCACGTCGTTTTTGCGAACCTGAAGCGCTGGGCGCTGGGCACATTCCATGGCTTCCGGGAGAAGCATCTTGACGCTTACCTCGGCGAGTTCGCCTTCCGCTGGAACCGGCGGCGCCATTTTCACAGCGCAATGGACACGATGCTTGGGCGTCGGCCAGCGCATCGCTCCCGTTACGCACCGCGGCATCGTCGGCGATACGACGCAGTGGAAGAAAGAGCACATCGGCGAGATCCTCAAGATGTGCCACCCGAACAAACGGCAAATCGTGGAGGATCTCGCGAGCTACTACCGCGTCCACAGGGTCAAGGTGCTGGAGGAACTCGTCTGGTGGGTGGATCGCCTCAAGGAGGAGGATCCAGGCGCGTATGGCGGCTTCCAATGGGATTTCGACGGCGCGCGAGAGTTCGGCGATCAGCGCCATTACACTCGTCGGAAGGCAGGGCGGCCAGTGCTGGCGCCGCGTCGGGCGGGCGAGGAACGGCTGACCGGACGGCGCTACAAGAAGCCGGATCCGCTCATTCCGCGGACACTGGCGCCGCCTCCCGCGCGGCGGCCGGCCATCGCATTGGCGGCCGAGTAGCCGCACGCTGAAGTGGCCTTTCCGACGACCTCCCTAGGGCGATGGGGCAGCCACTTCGTCCTCCATGTCGAGGGATTCTTCGACTGCTCCCGGGTTCCGGGCAATGGTCCATAGGAGCGTATTCGCCGCTGCATCCGGTTCCGAGCGACCTTGCTCCCAGTTTCGAAGCGTTGCCAGATCGAGGCCATACCTCACGGAGAACGCCTCCTGGGACAGCTTCGTGCCGTCCCGGACTTCGCGGACGCTTATCGGCCGCGGCGCATGAACCTTCGCTACCACTCCTGCGGACGAGAGTTCATCCTTCAGTGCCCGGAGGTCGTCGACGCAAGGAACCGTCACGAATGCCTTGCCGTGATCAACCATCTCCGTGAGGACCGCGTGGGCCGTCCTCAGCGGCAACTGTCTCCTGACGAGAGCCCGAGCAGCCTCAGGAGTATTCGCGCCGTGAAGAAAGCTGAGGCTCAGCCGGACGGGAGAGCCTGACGACACCCGGACGACGTCCCGGGTTCGCACCCGTTGTCCGAACCGCTCCATGAACTTCGATGTAGTCGACATTAAGCTTCTCCGCGATCACTCGACCGAGCTTGCGCAATTTGGACCAACCCCACTGGACCTGGGCATCGCCCCCAATATGGAGGTCACGGACGACCAGATGGTTGCTGCCCATCTCCACGTTCCCCAAGAGCTGAAGCACGCCATCGGGCGTGACGACATCCAAGAGGAGGCATGGGTCCTCCGAAATGTCAGCGTCCAGAATGAGTTCGATGTCATCGGGCTGCACACGCGATCCCTACGCAAGTTGCTTATAGAAAGTATGCCGGGTGCTGGCGAGCGTCAAGGCCTAACCGATCTCCGAATTGGCGGGATGATGGCAACACCCGAATCGTGCCACCTTGGTCGCAGTCTACGCTAATTGGCTGGCGAAGAGGGACAGACGCGCAGCACCATATATTGTGGCCACCTGAGCGAACGGGATAAGCGGTCGCCGATGAGGCTCCGAATCCGGAGTGACCTTTGTACCGTCAGCGATGAGATGAACTTGATTCCGTCATGTGCCACGCTGTCGCTTGGGGAAGATGCCGGACACCGAAGGTAATAGTCGTCAAAGTTGCGCAAGCCCGTCGGTACTGGAGAGAAGGTGTTGGTTTCCGTAGACAGCGTCGCCATGGATAAATGCACAATCGAAACCCTTCGTAGCATAACGGGGGTGGGCGCTGGACTGCGCCGTGGCGGTAGTCGGTCTCTGTATCTCTGTTGCGACTGAAAGCTTGGGCAGCTCGGGGAGCCGGGCTCTGGTCAACCCTGGTCATTGGGGGCACCTTCGATGATCCAGTCCTTGACCAGTTTGGCTTCCGGAGCGAGATCAACCGAACGGTTGCTGACGATGAAGAATGCATACCCGGTTACCCAGTTGGCGGCCAGCGCTGGGACAAGCAACCCCTCACTCAGCGGATGGTTAACGAGGTGGGTCCAACCTAACGCGATGCCCTGCCCGCCTATCGCCGCCTGCACGACCAGGCTGTAATCATTGAGACGCAGGCCTTCACCGACGTCGGTGAAATCAACTTCAAAATGGTGAAACCAGTCCTTCCAGGCCGGACGTGGCCGGTGGGGCTCGTCAAGGTGGATGAGTGTTCGCCCGGCGAGATCCGCCAAATCGCGCGGCACGCCTGACTGCGTGAGATAGCTGGGGCTGCATACCGGGATAAGGTTCTCGCCGCCGAAGCGGAACGCGCGGTAATTCGGCCAATCACCCAATCCCCGGCGCACACCGATCAGATGGGGGTCGGGGGCAAGATCGGTGTCGCGGTCCGCCGTCTGAATGCGGATTTCGATTTCCGGATGTTGCGCGCGAAAACTAGGCAGCCGTGGGATCAGCCAATGGCTGGCGAACGCCGTCGACGACGATAGGACGACATGCTTGTCCTCGGTCGTACGCCGAACGGCCTCGGCCGACCGGGAAATATGGCCGAGGCCCATTGCCACATCACTGTAAAAGCGCTGGCCGGCTTCGGTCAAAACGATCCGTTTGTGCTGGCGTACGAACAGCTCAACGCCGAGGTCACCCTCCAGGCTTTTAATGGCCGTACTCACGGCGGCCTGGCTGACGCGAAGCTCTTCGGCCGCGTTGGTGAAACTAAGATGCCGCCCCGCAGCCTCAAAGGTGATGAGGCCGGCCGGGCTCGGAATGCGTAAACGAGGCATTGCATAACTTCCACTTATGCTGGTATCAGAATAATTGCGGTTTACCCAAGCGCTCCCACCAATCAAACTTATAGAAGGAAACGAAAAAAGGAAGACGTAAAGGCATGTCTGAGTCTGAGGCGCCAACTACTCGAGCACGAGGCCGCTCGAACCGACGCCCTCCAGCGGGCGGCCACCAAGCAGCGGCTGTTCTCGCCGGCGTCGAACTTCGTATACGCCCGTACGACCTGCTGTCCGAGGAAGGCCTGCTGGCGATCGAAGACGCCGCCGCGGTGATACTGGAGGAAATCGGAATTGAGTTTCGCGACGATCCGGAATCGCTCGACCTGTGGCGGATCGCAGGCGCCAAGATCGACGGCGAACTTGTGCGCTTTCAACGGGGGATGCTTGGCCCGATTTTGAAAACCGCGCCGTCGACTTTCACGCAGCATGCCCGAAACCCGGCGCGTTCCCTAAGAATAGGCGGCCGCCATGTCGCGTTCGCACCGGCTTACGGTTCGCCTTTCGTGCGCGATCTGGAGGGTGGCCGCCGCTACGGGACGCTCGTCGATTTCGAAAACTTCGTCAAACTTGCCTATTCCATCCCCTGGCTGCACCATTCGGGAGGAACGGTATGCGAGCCAGTCGACGTTCCGGTCAACAAACGGCACCTCGACATGGTGGCGGCCCATCTGCGTTATTCGGACAAGCCCTTTATGGGCTCGGTCACCTCGGTTGAACGGGCAGAAGATTCGATCGAGATGGCTCGCATCGTGTTTGGCCGGGATTTCGTCGACCAGAACTGCGTCATCCTCGCGAATATCAATGCCAACTCTCCGCTCGTTTTCGACGCCACCATGACAGGCGCGCTCAAGGTCTATGCACGCGCCAACCAGGGAGCGGTGATCGTGCCCTTCATCCTCGGCGGCGCGATGGGTCCGGTGACAACGCCCGGCGCTATCGCGCAGTCGCTTGCCGAGACCATGGTGGGCTGCGCCCTGACCCAGCTTGTGCGCCCTGGCGCCCCCACCATCTTTGGCAACTTTCTGTCTTCGACCGACCTTCGTGCCGGGTCACCAACCTTCGGCACCCCGGAACCGGCATTGGGGTCGCTGGTCGTGGGTCAGCTCGCACGCCGGCTGGGCCTGCCGCTGCGTTGCTCAGGAGCCTTCACCTCCTCCAAGGTGGCTGACGGTCAGGCGATGATGGAAAGCGCAGTCGCTATGCAGGCCGCCGTCCAGTGCGGCGCCAATTTCATCCTGCATTCGGCAGGTTGGCTCGAAGGCGGGCTGACCATGGGTTACGAAAAACTGATCCTTGATGCCGACTTCTGCAGCGCGCTGCACGTCTATATGGCAGGCCTTTCCGTCAATCCCAATCAGCTGGCGCTCGACGCGTTTCGCGAGGTAGGGCCGGGCAAGCATTTCTTTGGCTGCGGCCACACAATCGCGAACTACCGAACGGCGTTCTGGGAGTCGGAAATCGCGGATAACAACAGTTTCGAACAGTGGCGTGACGCCGGGGAAAAAGATGCCCTAGTACGCGCCAACGCGCGCTGGAAGAAGCTGCTTGCTGAGTACCAGGCGCCCCCTCTTGATCCGGCCATAGACAATGAGCTGGCCGAATTCTGCGCGCGAAAGAAGTCTAGGCAATCGGACCAGTGGTACTAAGCTGTCGCGTCCAGCTCCAATCTTTCCTCAACTTCGGAATAGCGCAATGAAGATTCGTTCTGTAAAGGCGACTCCCGTAAATATTCCACTCGAAAAACCGCTTTGGTGGACTGGTGGACATTATCCCGGCACGTCGAAGGTGATCATCGAAATTGAAACCGACCAAGGCATCGTTGGCCTTGGCGAGGCGCCTTCAGTTGATGTCTTGGCAACAATTCAGGCTATGGGCGAAAGGTTGGTCGGTCAGGATCCTCTCGACATCGCGTACTGTGAATCTTTGACTGTCCCACCATGGCAAATCGTCCAAAATACCGATGACAGTTCCGTGGTCAAAGCTTTCGGCGCGATTGAAATCGCTCTCTGGGATATCAGAGGCAAAGTGGGGCAGGAGCCGCTTTACAAGCTGCTAGGCGGTGCCGTCAGGAAGGACATACCTTTTACTGAATACTTCGGATTCCGCGAGGGAGGTGAAATTTCTCCCGAGGCGGTAGCTGACTATTGCGTACACATGCGGGAGCTTCATGGTTCGACGATGTTCGAGGGTAAGCTCATCTTGGGGGACCCGGTCCTTGAGATCGAGACCGTGAAGGCGCTTCGCGCTGCTTTGGGGCCTCGCGATATGATCCGGCTCGACAGCAATATGCAGTGGTCATTGCCAACGGCCATTCGCATCCTTCGCGAAATCGAGCCTTTCGATATCAGGAATTATGAGGATCCCGTCGCCACCTTCGAAGAGATGAGCGTATTGCGCCGGCATTCCGGCATACCCTTCTCCACCCATGTCCCGGATCTTCGAAAAGCTGTTCGTATCGGCGTGCCGGACTTCATCGTCACCAATTTTGCGGTCTTGGGCGGCATTTCCCGCGCCGTTCGATTTATCGGCGCCTGCGAGACCATGGGGGTCGGGTTCTGGTGTTATTCGGGCGACGCAGGCGTGGCAACCGCAGCCTACCTGCACATGTCTGCGGCAATGCCTTGGATTACGGAGCCATCCCAGTCCCTGTTTCGTTGGCAGATCGGTGATGTCATCCAGGGCGGACCGTTCCGTCAGACAAACAATTTCGTCACCGTCCCCGAAGGCCATGGCCTGGGTGTGGAACTCGACCGAGCTGCGTTAGCCACATGGCACGCCCATTTTGTCGACAACGGACCTCTCGACCACTTTTTTGACCCAGCCCGGGCCGGTCGGTTCAGACGTCTTCCCCTCGCTTAGCCATGCCCATCCGGCCGGTCTCAAAGCAATCGCCTCCTCCAGCCCAGAGCGGACAACCATGACAGCTGAAAAAACATTTGCAACGCACGCCCGCGCAGTCGTCATCGGCGGCGGCGTTGTCGGATGTTCCATCCTTTTCCACCTCGCAAAATTCGGCTGGAAAGACAGTGTGCTCCTTGAGCGAGACGAACTGACAAGCGGGTCAAGCTGGCATGCGGCGGGTCAAATCCACACCATTAGCTCGGATCCGAACATCAGCCGCCTCCAAGGCTACACAATCAATCTTTACAAAGAGATCGAGGAGACCTCCGGCCACTCGGTCGGACTTCACAATACGGGCGGCTTCTACCTCGCGTCAAACAAGACCTGGTACGAATATCTGAAACGGGAGCGGTCGAAGGCCCGTTACATGGGGCTCGACCAAGAATTCATCACCGTCAAAGAGGCGGCCGAGCGGCATCCTCTCATCGATCCAAGCCACTATCTCGCCGCGCTGTGGGACCCGCTCGACGGTGATGTCGATCCTTCGGGCGTTTGCTATGCCTACGCGAAGTCTGCCCGCGTGCATGGCGCCCAGTACTACACGCACACCCCCGTTATCGAAACGCGCCAGAGGAAGGACGGCACCTGGGACGTAGTTACCCCAAGGGGGACCATTAACGCCGAACACGTGGTAAACGCCGCCGGGCTTTGGGCGCGTGAAGCCGGGAAGCTGGCTGGCGTGACGATGCCCGTGCAGCCTATGGAGCATCACTATCTAATCACAGAGGATATCCCCCAAATCGTGGAAAGAATGGCCTCCGGCCAGCGTCTTCCAGCGGGCATCGACTACGAGGCCAACATTTACTTCCGCCAAGAGCGAAATGGGATGCTGCTTGGCACGTATGAGCCCAAGTCCACGCCTTGGAAGGTGTCGGGCACCCCGATGGATTTTGGCCATGAACTGCTACAACCCGACCTTGAGCGCATCGCTGACCGCCTCGAGCTAGCGTTCGAACGTATTCCAGCCCTTGGTCAAGCGGGCATCAAGACCGTCGTGAATGGCCCCTTCACGTTTGGACCCGATGGAAACCCGATGATAGGCCCGGTCCCGGGTCTGCAGAACTATTGGGCCGCAGTCGGTGTTATGGCCGGCTTCTGCCAAGGCGGCGGTGTCGGGCGGTCTATTGCGGAGTGGATGATCGAGGGCGAACCTTCTATCGATGTCTGGGCGATGGACATCTCCCGGTTTGGCAACTTCGCTACCGCTGATTGGGGCACGGTGAAGTCCTCTGAGAACTATGAACGCCGCTTCGTAATGACGTTCCCTAACGAGACCCTGCCGAAAGGACGGAGGCAGAAGACAACAGCCCTTTACGATCGCCTGGTCGCGAAAGGCGCGGTCATGGGCGTGAGTTTCGGCCTGGAGCATGTTCTTTGGTTCGCCGACGGGCCAGAGGACGCGCACGAAGACCCGGCTTTCGAGCGGAACCGGAGCCATGACTACGTCGCACGTGAAATCGAAAGCGTTCGCACAGGTGTGGGCGCCATCGAGATCGCAAACTATGCGAAGCACGAGTTTGCCGGACCCGGAGCGAGGGCTTTCCTCGACCGCGTCCTCGCCGGAAAACTTCCCAAGCCTGGCAGGATCGCCCTCACACCTATGTTGACCCCCAAAGGGAACCTCTACGGAGACCTTACCGTCGCCTGCCTCTCGGAAAACCGCTTCATGCTGTTCGGATCGGGTGCGGCACAGGAAATGCATCGCCGATGGTTCGAGCGACATCTGCCGAGCCAGGGGGTAACCTATGCCAACCGATCCGACGAATTTCACGGGCTAGCGATCTCGGGTCCGAAATCACGAGAACTCCTCTCACGGATTACACGCGAGGACGTGTCTCACAACGCTTTCAAATTCCGGGATATCCGGGAATGTGTCGTAGGTGACGTTCCGGTGATACTATCCCGCCTGTCGTTCTCGGGCGAACTAGGCTATGAAATCTATTGCCGTCCGCAGTTCCTCATGGGTCTGTTCGAGGCGGTCGAACAGGCAGGCGGCGACCTCGGTTTGCGTTTCTATGGGGGTCGCGCCCTCATGTCGATGCGCCTCGAGAAGAACTGGGGTGTTTGGGCAATGGACTTCCGCCCGGATTTCAACGCGACTGAAAGCGGGCTGGCCGCATTCATCGACTGGAACAAGGACTTCGTCGGCAAGGAAGCCGCAGCCAGGGCGCGCGACGCAGGGCCCGCTCGGAAGCTTGTTGGCCTGACGATCAATGTCGACGACCGTGACGTCGTCGGAGACGAGGCGCTGCTCAAAGATGGGGCCGCAGTCGGTTATATCTCCTCCGGAGGCTATGGGCATCGTGTCAATGAGTCTCTGGCGTTGGGCTACGTTCCTATCAAGTTCGCTAGCAACGGCACCGTGCTAGATGTCGAAATCGACGGGCAAATGTATCCAGCTGTGGTGATGATCGAACCACTTTACGATAAGAACGGTGATTTGATGCGATCTTAGTCCGGCGACACTCAAGTCTATTCGTACCGTCGGATCACACGGGATACGTCACAACGAGACCGGTAACTTCTCTGGGGTTAGGCGGCGCGCAGAAGGGGCGGTTTGGGCTTGAATAATGGAGGCACGTTCGGTTCTGGCTGTCGGAACGGTGCCCGCAGCCGATCGCGAAGTTCGCCATTGATCTCCGCCGTCCTGACCTGCATGAGCATGTGCGCACCGTGGAGAGACCAGCGCATCTGCTGCTTCTTGACCATGCGTTTGCCGACAAGCGAATTCACTGCTGACTCGGCGAGGCTGGTGGCGACACGAAGCCCAGCTCGGTATCGCTTGCCATAGTTGACGATCGCGCCGCGGTTCGATCTGACATAGGTCAGGAGCTGCGAGCCGAGGCTATGAAGCCGTGCGATCGAGAACTCGCTGTCTCCTTGCGAATCCTTCACTCTCTCCAAGAGTTGCTCCAGGTCGCGGATCGCGCGATCGACGCGCCCATGCCACAGGCGCCACTTCACGGCTCTGATGCCCCTGTCGATGGTTGGAAGGGGCCGAATAGCAGAACCGCCCGCTCGCGGGTCGCCTCCGTCGACGTTCCCCTACCTTAGCTGGAAGCTTCGTGCCACCTATCGATCGACCCCCAGCTTAGCTTTTCCTCCAACGATGACGCGGCCATTCGATGATGAGAGTTCAAGGATTCCGCCGCCCACCGATGCCTGCAGCGCGCGCAAATTCGGTCTACCAAGGAGCCTCGCCCAATAAGGGTAAAGCTTGCAGTGCATCGAAACGCAAACTTGGTCCTCATCAATGGCGATCCTCGGCGAAAAGAACCTTGATACGAAATCAAATTCCTTGAGTGCTCCGTCTCGATCAGCTAAAGCTGTCAGAGCAACACCGCGGCAATCGATCTGAGCTATGCTGCGAAAATTCGGCACATAATTAACAACGACATGCTCATTGTCGACGATAACAACATAATCATCATATGCCTTCCGAATCTCCTTAACCTGTATATTCATGCATCGTTGGACAGCTTCGTATTCCATCGGATCCGCAGGAGTCGTGTCAATGACCGGAAGCGCGACTTGTACGACATCGCCTTTCCGCCAAGCCTCAAGATGCCCGCTACGGGAGAGATAGAAGACTCGATTGGAACGACCGTAACCGGCACAAAACAGCCAATACGTCGCTGCCAATGTTCCATGTCCACAGAGGTCCAGTTCGGCATTTTGCGTGAACCACCGAATTTCGAAATGGTCAGCTTCCTCTAAGGCGCGAAGAAACACTGTCACAGGCTGGCGAAAATGTTGGGCCAGCAGCAGGCACTCGGCTATCGCTGGATACCTATCATAAAGCACGACTGCCGCTGGATTGCCGGCGAACCGGTCGTCCGCAAACGCATAGACCACCTCTGACGACGGATCGCCACGCGAACGGCTCGCACCACACACCTCCTCGCTCAAAGCTGGTGGTAGGATAAAACCTTTTTGGGCTGTCATGTCTCAAATTCCTTTGGCCATCGATCTAGGAACATGTCACGGTTAAGAATCTCGCTCTTCGCTCGGATATGCCTGCTGCGCCTCGGCTCTGGCACTATGATGTAAGAATCCGAATGGTTCGGTTCGCATGATGGGAACCAGCTTGGACTCCATGTCTACTGTGTCCACCAGCCTTGCGTAGGTCCCGGCTATTGCGAACTCCCGCAGAACGCCTCTCATCTCGCGAATGTCACGCGTGGTATCGTGTGCAAGAAACGAATATTCGGGTCGGCCCTTGATGTCGCGAATATAAACGGGCGTCGCCACATCAATCGCGCTGCCTCCGAAATCGGCGCGCCCTTGCAAGTTGATCGTCTTGCAGTAAGGCACATCCGCTAGGACTTCGCACCGGTGCACATGGGTAAAGCTTGACGTACCCAAGCCCATGATTAACCCAGCTGAACGGCTTATCTCACCAAAAATCGAGTCGTCACCGAACGGACTGCATTTCCACCAGTCGGCTTCGCACAATTCCTGCGCACTCGGGCCGATCACGACCATTGAATAAGCGGGATGTTTGGTGCGCCCAGCCGAAAGCTCTCGCATGACAATATCGGCCAAAACTCCCGTTTCGGACATGTTTTTTGCCCAGTGAAAAGACCGGGTGGCGCAGTAGCTCAATGTGAATGCGGGAAGAATTACGGTAGACGACGACGCGACACGCTCTATCCATTCAAGAAGAAGGGATGCTACCTCATTCGAACTTACGTTTCTAAATGCTGCTAGCGACGAATGCAGTACAATTGTTTTAGGAGATGACTTTTCAATGTGTTCGATGATTTTTAGGAGCTCATCACTAAATTCGGCAGTCTGTCCACTCCTTCCCTTGACCGCTTGAGATTCGCGGTGATCGACCGGTTGAATTCGCCTTGCCCACTCCTCAAGCGACAGGTCTTGCTCTCGATAGACGTCGTCGGAGAATATAAGGCCGGTTTCGGTTAACTTGAGCTGTATCTCGAGGAAGTCCAGGGAATCAATATTGCACTCCCGCACTATCGAGCCGGGCAATACCCATTTTCGCTTGACGGCGTGTACCGCCTTCAGCAAATGGTCCAACGGTGATCTCATCGTATGCTCGGTCTGGGGTGCGTCACAGCTCTCGGTTGCCCTCAGCGCCTGCTTGGCAGTTCTCTCAAGGGCGCGCTGGTCTAGCTTGCCATTGGCAGTAAAAGGAAGCTCTACAAGAGACGCAACGAGCCTCGGAACACGATCATTAGGCAGTGCATCTAACAGTCGCCGGCGAAGTTCATCCACGTCGGCGCTCGCGGGCGTGACAAGGCAGACCAGTTCCTGCCCCGTATCGTCATCTCTATCCACCACGACTACTGCTGAATCTGCGCATAGGCCCGTCCGGTCGATCGCGCTGGTAATTTCCCCTTTCTCCAGTCGGATTCCTCGATACTTAATCTGATCGTCCTTTCTTCCGACAAACCGCAACCCATGTTCTTCCGATGCCACTACGTAATCCCCTGTGCGGTACAGAACTTGCTCACCGTTGGACGTAATAAATGGCACGAAGCGCAGCTTCGATTGGGCATCGTCAGCCACATAGCCGTGGGACGTCTGTATGCCGCCTACCCAGAGCTCCCCCTCGATACCAAATCCGACGTTGGATTTGGTATCGTCAAGAACAAATAGATCGACGTTAGCGGGTGGAGTTCCGATATACATTGGAACCTCTCCATCGACTCTACTACAGTAGTGATAGCTAACTCCAACGCAGCACTCGGTTGGCCCGTAGTGATTTATCAACGTGGTATTGGGAAAGACCGAGTAGAATCGACGCCTAACCGAATCTTGTAAGGATTCGCCACTGCAGAGCACATATCTGAGATCGGTGAATCGTTCCGATAGGTAAGGAAGTCGCTCAAGTGCTCCCAACACGCGCCGTAGCAATGTCGGAACTGTTTGAATAACATTCGTGCCGCTTTGTATCAGGAATTCAATCGTTTCGATTATCTGTCCTCCCAGTGCCGTACTAGGCAAGACAATTGTCCCGCCGGTCGCAAATGGTACGAAGAACTCGGGGATTGAGAGGTCGAATGTTGGTCGTGTAAGCTGCGAGATGCTGGCTCCTTCCGAGAAATCGAGCATGTCGATATTCCAGTCAACCATATTCAGAAGAGCTGCCTGGGATACTGGTACCCCTTTCGGGATTCCCGTAGTCCCGGAGGTATGCATGATGTACGCGATGTCTGTGAACCCCGAATTGCCGCCGTCGCTCGTCGGAGGGCGCTCAACGCGTATCGAACCACTCGGATCCTGGCTAACGATGGCATTTGCCTTGGTATTGCGCAGTATGGGATCCAATCGGCGGTCCGTTTCCGATGGATCAACAGGCACAAACGCAACGCCCATCATTTGAGTGGCAAGAATGGCCGTGACCAACTCAACTGATCGAGGAAGTTTGACAATCACCGCATCACCGGGACGGAGGCCGACAGTCTCTAATCGATCCATAAGACTGAACGCGGATATGCCCAACTCCTGGTAGCTTATGTCGCCATTCTCATTCGTGCGCACAGCGGTGTTCGACGGAAATTCTTCCAAAGTCTTTGCGATAACATCTGCTATCTTGTTGCCGCCAAAACGTAACAGCCGGCGCGGACCTGACAGTGTCGATGTGAGAGTTTGCATCGTAGGGTCTCCATTGCAGTTTGCGGTCAACCGCCTTGCGGTGCTCAGGAACCAACTTGGACACTGCGCCGGAACGCGGCCAAATCCCATTTTCGTCAAGCGTTGCGACTTGGGAGCTTCAACAATCGAGCCAACTGCACGCAGAGAGCTCGCGAACAAATAATCCGCAGAGTATTCAATGGATTAGAGCACGACTTCGTCGAACGCTGATCGTGGGCGACCTTGAAAACCCGACAGCAGTTGTCGGCTACCCGACGTTTTCCGACAAAGGGATTCCTTTCCACGTGACTAGCCTGCCAACAGGTGCCGCACACCTTTGCCACCGAATAGTGGACCGGACCGCCAACCTGAAATTCATTGGGGTTGGGGGTTGGCGCATGTGGTGCAAGCGTAGAAATGACGCAGGATCCGGTTGCTTACGCCGATCCGCACTGTTTTCCCGGAGACCACATCCGCGATGAATGATCCTACGCTACCGCCTGTAGCAGCGACCAGTTCGATGGCAAGCTCCGGCATGGCGATGTCATCCTTCGCGGCCACAGGGGCTAAGCAGAAACGCACGGGTGCGGGCGGAGCTTGGATGGCGGCGACCACCGCCGCCGACCAGCGAGCAAGATCGTCCCGACATTCAGCAGGGTGCAGGGTGCGGCAGGAGTGGCGGGCCAGATGCCAGCCGCGCATGCAGCTTGTAGGCTCTACGAACAGAGACTATCCCCATCGCCAATACGACACCGCAAATGACGATACTGCAACGGAGAGTGTAAGCGGTGCGCCAAGGCACCTTGCAACAAAGGCCGCACATATGGAAGCAAGCGATCCGATCAAAAATATCTGTAAAAAACACTTGCAAGTGGGAGCCGTCCACATATGGAACTGGGTGCGCCGCCAAGAGATGCCGCTCCCCTTGGCGGCATGAGCGCAATCGATGACATGGCGCTGTCGGACGAGGCGCTCGAGGCCTGGATGGCCGCCAAGACCGCCCGCCGCCCGTTGGTGCGGACCATGTCGGCGCTGGATGGCTTCGTAACGGCGACGGTCACCGGGCCCCGGTTCGCGGACCCGCAAGACTGGATGTGCCCGCTCATGGGGTTGCCGCGCGACGTCCTGGCCAAAGGCTCTGCAACCGATCACGCCGTGTTTGCCAGCCTCGCCAGGATCCACAACCGGATCAACGCGACGCTGTTCGACAGACCGCAGGATTATGCGCCCCGATTCGCCACCAGGCCCAGCGGCGGCATCGACCCCCGGCCGTGGTGCCAGGGGTTCTACGCGGCCATGAATCTCAACATCAAACGCTGGAAACGGCTACTCGACCTCGACAACCCCAACCACGGCTTGCTGCTGCCGATCCTGATCTACTGCGTCGACAAAAAGGGCAGGCCCGTCCTCGGCAAGCCCAGGCCGGGGCCCGAGACCGCGCACTTCATCGAGCACGAGGCCTACAAAGACATCGCCCTCGTCATCCCCGCCCTCCGCGAACTCCACTACGTCACCCGTTATGACGATCCGGAGTGATCTCCGGCGGCCAGCGGACCAACGGCTGACCTACCATAGACGCATCACAAGACGATTTTGGGAGGTGCCTTGGCGCACCGCTTACCGGAGAGTTGTCTTGCGCTTTTTTGGAGGACGCTCATCAAAAAAGTGGGTGGGCCCTACAAAACGCCGAACTACAGGTCGAGACGGCGGTAAGTTGAGATATGACGCTTCGACCCTTCGGTGAACGGACCTCTCGCCCAATCTCCCCAACGCTCCGCTAGTCTCAGACCTGCACATTGGGCCATTGTATCGAGTTCCTGATGATAAACGTAGCGAACGCGATGCGGCAAGCGTTTAACCAATGTACCAGAAAACCATAGGATGGTTGAGGCTAAGTTCTGATCTAGTGGATCGTGGACCTCCGCATGAAGGATCGTATTCTCCTGATCCAGGAGCAGTGTAGTAATTCTCTGTCCGCTGACAAAACCATCCAAATCTGGCACATCGAGTTCAATCACCAAAATCCCCTCTTCATCTAGCGCCTCTGCGGCAGATCGGAGGCAACTTATTTGGGATTCACGTGTGGAGAGCAGCTTAAATGTGTTATAAATGCAATACACCAGACTGTAGCGTTGCCCCGACCGGAAGTTGGCAATGTCTCCGTTCCAAGCTTTCACCAGATCTGTGCGCCTAGCGAGAAGTTCCAGCATGCTGTCCGAATTGTCGATACCTTCCACTCTGGCGCCTCGTTCGCTCAATGGCACTGCCACCCGTCCGTCCCCAATACCGAGTTCAAGAGCACTGCGTCCGATGGCGTATCCCTCAAGAAAAGCAACGGTCGCGTCTGCCTCGGCAATCCTACCTCGCAGATTGGTATATCCATTATAAATCGAAGCCCAATTTTCGTCGTAGAGCACGTCATCAGACATTTGACACTCCTGTAGCTGGATCTTACTGCATTGTAATAATACGTCACTGCGTCTATCCGTTCTGTCTGCCAGTGGCCTAGCCGAGTCGGTTGACACGGGACGCGATTGCCCCGTCCGGCAATTAGTGCGCCAGGGTGCGGATCAGCTCTCCGATGTCCGCGTGGGCGCCCAATGATGGCCTGCCTTGTTCTTCCTGACCGAAAGCGCGGTATCGTCGTCGCCCCGCCAATACACTGATGGAAGGAAAGCGGCGTGACGCCGAAGAATAAGCGACTTTTGCTCATCACAAAATTTCGATGCCTTCCTCGTCTTCCGCTCCTCCCAGCCAGGGGAGCCGCTACAACAATCGCCACCACCCAACCATCTTGAACATCTGGGGTAAGTGGGCGTGCCGATGATCTGTCGTCTGACCAAGAACGATATTTAAATCGAACTGCGTTTTCGATAGACCGACATATGCCTCATAGACGACGTATCAAATGGCCGTCGCTCCCAATCCCCCCAGCGATCAACTAGTTCCAAACCGACGATCCGGGTAAGAAGTTCCAGTTCGGATGGATACACGTACCTAAGCTTGCAAGGCAGGGTACGCACCTCGCCCCGATTAATCCAAAGATCTTGCATAATATACATCTGATTATTAGGGTCATGTCTCGTAAATCGAACCATAGTTCGATATTCGTCTACGTGAACAACGGTCGTCCGTTGGTTTCCGTACACGCCTGAACCCACGAAATCGGTCGTATTTGGCAAATTAAGATGTATAACAAATTTGCCATCGTCCTCCATTGCACGCATCACTGCATGTAGGCAAGCCAATTGATTGTCCACAGAAAGCATATGCGTGAATGAATTGTTTACGCAATACACAAGGTCAAATCGCTTGCCTAAGTCAAAGTTATCCATGTCGCCGTGGTGAGTGCGTACCAAGCGCCGGTCATTCCTTTCTTCTAGTGAAGCAAGCATACGAGCGGAGTTGTCGAGGCCATGGACTTGCGGCCCGGCCTCAGCCAGCGGTAACGCGATGTGTCCATTTCCGCATCCTAGTTCTAGTGCAGTACCCTCTCCGGCAAGTTCCGCTAGGCATGCCACAGCCGTCGCGTTCTCTACAGGGAAGTTATGTGTATCCGCGTATTCGTCATATACGTCAGCCCATTGGTCGCCAAAAGACCTGTAACCGTTACCTTCTTCTTGCGGTGCATTGGTCATAACGCGTCTCCTTAGTGTCTTTTTTCGTCACGTGCCGATCTTGCACCACGTCAGTGTCGCACCTCCAAACGCGAGGTCGTGTAGAATAATACGTATCTATTTATTTAGCTGCGTCTGGTTCGGCTTTTATATGTTATCGATGAAAGGTCAAGTTAAGTTTCCGTTTGGGACGGGCGGAAATTGTTAAAGAGTTGCCATTTATTATTTATATTCGTGAGGTTAAATTTAACAATACCTTTTCATATACCGATCTCAAAATGGCTTAGGGTATGTCAACGGTTTCGCACATTCACAGACAAAATGCCGCCGTGGGATCATCGACCATTCTCGTTCTTGGAACGTCACCCTTCAACAATAGTACGAACCCAATGCTCCGTTGCCATTCGCCAGACTTAAAAATCAACCTCGATAATCTTGCCTGGAACTTCAACGAGTTCCGAACTCTTTGTCCTGAGGCGCGAGTTGCGGCAGTAGTAAAAGCGGATGCCTATGGAGCAGGGCTCGCTGCCGTCACTCGCCGGTTGGTATCGCAAGGCTGCACAAGTTTTTTCGTGGCGCATCTCCAGGAAGGTGCTCAGCTCCGCCAGCACAACGCAGTCGGTGAGATATATGTCCTAAATGGACTCCTTCCTGGGACTGAGTCCGCCCACAAGACGCTCAACCTTAAGCCAGTGCTCACTTCGGAGTTTCAGGTTCGGCTTTGGATCGAGTTCTGCGAACGCGAAGGCTGGACTGGCGGAGCCGCCCTGCATGTCGACACCGGGATCAATCGACTTGGGTTCCGCATGGAGGAACTGGGTACTCTTAAACATCTGATCGAAGGTCGCACACACTATTTCGATCTGATCATGAGCCACCTAGCCTGTGCCGACGATCCTTCAGACCCTCGCAACAGAGAGCAGATTGACACCTTTTGGCACGTCCGCAAAGAGTTCGGAGCACTCCGGCGGGCCTCACTAGCCGGCTCGGCAGGGTGCTTCCTCGGTCGCAGGGCCCATTTTGAGTTAGTTCGTCCGGGTATAGGTCTCTATGGCGGTAATCCGTTCGCAACGCGCAGCAGCCCGTTTCGACAAGTCTTCTCTGTGACTGCACGGCTCCTCCAGGTGAAGACACTTCGTCACGGAGAGTACGTCGGGTATGGAAGGGCTCACAGGCTCGACAGGGACAGCCTGATCGGGGTCATTTCTTTGGGCTATGCAGACGGTTATCCACGCAACGCACATTCTGCGGCCAATCGGGATCGGCTCCGGGTCTATTATAAAGGTCGGGCGGCTTACGTCATCGGCCTAGTTTCCATGGACACGTCGATTATTGATCTTAGCTCGGCGGCAGATCTAAAGCCGTCGCTCGGCGATTTGGTCGAGGTTTGTGGCCCGTCACAATCGTTAGATGAGCTCGCCAAATCAGTAGGTTCCATACCTAACGAGGTCTTGACGACGCTTGGCTCTAGATCCGTTCCTTCGTACATTGGGGATTCGGACGTCTTGCAGGGATAGCAAAACGGGCCACGGGCATAACAATCAGCGGACTTCTGTTCTGACCTCGGCACCGATGCGGCCGACGGTTGCCATGTGAACACGAAGGATGCGGGCGATCACCATGATCGTTGTTGACCGCCGCAGCCGACCTCGCCAATATCGTCTTCGACAAACCACCGGTAGCTTGCCGGGATGAAGCTGGTGGCCATTGCGCTGGGAAGCGTATGGTTCTGATCCGCCGCAACGTGAACGCAACCCTACCACAAGGATCGAAGGCGTCGACCTAGAATTCGCCAAAATCCCGGCCGCGAGGGTTCGCTTGACTATCGCCGTGGTCATATCGCAACGGTGGACGGGAGGAGCCGCGTCAAGCTGTCGATAGCCATTCTGCATCCGGTTGACTTCGCGATACCTCGCCTACTACCGAAACTAGGGCTTCGCAGATCGGTCCTTGCGTTACACCGTCAATCAGAACTTCGGCGCTGACAAGTCTTCGCCGCGCATCGACCTGGGAGGGTGCATTCGCCCCAAGCATTATGTCGCCAGGCTGCCCAGGTTGTAGTGAGATGCTTTCAGCCCGACCATCCGAGGTCCAACCATGGGCCATCAATAGGCGGGCGCTGTATACAACGGCGCGATCCAGGTTGTTGCGGACCTTGACCGTAAAATTTACCTTGCTGTTCGGTGCATGTCCAACTGAAAGCTGTTGCGCATTACGGTGGTCTGAAAGGCAATCGTGCGTTTGGCCCCGTCTCCCTCGAAGTCGAAAAGGAACAGGTTGTCGCCTCCAAAGGCGATCCGATTGCCGTCGATGGTCCCCAAAATTAGTGCATGGAATTCGGTTTGACCTGAGGCTGTTGATTTTCACTGAGAACTGACCCGGCCGGGTCAGTTCTCAGTGGCAATCAACAGCCCAAAGGTTCGCAGAGTGCCGGGTGAGCGACATTTTACTTCCTTCTCAGCGATGCTGTACCGACGGGGGCATCCCATCGGAGGTTTGACTTCGTTATTCAACAGCGTAGCGATCGGCCAGCGCCGGTTTGCCCGGCGCCTATGCTGAGGGAGCTTTAACCTCCCAGGGAGCTACCCAGTCGCCTGTGACGCGTAAGTCTATGCCAGCTTCATCTTCAATCACCTTGCAAACCGTCATTTCACCGGCACCCATGCCATAGCGGGCAGCAGCCTGCTTGAATCGCTCGTGAGTCGCCCGCGTAAGGTCATTTCGCGTCCCGGTCTCTTTCATAAGCTCTTCAATAAGACCGAGATCCTTGAGGCAGAGGGCTAACGGGAACGACGGATCATAATGACCCGCAAAGATGGAGGGCACGTCGTGCTGCATGACGAAGCTATCCGCGGCCCCGCCCTTCATGGCGTTCCACCAGATCTCAGGCTCTAAGCCTGCGAGTTTGGCCGTTACCATCGCCTCCCCGATGGCGGCCGCATGGATTTTCCACAATTGATTATTAACCAGTTTTGCGACATAGCCGGTGCCATGTTTGCCGACTTTGCGAACTTCTCCCATGGCCTCGAGCACGGGACGGATACGCTCGGCGTCGCGTTCCTCCCCTCCAACGAACAGAATCATGTCACCCCGGATGGCGGAATCGACCGACCCTGTTACCGGAGCATCAATGGGGTGCCCCCCCTTGGCTACAAATTCCCTGCCGAGGGATCGCATCAGCTGCGGGCTGCTGGTCGTGAGGTCAATCCAGTATTTGCCCTGACAGTCGGCCGAAAACAGGCCGTTCTCTCCGCTCGCGACGGCTTCGATCTCTTTTGGACCGAATACCATGGTAACGACGACGTCCGCATGGTTGAGTACATCGGCCGGGCTGGTGGCGGGACGGGCGCCCTGATCGATAAACGGCTGCATGGCTTCTGACCGGATGTCGTAGACAACCAGATCGAAGCCCTTGCGCTGAACGTTGGCGGCTGCGTTTCGCCCCATCGTCCCCAAACCAACAAAACCAACTCTCATAGTCTCGCTTCCTTTCATTGCTTCATTTGTGGAGTCTTGTGCGGAAATCTTCCCGAGCCACGGAACGACCTTGACGGAAGGACCGCGTTTTCAAACCCTGGCCACATACTCGCAGCCCACTTCTTCGAGGATGGAGAGCGACTCCTCGTGGATCAGTTCCACCGCCTCGTCCGGAACCATCTGGTAGACCGGAATCTTGCGCACCAGAGTCGGGAAAGACAGCGCTGGGAACTCCTCGCAGAGCCTTACGGCCCTCGCGGCCGCCGCTGCGGCGAAAGACCCCTACCGGTTCTCGCTTCTGGATTGGCTCAGAACCGTTCATCGTTGAGCTCCTAGTAATTGGAAATGACTGGCTCTCGGACCAATTATCCGCTTTGCGGCACTGAAGCGCTCAATTGAGTAGGGTCCGAGTGGTATGGGCGGATCACGCCCGAAGAGCAGATCGCCAATGAGTTTGCCGGTGGTTGGACCTTGTGTGAGGCCGAGGTGACCGTGCCCGAACGCATACAGAATGTGGGCATGGGTCGCGGAGCGACTGATAACGGGCAACGTGTCCGGGGTCGCGGGCCGGTGCCCGCTCCACACCACACCGCCATGGCCATCCAGGCCCGGGAGATATGCCTTTGCAAGCTCGACCAAGGCTTTCGAGCGAGCAAAGTTCGGGGTGGCTCGCAGTCCTCCGAATTCGGCCGCACCGCCGATACGTAAACCAATAGAAAGAGGCGTTGCCACGAACTTGCGCTCGGCAAAAATCATCGTTCGGTTGAGTGCGATTTGGGGTGCAGCGATTGTGGTGTTGTAGCCGCGCTCGCTTTCGAGCAGCGCATGGTCGCCAAGCTGGCGTGAAAGCTCTGCCGACCACGCTCCCGCCGCGACGACAATTTTGGATGCGTTCAAAATAGAGCCGTCAGCCAAGGTAACCGTGCCGCCCTCGGGACTGGGGGCAACATGGGAGACTTGGGCCGCAATCAACGTCGCGCCATTAGCCGTTAGCCAGGAGCGCAGACCGTCCACAACCCGCTTTGGGTCGGACACGTGCGACCACTGAGGTGTCAAAATGGCGCTCTTAACCAGTGGTCCTAGCGCCGGCTCCAATTCCCGGGCCTGATTTCCCAATAGTTGACGAACGTCGATACCAAGCCGTCGCTTTGCTTCCCACACGGGCGTGTCGGCATGCCAGCCTTTCTCGCTTTCGTAAACGGTGAGACCGCCCTTGCGATGGAGTTCCCCGCTCAATCCTATGTCTGAAAAAAGAGGAATAAGATCGGCGTAGACCCGATGGTTCAGCGCTGCCAGCGCTTCCGAAATCCGCCCCACCTCTGCCGGCGATCCGGCCTGCGCGAAGTTCCACAGCCATGGCAGCAGCCGTGGAGCATGCGTCATCCTCAATGAGAGAGGGCCAAGGGGGTCGAGTAGCCACTTAGGCACTTTTTTCCAGAGACCGGGCACTGAGGCCGGGAGGACCTCGGTGACTGCGATGCCTCCAGCATTTCCGAAAGATGCTTTGTCGCCGGCCGGGTCCCGATCCACGATCGTCACGGTCGCCCCGCCTTTCGTGGCATGGTAGGCGACACAGAGACCAATAATCCCTGCACCCACCACGATCACAGTTTGATCCGACATTTCAGTCATGACGGAACCGGCGGGAGCTAAACGGCGTCAGATCGCGGTGGGTAATGCCCTTGACGATCAGATCGGAAATTGACCGGCCGACAGCTGGTGCAAGGCCGAAGCCGTGGTGACCAAGGCCAGCAGCGACAAACAGGCCCCTCGGCTCGCCCACAGCTTCGACGATCGGCAGTCCGTCCGGGGTGTAATCCACATAGCCGGCCCACGATCGCTCGTATTGAATTGAGCCAATTACGGGATGTTCCGCATGGAAGGCCGTCGCAGCCCGCTTCAAACCCTCTAGGTCAGGAGCTGGATCCAGTGCCCGGTGAGTAACGAAGTCATTGAAATCCCCCATCATACTACGGACCATGGGTGTGCCTAAGCCGAGCTTGATCTTCTTCTGTTTGAGGTTGTGAAGCCTCAGAAGCTTGGGGCGGCTATGCAGCATCAAGTCGTGCACCCACGCGTCGATGGCAGCGAGGTTGAGGCGCCCGTCGGCTCGTTGCAGGTAGGCGTACTTATCGCAGGAAACGGCAAGCTTCATGTCAGACGGCACCACCGTAGACCGACCGACTGAGCCCCGAATCCACAGGCTCGGATGTGCAATCCCAAGCGGCTTTAACAGGAGGCTGGTCCAACATCCCGCAGCAACGACGATGTTCTCACAGCCCAAACGGCCCTGCTCGGTGTCTACGCCGCAAACGAGCTCTCCCCAGACGTCAATGGAGCGTGCGGCAGTGTTCTCCCAGATCACGGCGCCATGGCGCGCGGCTGCTCGCGCAAAGGCCATGGCTGTTAGCTCTGGGTCAGCACTTCCGTCAGCGGGCGTATACAGCGCTCCCAATTGACCTTCAGGCTGGGTGTGTGGCAGCAGGCCAACGAGGTCGTTCGGCCCAAGAAGCTCCGTTGTCAGGCCAAATTGTTTTGCAACTGCCATGAAACCCTCGGAACGCCGGCGCCCGCGATCGTTGGAGAAAAGCGAGACCTGACCCTGCTCCTTCCACCCCACAGATTCCCCGAGTTCATTTTCGAGGCCGCGCCAAATTTCAAGGGCATCGAGCATCAGCGGCATTTCCAGAAGGTCACGGCCTTGCGTGCCAATGATGCCCCAGCCACGGCCTGACTGTTCACGTTGATACGTCCCTTTTCAACGAGGGCGACCAGTTTCCCGGCCTTCGCCAGATAATACGAGGCACTCACCCCAACGATGCCGCCTCCGATAACGACCGTGTCGAACCGCCGGTTCATGCTCTTTCCCAGAAGCAGTTTTGAGAAGTTGTTCGGACCCATGGCGTCGCCGCCTCGTGTGGGCGGTAGTCTGGCAGGAGCAGGATCGTGGTGAGCTTAGCCGCCCCAGATTGTCTCGTAGATCCTGAGGAGATTGCCGCCGTAGATGCCCATGATCTCCTGTTCGCTGAACTGCCGGCGCAGCAGGGCTTCGGTTAGCGCTGGCAGCGAGCGCGGCGTCTCAATACCGCCAGGGAAGAAGTGAGGTGGAGGTGGGTAAGCCTCCGGAGTCCACACATTGTCGGCAACGTACTTCTGATACTGCTTCAACGCGGCGGCATCATCTGTATAAGGATACTGGCCGGCATAATAGTCGATGCCCAACGTAACGTGCTGCGGGCCCACGAGGCTGGAGATATGGGCGATGTGGTCGATAAAGCGATCGATCGTTGGCCGCTTGTCGCCAGACACGAAGCCAGGGAAGCCAACAACTCCAATTGTTCCGCCTTGGGCGGCGATTGCCTTAATCAGCTCGTCGGAGAGATTCCGGGCAGACGAGTGAAGGGCTTTTGCGTTGGCGTGGGACACGATGACCGGCGCCGACGAGTGTTCGATCGCATCCATGGTCGTTCGAACCCCCGTATGAGCGCAATCGACTATCGTACGAACCCGGTTCATGCGCTCTATGACCTGCAGCCCAAATCGGCTCAGACCAGCATCCGAGCGTTCTTCACAGCCATCGCCGAGACGGTTCCTAACATTGTAGGCGAGCTGCATAATACCGACCCCGAGCACCTTGAAGGTGTCGATGAGATCCAGTTTATCCTCGATGGGTGCAGGCCCCTGGAAGTGCATAATGATGCCCATCTTGCCGAGCACTTTGGCCTTGCGGACATCGGCCGCCGTGCGGACGAGAAGCAGATCGTCACGTTCACGCAACAGCCGATGCCACAATGCAATTTTCCGCAGGGTAACCTCTGTCCCGTCCCAGAACCCAACAGTCGGAGCGATCGCAGTCAGACCGCCCGCCCGATATTCAGCAATCATGTCCTGGTCATCCAAAAGGGGACATACCGCGTCGATAATGATCGCATTTTGGTGGAGGGATTCTGCGGCCGCACTCATTGTCGCTCCCTAGCTCAGTTCCATGCCACGGCACCTCGCGAGAGGATTCCGCGCGAGACCGTCTCGTCAGTGAAGTGGCAGACGCCTGTACCGCCCCGGCCGGATCGGATCGAAGAAATGGTTGACTGGACCGTTGTCCTGCAAATGCTTTAACCATCGAGCCATTGCCGGGGGGTCGAGCTCAACCCCGAGACCATGCCCCTCGGGCACGGGCACCGTGTTGTTGGTCTGCCGGAAGGGCCCGTTGCGAATGACGTCGCCCACTTGCCAACGAAAGAGCGACTGCGAAGCCTCGGTGATCCAGGGCGTGGCAGCCACGACATAGAGATACGCAGCCGTCATGATACCCAAGTCATTAGAATAGCACCAAAAGCCCTTGCCCATGGCTTCGCAGGCAGCGATGAACTTCAGCGCCTTCGAAAGACCTCCGAGGGCTGCGAAGTTGCAGACAAAATAGTCGGGAGCGCCAAGCGCTACGGCGCGCCGCAAATCTGGGACATGGGTCGAGAACGGAATGCGGGAATGCTGCCGCAACGCAGCCATCTCCTCGAATGTCGCGACCGGATCTTCATAGTTACGGATGTTGTAAGGCTCAATCTCGCGCAGAACCCAGCGCGCGGTGGTCAGGGACCACTGCATGTTCGTGTCCAGCTTGATCTCTGCGCCCTGTCCAAAAGCTTCCCGCAGCATTCGCACTGTACGAATCTCGAGCTGAGGATCGCCTAATATGAGCTTACCCTCGAAAATGGTCGAACCGTGCTCTTCGCGCATTTTAAGGCAATGCTCTACGACGGCTTCGGGCGTCATTTCCCCACCCGCTCCGTCCTGATCGGGACGAAAGGCAAAATACTCGGAGAAAGGAATGCTTTTACGGACCGCGCCGCCTAGCAACCGATAAAGCGGCATGCCAATCACTTTGCCCCGAATGTCCCAAAGCGCGAGTTCCACCGCACCAAACGCAATCGAGGCAGCGTTTTCACCTGTGTTGACCGTGATCTGCCAGGGCGGGACGCAGCGCGCTTCACAGTCCGCAAGATCGAGCGGGTCAGCCCCGATAAGGGCTGGAGCGATATCCGATTTGACGACCTCGCCAAAGTGCCACCAAGGAGCTTCGCCCAGGCCGATAAGACCTGAATCAGTCTCAACTTCAATGATCGATTTGGAAGCGCCGCCATAGAGCCCCGCCGTCCACCACAGCGGTGCTGACAACGGCACGTTAACGTGTGTGACCTTGATGTTGGTAATCTTCATAAAAATTCCGAGCAGAGGCTTTGCTCGGAGAGATGACATCCCCGAGCATCAAAGACTTGTTGCAGAGTTTTTGAAGCGCTGACGCTAGATCCAGACTTCGGAAGCTACCCTTGCAAAGTTCTGCCCCATGATCTTTCTTACGTCCGTCTCACTGTACTGCCGGAGCAACAGACCCTCAGCGATGTCAGGGAGTTGTTCCGGGAGAATGAACCGCCATGACGAGTAATCCCATTGATCGGCCTCTGACTCTGGCCAGACATTGGGAAATTCCTTCACGAGGTTCGGCATCTCATCTGGATCAAGGACGGCGTCCAAGCCCAAGCCAACATGGTCGACTCCTACCAGGTTCGCGACGTAGTCGATGTGGTTGATGATGGTTTCCGGCGTACAATCCTCATCTGCGGCCATGTATTTGCTGACGCCGTTGATACCCACCACCCCGCCTGTCCGGGCGCAGGCCTTGATCTGGTCGTCGCGCAGATTGCGCTCGTGGTCCCAAAGGGCCCGCGGGTTGGAGTGTGTGAAGATGACGGGCGTCGTGGAAATCTCCATGACTTCCATCGAAGAGCGATAGCCGGTATGGGTGACATCGACCATCATGCCGACACGATTCATCTCGGCTATAGCCTCACGACCAAGTGGCGTGAGAGGAATATCTTCATCCGTGCACCCACCGGCGAACGCATTGTTCTTGTTATAAGCTAGGTTCATCTGGCGTATGCCCAAACGATGAAAGGCTCCAATCATTTCAATGTTCTTGTCGAGGGCATTAGCGCCTTCCAGATCAAGGGCCACGGCGAGCTTGCCCTCTAGTTTGGCACGTTCAACATCGGCAAACCGGTCGACGACTACGTACTCGTCGTCATGAAGTTCAAGCCACCTGCGGTAGTGAGCCGCGCACCGGAGCGACTCCTGCCAGGAGAGCGCGTCCCATCCGACGTTCAGACCGATGAAAGTTGCCCCGCCGTCGCGCCAGCGCGACAGAAAACTCAGATCTAGACTGGGCCGACAAGCGACACCGGCGTGCGTGTCCCAAACAATCGAATCAGCGAGGAGCTTTCGTGCCGCCGGAGATATTTCTCGTCCATTATTCAAAGTAATAGTCACGTTCTCACCCTGATTTTTCAAAAGTAGGGATGTGGAGACCCCCGCTCGAACCGTTTCGAGCGTGGCTGGGAGCGTCGTAATGCGCTTATTAGGCCTCAAACCAGCAACGTGCGAAGTTCTTCGCCTCGCCGTGAAAGTGATTGCCTACGAAACCCTGTACGTTTTTCGCCAAGCCGTTGATGGAGGTCGAAAACATCAAGGTTACGTGGCCTGCGTCCTCCTGAACCATTTTGGCGGCATCGTGATATAGGGACCTGCGCTTTTCGGTGTCTAATTCCGACCTGGCTTGGGCCAGAAGCTTGTCAAACTCCGGCCGATACCAGTTTCCGTCGTTCCACGGTGAGTCGCTTTCAAATGGCTGGGTGAACGCCTGATCTTCCGTGGCCAAGCTGCCAAAATAGGAGGCACAGAAGGGCTTTTTCATCCAGACGTCGCTCCAATAGCCGTCAGCCGGTACACGCTTTGGATTGATGGTAATGCCAGCTTTGGCTGCCGTCTGCTGGAAGATTTCTGCGGCGTTGACCGCTCCCGGGAACACGGATTCGGACGTGTAGAGATCGATCGCACCGCTGTGACCAGACTTCTTGTAATAGAAGCTGGCTTTATCGGGATCGTACGTGTGCTGGGGCAGTTCGGAATAAAGCGGATAGATCGAATTGATGGGATTGTCGTTGCCGATGGTGCCGTAGCCCGCCTGCGTGGTTTTTAAGATCAAATTCCGATCAACCGCATATTTGAGCGCTAGCCGCAGATCGGGATTGTCGAATGGCGCTTTGTTCGTCTGCATCACGAAATAGTAGAACGTGGTGGTATCCGCCACGTCGACCCTGACCGATGACGAATTCTTGAGCCGCACGACAAGGTTCGGTGTGAGCTCCGAGGCAAAGTGGGTTGAGCCCGCCAGAAGCGAGGACATCCTGGCCATATCATCATTGATGACCAAGATCTCGAGCTCTTCGAACAATGGCTGCTCTGGCCTGAAATACTTCGGATTCCGGTGGAAATTATAGCGGATTCCCGGTTGTGCCGAGTCAAGGATAAACGGTCCCGTCCCGATTCCCTTGGCGGGGTCTTCTCCTTCGGGTTGAGCAATAAGTGCCGCATTGGTCATCAGGTACGGGAAGTTGACGTCGGGCGCGGACAAGGTCACCGTCAATTGGTGAGGGCCGTCCACCTTAATGTCCTTGATCGCCTTCATCAGGGCGGCGGCGCCCGATTTCGTATCGGGGCCGCGGTGACGGTTCAGCGAGTAGACCATGTCCTTGGCGGTGAACTCTTTACCGTTGTGAAAGGTGACGTCCTTTCTCAGGGTAAATGTCCAGGTTTTTCCGCCGTCGCTCGGCTCCCAGCTCTCAGCCAGCTCACTGGCCAATTTTCCATCCGTAGTGCGCTCCAGTAGCCGGTTGCCAAGCTGATAGGAGACAAACAGCGGGACCGAGGAAGGCATATTCGTAGGGTCAACCGTATCGGTCGTCGACCCACCCTTGACCCCGGCGACAAATTTGCCGCCACGTCGTGGTGTTTGAGCAAATGCCGCTCTAGGCAGAACAATGCGGTCAACAGCTCCGGCTATGCCGAGACCTATAGATCCACGGAGTAAAGTTCGTCGATCAAGCTTGAGCAACGGCTTGTTGCTCGAATCTTCAAAATCCATCGTTAGCTCCCATTGGCTTTCGGCGGCCGTCAAACAGCGGTTCCCTTGTGGGTTTCTCGTCCGGATGATCGGCACTTCAACGTCGCAACTCTAGCTTCGGAACGACCGGCGTCCCAATACAACTTGGGCACCGATTGTTGTTGATTTTGCTATGAATGGGGGGATAAAGCAGCAGTCGGTATAAAGTTGTATGGAACCTTGATGGCATCTCCATCCTTGGAAATGAGGGAGCTTCGTGCCTTTGTGGCTGTTGCAGAGGAGCTAAGCTTCGTGGGTGCGGCGAAGCGCCTTAACGTTGCCCAGCCGGCTTTAAGCAGGACAATCAGCATGCTGGAAGCCAAGCTCGGTGTGCAGCTTCTAGACCGGACGACTCGATCAACACATGTCACCTTGGCCGGCAAAGTCTTTCTGGCGGAAGCGCACTATACGCTCGCTCAGATGAAAAGGGCGATTCAGCTGACGCAAGAGGCAGAGGTCGGCCTCACCGGCGAATTGCGAGTTGGCTACATGGATTTTGCGATCCACAGCCCTATGGTACCCCTTCTGGCTGAATTTAAGCGGACCCATCCGCTTGTGAAAATCAGCCTAAAACGTCATCGATCAGACGTACAGTCCACCGATCTTAACGCCAATCGTATCGATGTTGGCTTTGCCGTCAGGCACCGCTTTCAGCGCAACGTAGAAGTGTTGCCGTTCACGCAAGAGCCGTTGGTGGCCGTGATGAGCCGACACCATCGACTCGCGCAACAGGAACGCATCTCCTTGAGCGATCTTGCTGAAGAGCCGTTCGTTATGGGTGATCGTGAGGGCTGGGAACTATACCTCCCGACCGTGGAGGCATTCTGTGCAACTGCCGGGTTCGTACCGAGGATCGCTCTTGAGGCAGAAGATGGGGCAACCATCTTCAGTATGGTAGCCGCAGGTCTTGGCGTAACGCTTTATCCGTCATGCGTCCGCAACGCTGAGCTACCAAAGCTGGTGGTTAAAGAATTCGTCGAGGCTTCGCCGCTTGTGGAAACATTTTTTTTGACCAGACAGGCAGGCTACTCGTTGGTAACCGGCAAGATGGTGGCCTACCTCCAGCATCTGCTTTCAGTGAGGTAGGCAGGCAGCACGCTACCGCCGAGGCCGTGCAAAGACGGAAACCGAGGATGCGCTCCCAGCCCTCGCCTGCAGTCCCTAGAGCTACGCCGCAGTCAGCGTTCTGCGCTCGAATGCCCTTTCGGACTGTTAGGCGAAGCGATCATCATACCATTTTACCAGCCCAGTCGGACTCTTTCGCACTTCCCGACGCAAACGCTGATATTGGAGGGCCTCGCTGCGGCACCAGTGAGCACCAGGTGACTCGACCATGAGGATCTCTTTCGCCATGGGTGCAAAGTCGGCGCGGAAGTGCACAGTGCTCTTGACGGCGACCACCGACTGCTCCTTCGGCTCGATGCCAACAGCCCGCAACAAGTCCTGATCGAGGCATTGGTATCGCACTGTCGACACTGCGACCTGCACGTCGGAACGCGGGTCCAGAATCCTTAGCCGTGCCATCCGGCCGAGATCAACCTGGACGCCGGCAAGGAAGGGCCCGTTGGCTGTGAATTTGCCCTCCGAAAGTTCCTCAACGCGAACTTTGACCTGGTAGGGCTCTTTATCGTAGCCGAACCTTCCACCAAGACGCAGCTCGATTTCCGCGCCGATGCCGGCTTCGTGTGCCGCCGCCGCTGCTTCCGGATCCCAAAGCAGCCCGAGAGCGCTGTTGTGCAGGCCCCCTTCGACCATCCCCTTGAGAAGACCGATGGTATCCGATGTTCCTCCACTGCCTGGATTGTCCTGCACATCGGCCAGCACGATGGTTTCCCCCTCGCGTCCGTGACTACGTGCGTGTTCGACGGCTTGATCGACGCTGAGCAATGGCATCTCGAACCTAGCTTCGGCATCGAGCATTGCTGTAAACGCCTTGTCGGCTGCGGCGGTGACAGCTGCGGCATCTATACCGTATGCGACGAGTGCCGGCCCGCAATCCCGGATATCCGCCAACGGAAAGCCAAGCGCGATGTCGACATTGAAGACGGCGGCGTCCAAATAGTCCGGCAACTCCCGATACAGGCTGTTGCAGGGCTCGAAATCGGTGCATTGCGCAGCCAGCGGAATCAGAAACGGCGTTTTCCTAAAGACCTTGGCTAGCGGGCCGCCATGACCGAGGCGCTGCTGCAGCAGCATAAAGGCGCGTTGACCCGTCGCGGCCATGTCGACGTGAGGGTAGGTACGGAACAGAGTGATGCCGTCGCACAACTCCACCATTGCCTCAGTCACATTGGCATGAAGGTCGAGGCTGACGACGACGGGAAGTTCCGGCCCGACAACGGCTCGGACGCGTCGAAGCAGTTCACCCTCGCCGTCCTCATAGGATTGCACCACCATGGCGCCATGCAGGTCCAGATAGACCGCGTCGAGTTTCCCCGCGGCGGCGATGCCGTTGCAGATGGTCGCGGCGATCCGTTCGAACGCGTCGTCCGACACAAAGCTTGTTGGCTCTGCCGCGGCCCAAACAATAGGCACGAGATCGCACGTCTGCTTCGCTGCAGCGATAAAGCCGCCGATCGGGATCTCGAGGGAAGGAAAGACCTGAAGGATGTCAGAGCCGAACGTCATTGCCGGCCACCCGTCGGCCCGAGCAAAGTCGTCGTACGAGGCACCAAACGGCGCGAACGTGTTGGTCTCGTGCTGGAATCCCGCGATGGCTATGCGCGGGCGAGGTTCTTGATCCTTGGTCGATGCTGCTTCAGCGCTTTGGCTCATGCGGTGTTCCTTCGACAAATCGGCTCCCGGCCCTTTTGCTGCCTCGAGAACCGTTCCTGCTAATCAATTCCTGGCGCTACGGACCCCTCGCTCACGAAGGCTGCGCACGCAATGCCGGTGGCGCCAAATTGCGATCGAACGCGCAAACACTCTTGTAGACCATGCGAGCTGCGACGAGGTCAGCCAGCCCAGACCCAACCGCCTTGAAGTACGTGATCTCGTCGGCGGCGGTTCGTCCCTTCAAGTTGCCATGCGCAAGGTCGGCCAGCGTGCCGAGAACATGCTCTTTGGCAACGACGCCGGCTTCTATTGGCTGAACGAGGTCACCCGCTTCGTGCAGCGCTTCATCCGTATCGACAAACGCGCGCGACATCGCCAATGCCGCATCGTCCGATTTTCTCATCTTTGGGGTAAAGGCGCCGATGAGATCGATGTGCGTCCCCTTCCGGATCCACTCGCCTTTGATTACAGGTTCGGTCGCAAGCGTCGCAGCGGTGACGACGTCGGCGGCAGCAATGCCCGTCTCCAGGTCCCTCGCGACTTCAGCGGCAATCCCGCGCTCGTTTAATGAACGGACAAGCTTCCGGGCGGCCTCAGGCTGGATATCCCAAACCGACACCTTCTCGATCGGTCTGACGGCGCGGTAGGCATCGGGAATGAGACTGCCGACACGCCCTGCTCCGATGACGAGCAGCGAGCGAGCGTCCTCCCGGGCCAGGAACCGAGCGCCCAGCGCGGCCGTGGCCGCGGTTCGCCTCGAGGTAATGACATTGCCATCCATCAGGCACAGCTGTTGGCCTGTTACAGCATCGTAAAGCACGTATGTGGATGTCAGCCCGGGCAAGCCTCGGGCGGCGTTCCCTGGGACCACAGTGACGAGCTTCACTCCCAGGAACTGATCCTGGTCGTCGGCTTTGGCCCAAGCTGGCATCAGGAGAAGGGTTGCCGACGGCTCATCGGTCTTTGCAAGATGATGGTGATGTCGGGCGGGCACCACACAGCCTTTGCCAAAACCAGTCTGCAACTCGTCGACAAGGCTGTCGAAGGGAAGGCACGCTGCGGTGTTCTGCGCGTCGACGATCCTGAAGGATGCATCGGTCATTGTCGTTACTCCTTGTCGGCTTCATAGCTCTCGTTTTCCAGCGGGCGCCGCATATCGTGTCGCCTGGGGCTGCACGGGTTATGAAAGCCATCTGGCACTCGAACTGACGTCACCCAGCGATGCTCGTTCGCCTGTGACAATTTGCGCCAGCAGCTCACCGCAGCCGAGCGCCATGGTCCAGCCGAGTTGCCCGTGTCCGGCGTTGATCCACAAATTGTCAAACCCTCGGATCCGCCCCAGATAGGGAGGACCAGCGGCTGTGGTCGGTCGCAGACCGGACCAGAATTCCGCCGTCTCAAGGTCCACCGCATGCCCGAAAGACCGTCGCATGTAGTCGGTGAGCCTTTCGATGCGCTTTTCGGGAATAGACCGATCGCGACCCGCGAATTCGGCGATCGCCGTCACTCGAATTTTTCCGCCGTAGGTCGCCACCGCCAGCAATTCCGTCTCGTCCACATAAGGCAACGCCGGTACCCCGGCGGGATCTGTTACCGTCCACGTGCCGGAATAGCCCTTTACCGGGTATATGTTCGGACGAAAGCCGAGCGAGCCGGTTATGTCAGGCGTTTCGACACCTGTGGCCAGGATCACTCCTGCGCAAGGTATCTCTCCTCGCTCGGTTTTGACCGCCGCGATGGTGCTTCCTGCGCCGTGAAAGCCAGTGACACGCGTGTGAAAATGCTGGCTGCTCCCACATTCCCGGGTCAAATAGACAGCTGTCCGTTGGCTAAATAGTCGGCAGTCGCCAACGGAGTCCGCCGCACTGAACAGCCCCCCGACAAGGCGGGGCAATACCGACAGCGCGGGCTCGCGCGCAATGAGCGCGTCGCGGCTAAGCACTTCGATCGAGCCGTTCCCTTGGCGCTTGATGGAGGCGGCATGAGCATCGAATTGGCTCCGATCCTGGAACAGGTAAAGGCCGCCTTGATGTCGGGTTTCCTTCGGCAGGTTCATGTCGGTTTCAGCCGCGGCCACGAGAGCACGGCTGTAGCGGCTCAGGCGCTGGAGCTTGTCGGTGTTCGTGCGATGGGCCGAAGGACGGCAGTTGAGCAGGAACTCAACGCCCCAACGCCACAGTGCAGGGTCTCTTAGGCGTGTTACTTCGACCGACGGGTCACGCCCGGCAATAGCTTTCATCATGGCGCCAATAGCTTGCGGCCCTGCCCAGGCCTTCGCATGCCCGACAGCGATGATCCCAGCGTTCCCGCGGCTGCACATTTCGGCAGGCCCGGACAATGCGTCGATGACAGTTACGTTAATGCCGCGCTTTGCAAGCGCGTATGCGGTTGTGATGCCGGCCACGCCGGCGCCAATCACGGCGATCCTGTCAGTCCCAATTGCGTCACGCATAAACTGTCTTCAAAACGTCACCACATTCATCAATCCCCCCCCACGGCCCTTGGCCGGTCCGCCAAGCGGGGATGCGATACACTCGCGGGAAGTGTATTCTCGGCAAAATCTATCGTGCGCAACGGTCGTCAGGCCGCCTTCAACCGGCTGAAGTGGGCTGGACCAGTACCCCGTGGACGCGCGTGGCGATCCACAAGATCAGTGCATCTTCCTCGCTCGCCGAGACGAGCGCGTGTCCCATGGTCGAATCGTAGTAGCTGCTGTCGCCTGGCAAGAGGCGGACGGGTGCATAGTGCTCGGTGTGCAAGATCACTTCGCCCGACAGCACATAGAAAAACTCCTCCCCCAAATGGCCCTCGATTTTGGAGAATTCTTTGATCGAGTGCGCGCGCACACGCGTCAGCAGAGGCGTGAACTGCTTGGTTGCGAGATCGGCACCGAGCAACTCGTATTCGTAGTGAGGTGTTCGTTGCTGAATGCCCTGGCCGCCTCTGGTCACGACCAGGCGGCCTGCCGCATTCGACTTGCTGCTCGTACTGCCGAAGAGCTCTGTCACATCGACGCCTAATCCAACCGAAAGACGCAGGATCGTGTCGTAAGTGGGCGACACCTGACCGTTTTCGATTTTCGAAACGGCCGAAATCGAGAGCCCGGATCTCTGCGCCAGGTCATTCAGGGTAAACCTGAATTGCTTGCGCAGCTTTTGGACGGTAACTCCGACCGGTGGATATTTATGCTGCTCTACGGAATCCAACTGCGTCATCTCAATTTTCATTTCACGGTCAAGCCCGGCGAATCGCTCCAGGGCGTCGGAGGTCCTTTGTATCAGTCAGGGAGCAATGTAGGATGGATGCTCACGCATCGCCTGGCGGGCTGCGGCATCAGCCCTCAGATCGGGAACACCGGCACCTGGAGCGACCGTCAGCGTCGAGTTCAGCAGAAGCTGTGTGTAGGGATGGCGCGGCTTTTCGAAGATCCGCTCGGAGGCGTTCATTTCCACGACCCGGCCAAGGTACATGACCGCTACCTGCGTGGTCATATGCTGGATCACGCTCATATTGTGGCTGATCATGACATAGGTCAGATCGAATTCCTCGCGCAGCTGCAAAAGCAGATTGAGCACCTGGGACTGAACCGACACGTCGAGCGCCGAGGTCGGCTCGTCGCATATCAGCAGTTTCGGGCGTGAAATCAGAGCCCTTGCGATAGCAACGCGCTGCCGTTGTCCGCCCGACATCTGGCTGGGATAGGCTTCGAGAAAGCGCGGCGGCAACCCCACAATGTCGAGGATCTTTCGCGCACGTTCGTGCCGCTCCGCAGACGTGCCCTCGCCGCGCAAATATAGCGGATAGGCCACGATGGTGCCCACGGTCTGGCGCGGGTTTAGCGACGAATACGGATCCTGGAAAATGAACCCCACGCGTTCCGCGATCTGCCGACGTGTCATGCCGGTAATCGGCCGACCATTAAGCAGCACCTCTCCTTGCGCTGGGGGGAGAAGACCCAGCATGATCTTTGCGAGGGTGCTTTTTCCCGAGCCCGATTCTCCAACGATACCAAGAACATCGCCTCTCTCGACGCGGATCGAAACCTCATCGACGGCACGCACCGGTGCGCTGTGGCCGAAAATCCCCCTTCGGCCGCTGTATTCATGCGAGACCTTGCGCAATTCAAGAACGGGTTTGTCGCTCATCATGCCACGACCTTCAGACGGACTTCGGCTTCACCAGCCTTTATGCAACGTGCTTCATGGCCTTCGCCGATTGTCGCCAGTTCAATCGGCCTGCGGCAGGCATCGGAGGCGAGAGGGCACCTATCGTAGAAATGGCAGCCCTCTATCCGGGTCAGGAGCGACGGAACCGTCCCGCCTATCGAGGGCAGCGGCTTCATCCGGGGATGCGAGGGATCGGGTACTGAACCGAGCAGCGCGCGCGTATAGGGGTGGGACGGATTGGCGAACAGTTTTTCGGCCGACGCTGTTTCCACCACCTGGCCTGCATACATCACGATCACCCTGTCGGCGATGCGCGATACGAGCCCGAGATCGTGGGTGATCATGATCATCCCCATCCCGAAAGACTTCTGCAGGTCGATGAGGAGCCGCAGCAGTTCAGCCTGTATGGTTACGTCGAGAGCCGTTGTCGGTTCGTCTGCCACGATGAGCTCGGGCTCGCACATGAGCGCCATGGCGATTACGACGCGCTGGCGCATGCCGCCGGAAAGTTCGTGGGGGTAATTGTCCAGGCGCCGTGCCGCGTCGCCAATTCCGACCTCTTCCAGCAGATGGATGGCCCGTTCCCTGGCCTCGCTTCGGGGGGCCTTGCGATGCGCGCGGTAAACGTCCGTCAATTGCCGCCCGATCGTGTGCAGCGGGTTTAGCGCCGTCATTGGCTCCTGAAAGATCATCGACAGCCGGTTTCCGCGCAAGTCGCGAAGTCGGCGCTTCGTCATCGCTTGCATGTCGATCCCGTCGAAGGTCATGCGCCGCGCTGACCGCTTTGCGACCTTGGGCAAAAGCCCCAGAAGCGACAGCGCGGTTATCGACTTTCCGCAGCCGGATTCACCTACGATGCAGACAGTTTCGCCCTTCGAGACGCTGAAACTGACATCCTGGACCGCAGCAAGAGTTCCGTTCGCCGTGGCGATGTCAATGTTCAGATTTTCCACGTTGATCAGCATGGGCGTTCCTATCAATTGCGTCCGTCCGGCGACAGCACATCGCGCAGACCGTCGCCAAGAAGGTTCGTGCCCAGGACGAGCGTGAACAGAAACCCTCCCGGGATCGTGATAAGCCAAGGCTCAAACAGGATCGAGGCTTTGCCTTCGGAAATCATCAGTCCCCATGACGGCAATGGCGCGGGCACGCCGAGGCCCAGGAACGAGAGCGCTGCTTCTAGGATCATTGCCTGAGCCATCTCAAGCGTAGCCACCACGACAAGATTGTTGAGGAGGTTCGGAAGGATCTCGTGCCTTATGATCTGCAGGACGGAGGCGCCCTGCAACTCGGCCGCCGTTACGAATTCGGACGACCTCAGCTGGATCGTCGTTGCCCTCGTAACGAGCGCAAACCGATCCCAAAGCAAGAGGCCGAGCGTCAGCATCACCACCGTGAGCGAGGAGCCCACGAGCGCCACCACGGCGAGCGAAACCAGAATGACCGGCATTGCCAGACGAGCGGTGATGACGAACATCGCCACGCTGTCGACTTTGCCGCCGAAATAGCCGGCGCAAACACCGATAGCGGTTCCGATGATGCCCGAGACAACGGCGGTCCCGACGCCGATCACCAGTGATATTTGCGCCCCATAGATGATGCGTGACAGGTAGTCGCGGCCCAACTGGTCTGTGCCAAGCGGGTGCGCCCAACTGCCGCCCGGCGACCAGATCGGAGGCGCGAGGCGGGCCGCAAGCGATTGCAGGTAAGGGTCATAGGGCGCTAGCAGCGGTGCAAACATAGCCATGACGATGACGAACAACAAGACCAGGAGCCCAAGCATGAGGCCGCCGTGCCTTAGCCACCGCGCCAGGTTGCTCCTTTTCGCAATCGGTTCCGATCTTGCCGTGGAAACTGCTGAGGCTTCGGTCATTGGCCGCGCACCCTTGGATCGAGCATGGCACTGAGCATATCGGCGAGCAGGGTCAGCACGACGTAAAACAGCGAGAAGCAGAGAACGAGCGCCTGGACGGTCGGTAGGTCGGCTCGCGATATGCTTTCCCAGGCGAGCGATCCAGCTCCATGAATGGCGAATACGTTTTCGACAACCACAGACCCTGCCAGCATGAAACCGAACTGCGCCGATGCCAGGCTGATGATGGGCAATGCTGCGTTGCGCAGGGCGTAATCGAACAGGACTCGCGTCTCGGAGAGACCCATGGCGCGGGCGGTACGGATATAGTCTGCTTCCAGTGCCGATATCATGCCTGAACGTGTCAGGCGCATGATCGCCGGCGTGGCGAAGTAGCCAAGGACGATAGTCGGCATGATGAAGGCTTGCCACGACGCCGTTCCCGACGCCGGCAGGATCCCCAGCTTCACGGAAAACAGGATGATCAACAGCAGCGCGAACCAGAAGCTGGGCATCGCCTGGCCGACAACTGCGAAAAGCAAAGCCAGACGGTCGACAAGACTGTTGGGCCAACGGCCCGCGACGACACCCAAAGGTACAGCGACGAGCAGGGCCAGGATTAGGGCGAAACACCCCAGCCGAGCTGTCATCGCGAAGCGATCGACAAGAAGCGTCGCGACCGGCTGGCCAAAATAAAGGCTTGTCCCGAAATCTCCACGAAGAACGCCGGATAGCCAGTGGAGGTACTGAACGATTATGGGCCGATCGAAACCGTAGAGGTGCCGAAGCCGGTCGGCATCGGCCGCGGTCGAGGCCTGGCCGGCCAATGCGGCTGCCGGATCACCGGCAGCGAAGATCAGGGAATAGGCGATGAAGGAGACCAATAGCGTGAGCAGGCAGGCCATCAGTATCCGGCGAATTGCGAAGTGCAACATCGTGCGCTCCCGGCAAGAGCTACGCCGCCCAGCCGCCTCGCGCGGCTGGACGGCAGGAGATCATTTCCATTTCGCGTCGTAGAAAGGAATGAACTCATCAGGATTGATATGAAGATCGAGATCTTTCGACATCGCGGTGTTCATGCTCCATACCCAGAGCGGAACCCAATACGCCCGATCCGCGATCAGCTTCAGCGCCTTCGAATAGAGCGCTTTCCGGCGATCCCTGTCCATGATCTTGGAGGCTTCGACGATTGGCGAGACGACCTCCGGGTCGTTGACAACATCGTCGCCGGTCCCTGCGAAGAAATCACCGACGCTCAGGGCGACGTCGCCAACGCCATAGGAACCCCAGTCGCTGTAGTACATGTCCTGCTTGTGGTTTCGCCACTGTTCCACGCCCGCGGCATATTGCAGATTGTTGATCGCCAGGTTGATCCCCACCGCGGCCAGATTGGCCTTGACCGCTTCAGCCACCGCCACCCCTTCGGAGGAGATGATCATGCTGAGGTTGATCCCCTTTTCAAACCCGGCTTCCTTCAGCAGTTGCTTTGCCTTTTCCGGACTGTACTCATAGGTGGTGACGTCGGTCTCGCAGCCAAACTGTACCGGATTGCACGCCGAGTTGATGATCGGAGAACTTTCTCCCTTGAAGGCGTCGCGTATTTCCTTGCGGTTGATGGCGTAGTTGACCGCCTTTCGCACACGGACATCGGCGAGCGGGGAGTTCGGCACGTGCGGGTCCATGCTGATTTCGTCAAAACGCATGATGGGCGCGCTTTCCACCTGCACGCCGGGCTGACTTGCAAGCCTCTGGATGTCATCTTTCGGCACACGCCAGATCCAGTCGATATTGCCGTTCAGCAATTCCGCATATTGGGTATTGCTTTCGGGCAGCACCCGGAAGTTGATCTTGCCGATTTTCGGATCTTGCTTCTGTCCGCCCTTGTAGTAATCGGTGAACCGCTCAAGCTTGACGCCGACGCCCGGCGACAGTTCAACCAGTTTGTACGGTCCTGTTCCGATCGGCTTGACAGCCATGCCCGCCGCACCGACCTTCTCGTAGTAGGCCTTGGAGTAAATCGGCACGTTGCCGGCAAGCATCTCCAACGCCAACGGATACGGAGCCTTCATGGTGAGGCGGACCGTGTCATTGTCCAACTTTTCAGCCTTGTCGATCCAATTTACAGCGATCGCATACTTGGCGCCAAAGTCAGGGCGAGAGACCAGGTTCAGGGTAAAAACCACGTCGTCGGCGGAGAACGCAGACCCGTCGTGGAATTTGACACCCTTGCGAATTTTGAAGTCGATCTGCGTGTCGGAATTGAACTTGTAAGACTCGGCCAGCTCCGGAACGAACTTTCCCGTCTTGAAGTCCTTCGAGACGAGGCCGTCGTAAAGGATGCGGCCGACCGAAAGCGCTTCGCGGCTGGTCGCCGTATAATAGTCCAGCGTCTCGATCTCGTTTGTGAAGGCGACATTGAGGGTGTCGTCCGCCTTGCCAGCGAAAGCCGGCTGGCTAACGGCAATTAGGGCAATGAGCCCGAGGGCGGTTTTGTATTTTGTCAGTTTGTTTTTCATGGAAGTTCCCCGGTTGTTGATAGTTGACAGAAGTGCGTACCAGCGAAAGATGTAGCCGGAAGTGTCGTTCTGCTTCATTCTCCCCAGACGGTTTCGTAAATCCGCAGCAAGTTTTCGCCGTAGATCTTTCGGATGTCGTCAGCCCTGAACCCGCGTCGCAGCAGAGCCTCGGTCAGCGCCGACATGCTCTTGGGCGTCTCGATGCCTGCGGGATAGAAATGCGGGGGCGGCGGATAGGCGTTGGGGCTCCAGCTGTTGTCAGCCAAGGCGTTCTCGTACATGGTCCTCGCTGCCTGATCGTCGGCGTACGGATGCTGGTGGCTATAGTAGTCAATGCCAAGCGTGACGTGCTCGGTGCCGACCAGGTCGCACATGTAAGCAATGTGATCGATGAACTGATCGATCGTCGGGCGCTTGTCGCCGGAAACGAAGCCGGGAAAGCCCACCACACCAATCGTGCCGCCGTTCTTTGCGATCGCCTTGATCATCTCGTCGGAGACATTGCGAGGCGATGGATAGACGGTTTTCGCGTTTGCGTGAGAGATGATCACCGGAGCCGAGGAATGCTCGATTGCATCCATCGTCGTCTGAGTGCCTGTGTGGGAGCAGTCGACAATCATGCGCGCCTGGTTCATGCGCTCGACGACCTGCAACCCGAAGCGGCTCAGCCCGGCATCGGTACGCTCTTCGCAACCGTCGCCGATCCGGTTTTTCACATTGTAGGCAAGTTGCATGATCCCTACACCAAGGGCCTTGAAGGCATCGATGAGATCGAGGCTGTCCTCAATCGGCGCAGGTCCCTGGAAATGCAAGATGATGCCCGTCTTGTCCTGAGCCTTGGCGCTCCGGATGTCGGCAGCGGTACGGACCAATATTAGATCGTGGCGCTCCCTCAGCAGCCTGTACCATGATCCAATCGTCCGCAGCGTCACCGCAGCTCCATGCCAGTAGCCGACTGTTGGCGCGATGGCTGTCAACCCGCCGGCCTGATAGTCCGCTATACGCTCTTGATCGTCCAATAGCGGGCATACCGCATCGACAATGATCGCATCCGCGTGAAGTCGTTCACCCGCAGCGTCCATCCGTCCTCCCATCCATCCGTTGATTGGTCGGCTCCTCCCGACCAGGTTTTTCCTTTAAGAAACTTTTGTCTGATATGCAACAAAATTGTCGTACTGTGGACACATATGACAAAAAGCGCCGTCTCCGGCTTACGCACGATGGGCACTTCCACCCCGCTGTGCCCCCAGAATCGGCAACGGCAGGGCGCTCATTGGCCCTCCCGAGCATGGGTTGCCGCTCGGCGCGAGCCGTCCGCATGACAATTTGGGGAAGCTCCTGCATGAACGCGACTGGGGCGGAGACGACATGCCCGGCATCGGCTGCCGCTCGAACAGCCTGTGAACGACGGGACGCCATCTCGCACAATGGATGGATGTCGTCGGCTCCCAGAGACGATAATGCAGCGTGGCAAGCGCGGCCTGCGCCAGTGCCCTGTCAAGGACGGCACGATGAGCGACCGCGACTCCGGGCAGGCCCATAGTCTTGCTGAGTCAGAAGGTAGCGGCGGCGGAGGAATTCGCGCTGGTCGCCGATGCGTTAGGGTGGAGCTTCGTGATCAGGCAGCGGCTCGCCATGCCCGGCTGGAAGCTCGGTCGGCATGGCCGATCACCCTGATCGAACCATCGACATAAGCGTCGAATGCGGCTTCACTCTCGGCTGTTGGGACTTCTGATGCCGCCACGACGCTGTCGCAGGCGGCGGCCAAGCTCTGCAAATTACAGATCCTGACCCTAGCGCGGGTCGCGACTGGGTTCTTCCACGAGCAGCGCAAACCGATCCGGCGTGGATCGTCGACGACACAGGCGTCCCCAAGAAGGGCATGCACTCGACTGATTCAAACGATCGTCAGCAATGATGACAACCTCAGCTAGCATCATCAGCATCTGCCAGGCCGGACGAGGCAATAATTTCGCTTACCCGCGACGGAAGGGAAGAGCTGGAGCAAATGCTTGCCCATGCGCGCCGCACCGCTGAAATGGAGTGACTTCCTCGAAGCCTTCGTCTCAGACCCGCACTCCACTGCTCGCATCAAGGCCAACTCTCCACGGTAACAACCGGGCGGTACACAGGATCGTGGCGGCATGTCTTTTCGCCAGCATTCGCCGTGACGAGGACGACAGCCGTAGATCTTGATGTCGCTGCCGCCGTCTCAGCGGATCCGCGCGAGGTCGACCTAATCGCAGACAACGCCCATGACCTTCTCCGGGAGCATGAAATGTACCTAGGATTCACGGGCTCGATCGTAACCACCCCCGCTGGCAGACCTCCGACGGCTATCCCTGAGTCTGGGAAAAGAAAATGCTAGCGGTTCGCTTCGTGTCGGGGTCAGTGTCGTAGTCTCCACAGTCCAAATCGGGCTACGGCTATGCCGCAATGTCACAGTGGCACTACGGCTGCCGACCCGGGAAGCCGATCGCTGGCGGCCTCAGAAGCGTCCAGTCCAAACTCTGATGGCGTCGCTAACCTAATGGGATTTTCCATGCGAATGGCAATCGGCGGTGCCCATCTCGTGGGCCTTCGTGGCAGCCATCCATACTCCCAAGCTTGGCCCTTCCTCCAACGATGACATGACCATTCTCAGACGACAGGTGGAGCCCTCCTCCGTTCTCGGAAGCCTGCAGAGCACGCAAATCCCTCCTACCGAGGACCTTCGCCCAATATGAATAGAGCTTGCAGTGCGCTGACACGCAGACCTGATCCTCGTCGATTGCGATTCTCGGCGAAAAGAATCTGGATACGATATCAAACTCAGCGAACGCCCCGTTTGGATCGACAAGTGCCGTGAGAACGACGCCGCGGCAGTCGATCTCTGCTATGCTGCCAAAATTCGGCTCATAATCAAGAACGGTACGTTCGTGGTCGACGACAACGACGAAGTCGTCATATGCCTTTCGAATTTCTTTCACCGGCGCGCCTATGCACCGTTCCACCAATTCGTATTCCGCGGAGGTCGCAACAGCCGTGTCGATCGGCGGAAGCGCGACCTGAACAACGTCCCCTTGCATCCAGCCACGGAGAAGTCCACTCCGCGACTGATAGGTTACTTGAAGGTTCCGCTCGCAAGCGGCTGAGGAATACACCCAATATGTCGCCGCCAACGTTCCATGTCCACAGAGGTCCAATTCCGCGTTCTGCGTGAACCAGCGAATCTCGAAATGACCTGCATCTTGGAGCGGGCGAAGAAACACGGTTACAGGTTGACGGAAACCTTGGGCCAGCCTTACGCATTCGGCCGACGCTGGATATTTCTCATAGAGTACGACAGCCGCGGGGTTGCCGGCGAAGCGGCCGTCCGCAAACGCATGAACGACTATCGGTGAAGCGCCCTCCGATCGCGTAGCTTTCTGGCTTGAGCTGGGCGGGAGGACAAAACCTTGACTTCCGGGAGCCATATCTCAGCTCCTGCGCTCGGCGAAAGACCGAACATCTCGGCCGTCTTCGACCTGCTCTTCGCAAGGGAACGCGCGTTGCGCCTCAGATTTGGCGCTCTCATGCAGGAACCCATATGGTTCGCTCCGCATAACCGGAACGAGCTTAGCTTCCATGTCACTTGCGCTAACCAACCTTGCGTATGTCCCGCCTATTGCAAACTCTCGCAGCACATCCCTTAATTCGCGAACGTCGCGCTCGGTGTCGTGAGCCAGAAAGGAATATTCAGGTCGGTCCTCGATGTCGCGACGATAAACCGACGCCGACACATCCATCATGCCACCTCCGAAATCGGCTAGCCCAGTTAACCCGGAAAATTCATGGAGGTTGGCGGATGTGGTGCAAGCCGTTGAAATGACGTAGGATTTGGTTGCTTAAGC